>NZ_LSZI01000003.1:0-165587 GCF_001647535.1 Acinetobacter sp. SFA | reverse complement strand
AACTCAATCAATCTTAACTAAGTCACTGTTTTATCAGAAGTTTTAATCTTCATCACCGCCGATGGATGTGCATTCTACAGCATTTCACATCCCTTGCAACCCCATTTTTTAAACTTTACAAACGCATGTTTATTTTATAATCCATAAAATTCATAAGTTACTGTTTTATTTATAAAAATTATTTTAATAAAAGTTTGAGTTATTATTTAATGCAAAACAAAACAATATTAACTTACTGATAAACATGAATTTAAATTACTACCATAAACAAAAAGCAGGAAAAAACTCCTGCTTTTTGTTTGTTTTCAGTTCAAATTAGAATTTCATACTGATTCTTGCCCAGTAATTCCGTCCGATATTATTAAATTGCTCATTGGCAGCAAATCCAAAACCGGAACTGCCCATCTTGTTCAAATGCTCGGCATAGGTACGGTCCAGTACGTTATCGACACCCACAGAAAGATCCATGTTGTCATTTACATGATATGTACCATTTAAAGAGAGAGTACCAAAACCAGCACTTTGCTTAAGATCATAGCCGACAATATTGCCTTCACGCTCACTAATCCGGTTCTGGCCATCGACCAGGCGCCAGTAGGCACCCAAAGTATAGTTATCCTGGATATAACGTAAATTTACCCGAGCCTCTAAAGGTGAAATCTGTGGCAACGGCGTATTGTCACTGGTATTTTCACCCCAGGCATACATCGCACTCAGGTCAGCCTGAATCGCATCAGTAAACTGATATCCGATTCCGACTTCTGCACCTGCCACTGTTGCATCTACATTTCGGCTATGTGCTTCTAACATTCCCATATTACCTGTCGGCAAGTAAGTCGTGAGGATGTAATCATTGATCACACCTGCATATGCCGATGCCCATGAACTGAAATTACCATGTTCATGCTGGTAGCCAATATCCAGCTGTAAAGTTTTTTCAGTATCAATGTTCTTAAAGGTATTTGGATGACCATTGCCTGATTTTGGACTGAACAGCTCCCAGTAATCCGGCATACGTTCGACATAGCCAATACCCATATAAGTCTTGCCATCATCATGGTCTGGATGCTGATTCTCAAAACGCAAAAAAGCGCTTGGTAAAGTTTTTTTACGCTCCTGGTTTGACTCCACTGCTTCTACTTTGACCTGATCCAGACGCAGGCCACTCACCAACTTATGATTATCACTGACCTCATAACTGAGCTCACCGAAACCACCGATCGACTGGAACTCCATATCTTTAATACGTGGCTTATTCTGATACGCTGTCATCAGATTTCCGTTACGTTTGCTATGCTGATTATTCTGGCTGTCGATACCTGTAATCAGCTGTAATTTATCCCATTCACTGGTCACGGCCATACGCGCATTCAATGTCTTACGCGCCACATTGGTGGCCATAGGCATACTCATCATACCGCCAGGCTTGAACTCGCGCAGACTATAGTTATCCATGACATGGTCATTAAAATTGTAGTTTACCTGTGCTTCAATTTTCTTGATCACATCGCTGACATTTCTCTTTTCAACACGCAAACCCAGACTTTCACGGGCAAACTTGGAGCCATCCATTGCACGGCCGGCATACACAGCTTCACCATCCGCCTTGCCCCCGGTCAACTCTACCCAGGTATCGCTATCCGGTGTCCAGCCTAATGCAATGTCGGCATTCCAGCGCTCCCAATCGGAAGGAACAGTCGTGCCATTACCATCTTTATAACTGTCTGAAACAGAGCGGCTGGTATTCAGGCGAATATATTTCTGTGCATCACCTGCTGCAACTTCAACATTATGGTCAAGACGTCCGAAGGAGCCCAGCAGGACACTGGCCTGACCGCGATAGTGATTGTCTGCATCAAACTGTTCAGGTGAACGCTCAAAAATGACGGTTGCGGCTGAACCGGTATTGGCATATTGCACCGTCTGCGGACCTTTAATGACCGAAATCTGGTCATAGCTTTCCGGGGAAATATAGGAGGTGGGCGAATCCATCCGGCTTGGACAGGCCCCCAGGTTTTCCGTGCCATCCGTTAAAATTTTAATTCGTGAACCGAACATACCGCGGAAAGTGACATCCCCATTGGTTCCTGCGCCACTATTGACTGAACTAAAACCCACAATGCTTTGCAGATAATCTGCGCCATCTGTGGCAGGAACAGGCTGGATCGGCTGTTTAGGATCGGCATGGACAATCAGTCCGTTGGCATCATTCCCCGCAGTCGAGGTCACCACAATCGGCGCCATGGTTTGTACAGGCATGGCTTCATTGGCCATTACCGCAGCTGAATAACAGGCAATACAAATCGCAGCCGCAAGTGGCTGTAGAAAAAACTTAGGCTGAGCCATTTTCTATCTCACTGAATACATAAATTGAACACGGTCTAAGTCACTCAAGACCCAGACGAAAAACACCGTGGATTTATGCAAGCAGTGGTGGAGCTCTGCCCTGCGGTAACAGGAACAGCCGCTGCAGAGCAAACCAGACATGCTTAAAGGTTTTTTCAAAAGCCAGCAGTCTGACCTGGATTCGGTCCAGAACTTCTTTAATGTCCAGTTCAGGCGGCAAGATCAGGTTGCCATAGACGGTACAGTACTGGCATTGATGGCTGGCATCATGCTCATGGACATCAGCAGGAATATGCTGTGCTGTGACAGAATGCTGAGCGTGCTGCTCGGCATGGTGAGAATGATCAACAGAGGATTTGTCTAAAAGTGCATGCGTGATGGTTTCACAGACCGGAGCAACTTGATATTGCTTTGGCAATAAAGGCTGTAAAAATACCGCAATCTGTAAAAACACTGCTACCAAGGAAAGTAGCAGACCGCCCCGCAGGACCATAGGCAAGCCCTTAAATTTATCTAGGCCAAGTATAGCAAAGCCCAATCAGAATTGGGCTGGTTTGGCCATTAAAATAGACTTTGAAATTATCCTAACGTTTCACTGCTACTTTGTCTTTATTACGCTGGCGTACCAGTTTTTCCACTTTTTCACGGGCACGCTGGCGTTTTAGTGGAGATAAATAATCAACAAATAACTTGCCATTTAAGTGATCCATTTCATGTTGGATACACACAGCGAGAAGTCCGTCAGCATCGAGCTCAAATGCTTGACCTTCCAGATTAATTGCCTCAATTTTTACGCGTGACGGACGATCAACTTTATCGTATATTTGGGGGACTGACAGACAGCCCTCTTCGTAGGGCTGCGTTTCTTCAGTCAATGGTGTGATTTTGGGGTTAATGAACACCATCGGTTGATCTTTATTTTCAGACAGATCCATAACAATCAGCTGAATATGACGATCCACCTGAGTCGCGGCAAGTCCGATACCTGGTGCTTCATACATGGTTTCAAACATATCCGCAGCGAGCTGACGAATTTCATCAGTCACTTCTTCGACAGGTTGTGCAATGGTACGAAGACGGGGATCCGGGAAACTTAAAATAGGTAATAAGGCCATACTGCGTCCTCAATTATGCCATTGATCAAAAAAACCAAATGAAGGGAATGCTTCATCAAAAAAATGTGTGTAAGATCGTTATTATAACGCAACTACGCACATAATTTTAGGAATTATGATAATGAAAAAGGTTTTGAAAGGCATGCCATTTTTTAGTGCCTTGGGGTTTAAAAATCAGATGCTGGCACTTGCCGTCTGTGTTGGCGTCAGTATGGGGACCATTCATTCTGCCGAGGCAGCACCTGCGCGCAACGTTAATCCACCGGCATTAAAAGCCAATGCACCGAACGTTTATGTGGTGAAAAAAGGCGATACGCTTTGGGATATCTCAAAACGCTTCCTGAAAAATCCGGTACGTTGGCCGGAAATCTGGGCCAGCAATAAACACGTGAAAAATCCGCACTGGATTTTCCCCGGTGACCGCCTGCTCATGTGTGATTACCAGGGTCGTCCAATTATTGGTAAAGACGAAGGGGATGGTTGTGAGGGTATTATCAGCCGCTATCTGGGCAGCACCACCCTGCAACCCCAGATTCGGGTTGAATCTTTAAATAACACTATTCCCGTGATTCCACTAGAAAATATCAGGCAATGGCTAGAGCGTTATACCCTGATGGCGCCTGATTCAGTTCAAGGTACACCCTATATTCTCGGAACCGCAGATCAGCGCGTACTGGCAGGCAAAGGCCAGAAAGTGTATGCACGTGGCAACGGTCTGGAAGTTGGTCAACGCTATGCCGTTTATCGTGAAGCGGAACCGTATGTATTTACGGATGCAAACGGCAAGAAATATACTGCTGCACTTGAGCTGCAACAGGTGGCGTCTGGTATTGCAGTACGTAACGAAGGTGATGTCACCACACTTGAACTGACGGACAGTTACAATGCTGAAGTACGTCGCGGTGACCGTGTACTCCCTGAATATGATCCAATGTTACCAACCCTGTTCTATCCGACCAGCGCGGAAAACATTGCTGCCGGTGGCCAGATTGTTCGCGTATTGGGATCAATTGGTACCGCAGCACGTCATAGTGTTGTGACCATTGACCGTGGTACGGCACATGGGGTTCAGACGGGTCATGTCTTTAGTGTCAACCAGAAAGGTGAAGTGGTGACTGATCCTAAAACTAAAGAACGTGTGCAATTGCCAGGTGAGCGTATTGGCCAGATCATGGTATTTAAAACCTTCGATCAGTTGAGCTATGCCTATGTGCTGGAGAGCGAATTACCAATCAAGGTTGGTGCAGGAATTCAAGCACCTCTTTTAGATGAATAAATATTTGTCTAAATAAAAAAACTTAATAATAAGAAGACAACCTTATAGGTCTCAATATGCTGAACCCGTTATCGCGCGCGCAACTGGAAACAATTACGTTATGGTATCTGGTTCAGCATTCTCTTTCGAGTTTCCATAAAGTCAGTCAACATTATGCCGAACTGGCCCATGCCATTCAGCCGGATCAAGCCCCTGTCTGGCAGGCACTCGGTATTCATGCCAATCATGTACAGCGCTTAAAAGAATTTTCTCTTCCCGAAGCCCAGCAGAAATTTCAGCGTTGTCTGCAGCAGATCCAGCAGGATAGTGACTTTGTTTTATTGCATGGCGATCCGCATTATCCGCAGCAGTTGCATCCTTATACAGATAAACCCCCAATCATTTTTGGTCAGGGTAGACCCGACACCCTGCTTCAGGCACAGATTGCCATTGTGGGCAGCCGCAAACCCAGTCCACACGGCCGGCAAGTAGCTTATGATTTTGCTTTTTACCTGAGTGAACAGGGTTTTTATATCAATAGCGGTCTGGCACATGGTATTGATGAAGCAGCTCATCGGGCTGCCCTACAACATCAGGGGACAATTGCAGTGATGGCGACCGGACTGGATCAAACCTATCCAGCACAGCATCAGTCACTGCGCCAGCAAATCATTGAGCATGGCGGTGCCGTCATCAGTGAGTTTCTGCCAGATACACTGCCTTTGCAGCACCATTTCCCACGGCGCAACCGAATTGTCAGTGGTTTAAGCCTAGGCATCATTGTGGCAGAGGCTGCATTAAAAAGTGGTTCTCTGATTACGGCTAAACTGGCAGCCGAGCAAGGCAAAACCGTGTTTGCCATTCCGGGACATATTTACAGTGAGCATCATCAGGGCTGCCACCAACTGATTCGTGAGGGTGCGATTCTGATTGACCATCCACAGCAGGTAATTGAAGAACTGGCACTGGCGACGCAATGGCAGGCTTTGGAAAATACTCCCAAACTGGAAGTCGCTGCAGCAGAATCACAACAGATCCCGCCACATCTGCTCAGTCTGTATAACCAGCTGGACTGGGTGGGACAGAGTCTGGATCAACTGGGAACGCAGGTTCAGCAAGAGGTATCTGCTTTGACCAGTCAACTGATGGAACTGGAGTTACTCGGTTTTTGCACCCAGCAAGCCGGCCTGTATCTACGTTGTCGGATTCTCAAATAAGGTTCACAATAGCGCTTTGTTGTTTGATAAAGGTATTCACATGATCACTACCTCTGTTGCCGAAGCAGCAGCATGGCTTAAAGACGGACAAGTCTTGGCATATCCCACAGAGGCTGTTTGGGGCTTGGGTTGCGACCCCTATAATGAACAGGCATTTCATCAGATTTTAGAATTGAAGCAGCGCCCGATTGAGAAAGGTGTGATTCTGCTAGCAGCTCATCTTTCACAGGTAGAACATCTGCTACAGGATTTAAGCGAAGAAATGCGTGAAAAAGTGATTGAATCCTGGAACCATGACAGGCCTGCTGAGCGTGCGACCACCTGGCTGCTTCCTGCAAATAAAGAGATTCCTGACTGGATTAAAGGTCAGCATACTCAAGTGGCCGTACGTGTAACCACTCACCCGCTCTGCGTGGCACTGTGTCAGGCCTTTGGTGGTTTTATCGTTTCGACCAGTGCCAATCCTGCCGGTATGGAACCTGCCCGCTCACTTCAGGATGCCCTCCGCTATTTTGACCAGAACCTGAATTATCTGAATGGCGACCTTGGTTTAAGTCAGCAACCGAGCCGGATTATTGATGCACTCACTGGCGCGGTTATTCGTGACTGAGACTTAGCGGATTTAGTCGGGATATTCAAACCCGACTAAAGTTTTAAGACAAAAAAAAGCTCAACCATATAGGGATGGCTGAGCATAAAAAAGGATGTGCATAAATCACATCCAGAGGGTTCAGAAAATCTCTGGGAGCCTGATAAAACAAGGTTTTTTTTGCTTGATCATTCTCGATGGGCGCATTATGCGAGAAATTAGTCACAACAACAAGTACAATAAAAAACTCAATTAATACATTTTTTCTATTAACAAAGTAGAACTTTTATTGAAAATTCAAAATATCTAACTCATTCCATTCCGATTTTAAAATAAAGTGCTAATTTTCTATTTATTGTTACATTCAGAAATCAGTATTTAACAGATGAATTCTATTAAAAAAACATGCCTAAATGATCAATATTTAAACAATTAAGGATTTTAAAAACTGGGCTACTTCCTTATGACTTGGCTTTTCCCGGGGTATTGCGCCCATAAAACCCCCAATAAAATAATACTGCCTCCAATAGTGTGATACATGGTCCAGGCTTCGCCTAACCACAAATATGCGACTACTGCGGTAAAAACCGGCATCAGGTTCATAAAAATACTGCTGCGATTTGGACCAAGTTGCTGCACAGCCATCATCCAGAATAAGGGCGCGGCAATGGAAGGAAAAATTCCGGCATAGACAATGCTAGCTGCATTCGCGCTATTGATGCTGTCCAGACCTAAAATCAGTATCAAAGGAATATGGTAAAGAAAAGCCATAAAAATCTGGATATACAGACTCAGTAGTAGTGGAATCTGAATCTGCCATTTCTTCAGCAATACGCCATAACAGGCATAGAAAAAGACCGCGATCAACATCAGCAGATCGCCAATATAACTTTCACCTACGCTTAAGAACTGCAGGCCCTGCCCTTGCGCCATGACATACATCAGGCCAATAAACGACAAAAGGCTTCCCAGCACTGCAGCCTGTGTCGGGCGAATCCTTAAAACAAAAATACCCACGATAATGGTAAAAATAGGAATAAAGGCATTGATCAGCCCCATGTTAGTGGCAGTAGTGTAGTGTGCCGAGCTATAAGCCAGTCCTTGATACAGCACCATTCCCAGCGCACTCAAAATGGCAAAATGTCCGAGATGCGGACGGATTTCTGGCCAGGCTGCTTTGACTCTGGGCAACATGAAGGGAGTTAAAATTAGCAAAGCCAAAGCCCAACGGTAAAAACTGATACTGATGGGAGAAATATAATCTGCCACATAACGGGTAACCGTCATATTCAGAGACCAAATCAAAACTGCGGTCAGTGGTAAGGCCATGGCCCACCAGACTGCTTTTTGTTGTTGTGTCATACTGTCATCCATGAGTCGCTGGTTTTGTATTAAGCTATTCCTATTCGCACCCTAGCATAATAGATTTTTCACATAATATTGCAGCAATTTTACTGCCTTAAGTAAATCAGCTCACCTGTTTGTACTTGTACTAAATCTGAATACCCGTTAAAACAAATACCGATTCAGTCGCAATAAACAGGAAATCTAATGACTCGCTCTGTATATGACATTCCAGTCAAAACCATTGACGGAACAGAAACCACTTTAAACCAGTACCAGGGTAAGGTTTTGCTGGTGGTCAACGTCGCTTCTAAATGTGGCCTGACGCCGCAATATGAAGGTTTACAAAAACTGTATGATGACAAAAAAGCTGAAGGTCTGGAAATTCTGGGCTTTCCTGCCAACAACTTTTTGGAGCAGGAACCAGGCAGTGAAGCCGAGATTCAGGAATTCTGTTCGGTGAATTATAAAGTCGACTTTCCGTTATTCGCAAAAATCTCTGTGGCGGGCGAAGACAAGCATCCTTTATATACCACTCTTACACAGGCTGTACCGGAACGTATCGGCGAAGGTCCTTGGTGGAAAGATCTGGTCGATTATGGCCTGACCCCTAACCAGCCACCGGAAGTACTCTGGAACTTTGAAAAATTCCTGATCAATAAAAATGGCGAAGTGGTGGCACGTTTTGCACCGGACATTACTGCAGATGATCCACGGATTGTAGATGCGGTGAATGCAGAACTTGCAAAATAACGCTCTGCTCTTCCAATAAGTATTAAGATTAAAATAAGTATCCGTTTTTATAATGGATACTTATTTCTATTTAAAACTCTTATTTTTACTAAATTAATATTCACCTACATTTGTAAAGACTCAACTAACCCGTGCACAATCAGCAATTGCTTAGGATGCAGGAAAATAATAGTCTAATGAGTATCCAACACAATAAAGTCTTCAAGTTAATCGCCGGCCAAACGAGCCGCCCCCGCTTAAAATAAAATATTTACTTATTCATTTTTATTAGATTTTTCTCACTTCTGTCTGGCTAATTATTTAAAATCCAGAAGAATTGTTATGAGTTTGCAACAATCTTTTTTATCTCCATAGTTTATCCTTATATTAAACACTATTCAAATTCTATCACCTGTATCGAGACCCTGATTCCATGTCCAAGATTCTTGCCAATGCTGTCCTTCCTTTCGCATTATTTAGCTCGGGAATTTTACTGATGGGCTGTGAACAGGCTGTCGAACCACCCACTGAACAGGCAGATACAACAACGTCAGATCTGGAACCAGCCTCTCAGCCACAAGGCTCGGCAACACCAAATGAGCTTAAATCTGGCAATATGTTTTATATGGTTCGGGATGTCGCCGACTTGCAGCTCAAGGCCGGCAGTTATGTGGAACAGTTAAAACAGACCCAGACCGAACTGCAAACGGCGGTCGAAGCCAAAGATACCCAGCAGCTGCAATCCACTGCGACCCAGCTTCAACAGCAACTCAGCAGTTTTAATCAGGTGCTGGGTAACCTGAACTTGAAAAGTCAGGAAATTGACCAGATTCGTAATAATATGATGTCTGCAAACCAGCAAGTGCTGGCTTCTCCCCTCCTGAATGGTCAGGTAGATTTTAGCCAAGTGGACTTGAAAAAGATTGAATCGCAGATGGTCAATGTTCAAGCCGAAATGGTCAAACTGGCCGGCTTGCTGATCCAGAATCCCGAGCAGGAACAAGGTTAAAACTCATTTAAACCCTTTCATCAAAAAACCAATCCGGCAAGAACCAGATTGGCTTTTATTTCCTCTCAATGAGGAATTAAAGTCGCATATCGATCACGATCCGGCCATCAATTTTCCCTTGTTCCATACGCTGAAAAATATCATTGATATTTTGCAGCGGCTCAACATTAATATGTGCCTTAACCTTACCCCGGGCAGCAATATCCAATGCTTCCTTGAGATCCAGTCGCGTACCCACTATCGAGCCGCGCACCGTAATGCCGTCAAGTACCATATCAAAAATCGACAAGTCAAACTTGCCTGGTGGTAAACCATTTAGCACCATAGTTCCCCCCCGACGCACGATCGAGACTGCCTGTTCAAAAGCTTTGGGAGAGACTGCTGTTACCAATACCCCATGACAACCTTCTCCGGTGGCTTTCATCACTTCTTCTTTTACATCAGATTTCAGTGCATTTATGCCCACATCAGCACCCAGATTTTTGGCCAGTTCCAGTTTTGAGTCATCCACATCTATGGCAATAACATTAAATCCCATGGTTTTGGCATATTGAACAGCAATATGACCCAGACCGCCAATGCCCGAAATTGCCATCCAGTCTCCTGTTTTGGCATCAGCCATTTTCAGACCTTTATAGACAGTGACGCCTGCACAGAGAATAGGTGCAATTTCAAGTAAATCTACTCCCTCTGGAATTACTCCTACATAATCTCCATCGGCCAGACAATATTCAGCAAAGCTGCCGTTGACCGAATACCCCGAATTTTGCTGTTTTCTGCACAGGGTTTCCCAGCCCGCATAACAATGTTCACAATGGCCACACGCCGAATACAGCCATGGAATACCGACAATATCTCCTATTTTTAAATGGTCAATGCCTGCACCTATTTCAATCACTTCTCCTACTCCCTCATGCCCGGGAATAAAAGGTAAGCTCGGTTGCACCGGCCAGTCGCCATGCATGGCATGCAGATCGGTATGACAAACACCTGTGGCAATGATCTTGACCAGGATTTTGCCTGGGCTAACTTGAGGGATGTCGAGTTCTTGGATTTCTAAGGGTTGGTTAAATGCAGTTACGACCGCTGCTTTCATTGTTGTTGGCATATTAATTCTCTCTTCTATTATTATAATTTCAGATTATTTTTGAATAATCTCCTTAACTATAGACAATAGAAAAACTGCAACAACAATAGAATTGTATTTCTCAGCTATTCTTTACAAATTCTTAAAATTCTTTTGGCTGTTATTTTTAAATTATGCTCGACTATCTCAAAACAAATATTTTTATTTATACATAAATATAAGAATAATAATGATTTAATTAAATTCACTATCAGCAGATATAATATTTTTATCCAAATAAGATAGCTTCAAATTTTAGACTCCATCTTCTTAAGCCCATATCTTTATAATAAGGTGATAATTAGTCATATTCGAAAGGAATTTAATCAATACTAATTAAAAGAAAGCCACTTCAGCAGTGGCTTTCTAGTTTGGTGTTGGGCTTATTTTTTCGGGCTTTTGACGACGACCAGTTTTTTCTGCACAAATTCTCTGAAACCGTCAATGGAGAGTTCGTGACCATAACCCGAGTTCTTGATTCCGCCAAATGGCAGTTCTGGTGCAGTATCGGTATACCAGTTAATCCAGATCATGCCCGTTTCGACACGTGAAGCCAGCTTTTTCGCCCGCTCGATATCTTGTGAATGAATCACGCCACCCAGACCATAATTGGAATCATTGGCAATCGAAACAATCTCATCCTCATCCTTGGCCACATAAATCTGGGCAACCGGACCAAAGAATTCTTCATACCAGGCCGGATTATCTCGGCTGATATTTTCCAAAATCGTCGGCTGATAGAAATTGCCTGCATGCTCATACGGCTTACCACCAGTGACCACTTTCGCACCATGTTCTACCGCCTTATCGACCTGTTCAGTCAGCTTTTCCAAAGCGTCAGCGGAAGACAGTGGACCCAATGTGGTTTCAGGATCAAGCGGATCGCCAATTTTTAACCCTTCAAATACCTTGATCATGCCAGCCTTGAATTGTTCGGCAATTTTTTCATGTAGGATAAAGCGCTTGGCTGCTGTACAGACTTGACCGGTATTGTTCACCCGAGCTTGGCAGCCTATCTTGATGGCCTTTTCCAGATCAGCATCATCCAGCACAATAAAGACATCATTACCGCCCAGTTCCAGCGTTGATTTTTTAAGATGTTTTCCGGCCTGCTCAGCGACAGCACTGCCCGCACCTTCTGAACCTGTGAGTGCCACACCACGTACACGTTTATCTGCAATCACCTCAGCAACCTGATCACTGCTAATAAACAGGTTGGTCCAGACACCTTTGGGTGCGCCTGCATCCAAGATCAGTTGTTCAAAAGCTTCGGCACATTGCGGTACAATTCCGGCATGTTTTGCCAGAACCGGATTACCGATGGCACAGTTCGGTGCAAAAACCCGCATTAATTGATAAAACGGAAAATTCCACGGTTCAACTGCCATAACAATGCCCAATGGATGATGCTCAACCCAGGATTCTCCCAGTTCCGTTTCGTAGGACACAGGCGCTAAAAATTCTTTGGCATGATCAGCATAGTATTCAGCAATTTTGGCGCAGGTTTCGATTTCACCTTCACTCTGCTTGATCAGTTTACCCATATCCAGCGTCATGAGCTTGGCCAGTTCCGACTTTCGCTCACGCATACTGCTAGCCAGCTTGCGCAGTACCTCAATACGGGTATCGGCCTTTTGAGCCCATTCCGATTTCAGGATTTTTTCTGCAGTATCGAGTGCATCTTGAATATCTTGATCGCTATGGAAGGGGTAGTCTTTCAATTTTTGATTGGTAAATGGATTAATAGATTGATAAGCCATGATTTTCCCTTTTTAAATTATAAGTTTTGCATGTTCTTAACCCAGTCAAATGAAGCTATAACAAGCGGGTATCTGTTCGAATTATTTAACTTATCATTGATTTTTTTATAGCGTGTGTCTGCTTACAGATTGGTTCAAAATATTACTGAGAAAGGGTAAAAGTTATATCGAGCGGTACAAAATGAAATTTATTTAAGAATCAGAAATGTAAAACTAACACTCTCAAGATCAATACTTGCAAAAATTCTAAGCTAAAACAAATAATCTAAATCAGCTGTTTTAAGGTGATGCTAAAAAATATAAATTTCAAATTTTCAGGTGTGTAGTACATTATCTATATATTTGAAAAAAGAAAATTTATCATGAGTCAAATAAAATCTAATATCATTCAAACAGCAGAAAACTATTTTGATAATACAGTTTTAGAAACGACTGATACTATTTTTCAAGAAATTTTAAAAGCTTTTCCAATAGCATCATCAGGTTTAGCTATTTATCAAGTTTTTAGGAGCTATAATGAAAAGCAAAAACTGAAAAATATCCTGGAATTTATAAAAGAAGGTGAAAAGTTAGCATCAGGAACATTACTGAAAATCTTCAAGGATCAAAATAACTTAGAAATAGGTGGTGAATTACTTAATGCTTTAGATAAAGCCTATTTAATACATCAATCTAAAATGCTCGCTCGTTTAGCTCTTTTATATGATGCGAAAGAAATAAATCGTGAAACTTTTTTAAGATATGCTCATATTATTCCTCAATTTACATCATTTTTATTAGAAGGGTTAGAAAAAGCCTACTTATCATTTGAAATGAACAAATCCAAGAAGGATTACCACCTTAAGAATAATGAATGTAACTTTTCAGCATCTGAATTAGAAAAGTTTGGTTTTTTGTACGTAGTAGCTACATTTGGTTCTGGCAATAATTATGGCAGAGAAAAAGACTTAATCTTTTTTTATGAACACATATATAAAAACAAACATGATAAGAACCTATGAACCAAAAAAAACCACCCTTTCGGGTGGTTTCTTCAATCTCGAACCGTCTCTTATTGAGCGCGGTTTTTGATTTTGCGGATCGTTTCCAACTGTGCAGCAGTTTCTGCAAGAGCAGCCAAAGCAGCAGCAGCGTCCAAATCGCCCTTTTGATTTGCTAGCAATTGTTCAGCGTGTTTACGCGCTTCAATAATTGCAGCTTCATCTAAGTTTTCTGCACGGACTGCAGTATCTGCAAGAACCGTAACAACATGCGGTTGAACTTCTAGAACACCACCAGATACATAGATTAATTCTTCTGTACCGTTTTCCAAAATAACGCGGATCGCGCCAGGTTGGAGCAAAGTTACCAGCGGAGCGTGACCAGGCATAATACCTAACTCACCGCCAGCACCTTTAGCAATTAGCATAGTTACAGTGCCTGAGTACAAAGACTCTTGAACACTTACAACGTCACATTGCATAGTCGCCATGAGAATCTCCTAAATTAGGGAACTAATTAAAGTTTCTCAGCTTTAGCAATCACTTCGTCAATACCACCAACCATGTAGAACGCTTGTTCTGGGATGTGATCGTATTCACCAGCTAGAAGACCTTTAAAGCCACGAATCGTTTCTTTAAGAGATACTAATTTACCAGGAGCACCAGTAAATACTTCAGCTACGTGGAACGGTTGAGAGAAGAAACGCTGGATTTTACGCGCACGGTAAACAACCAGTTTATCTTCTTCAGCAAGCTCGTCCATACCAAGAATCGCGATGATGTCTTTAAGCTCTTTATAACGTTGCAATACGTTCTGTACAGAACGTGCAATTTCATAATGCTCTTGACCAACAACTAACGGATCTAACTGGCGTGAAGTTGAGTCTAGTGGATCGATCGCTGGGTAAATACCAGAAGATGCGATGTCACGGCTCAATACAACAGTTGCGTCCAAGTGAGCAAACGTTGTAGCAGGCGATGGATCTGTCAAGTCATCGGCAGGTACGTATACCGCTTGGATTGACGTAATAGAACCAGACTTAGTCGATGTAATACGTTCTTGAAGAACACCCATCTCTTCTGCAAGTGTAGGCTGGTAACCTACTGCAGATGGCATACGACCTAGAAGTGCTGATACTTCAGTACCCGCTAGTGTATAACGATAGATGTTATCTACGAACAATAGTACGTCACGGCCTTTACCGTTTTCGTCTTTCTCGTCACGGAAATATTCAGCCATGGTCAAACCAGTCAACGCTACGCGTAAACGGTTACCCGGCGGCTCGTTCATCTGACCGTAGACCATTGCTACTTTGTCTAGAACGTTAGAATCTTTCATTTCGTGATAGAAGTCATTACCTTCACGAGTACGCTCACCAACACCAGCAAACACAGATAAACCTGAGTGAGCTTTCGCGATGTTGTTGATCAATTCCATCATGTTTACAGTTTTACCAACACCGGCACCACCGAACAGACCAACTTTACCACCTTTCGCGAACGGGCATAGCAAGTCGATGACTTTAATACCAGTTTCCAAAAGATCAGTAGAAGCCGCTTGTTCAGCATAAGAAGGCGCTGCGCGGTGAATCGGTAAACGTGCTTCAGTCGCAACAGGACCAGCTTCGTCGATTGGGCGACCAAGAACGTCCATGATACGGCCTAGAGTCGCTGTACCTACAGGTACAGAAATCGGCGCACCAGTGTTAACTACGTTCAAACCACGCTTAAGGCCTTCAGTAGAACCCATTGCAATAGTACGAACTACGCCATCACCAAGCTGTTGCTGAACTTCTAAAGTAGTTTCAGTACCATCTACTTGGAGAGCGTCATAGATCTTAGGAACGCTGTTGCGTTCAAACTCGACGTCGATAACCGCGCCGATGATCTGAATGATACGACCGCTATTCATTGCTGTCTCCTCAATTCAAAATAATGTTAAACGGCAGCGGCACCACCAACGATCTCAGAAATTTCCTGAGTAATCGCGGCTTGACGCAGCTTGTTATAAATAAGTTGCAGGCTCTTAATGATCTCGCCTGCGTTATCTGTCGCTGCTTTCATAGCGACCATACGTGCAGACTGCTCACATGCGATGTTTTCAATCACACCTTGATACACCACAGACTCGATATAGCGAACCAACAAGCCATTTAAAAGCTCTTCAGCTTCAGGCTCGTAGATATAATCCCAACCGTATTGACGGTTAAGAGTCTTGTCTTCTTCAGCAGCAGCCAAAGGAACAAGTTGTTCGATCTTTTGATTTTGAGTCATGGCATTGACAAAGCCGTTTGACACTAGATAAATACGATCTAACTCGCCTTTATCATAAGCATCCAACATCACCTGTACAGAACCAGATAACTGCTCAAGACTTGGAGTATCACCGACTTGCGTCGTCGCCCCAAGCACTTTACCGCCGTAGTTTTTAAAAAACGAAACCGCTTTTTGACCAATTAAAGCAAATTGAACTTCAATTGACTGCTCTTGTTGCTGTTGAACGTGTTTAACCACTTTTTTGAACAGGTTAATGTTCAAACCACCAGCAAGGCCACGATCTGATGACACAATAATATAGCCAACGCGCTTAACCGGGCGTTCAACCATATAACGGTGTTTGTATTCAGGATTCGCTTGAACCAAATGAGCAATTACACGGTGCATATTTTCGGCATACGGACGGCCTTGAGCCATGCGCTCTTGCGCACGACGCATCTTAGAAGCTGCTACCATTTGCATCGCTCGAGTAATCTTTTGCGTGCTCTTGATACTAGCTACTTTGGCGCGAATTTCTTTTAAATTTGCCATACGCTTAACCTAGTATTCGAAAGCCCTTGCGAGCTTCCGAAGGTTGATTCCGTGAACCAAACCAACACTAATCTAGCAAGTTGCTAAATTAGTAAGTTTGAGTCGCTTTAAAGCTTTCAATACCTGCTTTGATTGCAGCTTCGATGTCTTTGTTGTAATCACCAGAGGCATCGATTTGTTGCATTAACGCAGCATGTTCTGAACGGAAGTAAGAAATCAACGCAGCATCAAAGTCTACGATTTTCTTAACGTCTACGTCAGCCATGTAGCCTTCGTTAGATGCATAAATTGAAACAGCCTGGTCAGCAATTGAGTATGGAGCATATTGTTTTTGCTTCATTAACTCAGTTACACGTTGACCATGTTCAAGTTGCTTACGAGTTGCTTCGTCAAGATCAGAAGCGAACTGAGCAAATGCTGCCAATTCACGGTATTGCGCCAAAGCAGTACGGATACCACCAGACAATTTCTTGATGATCTTGGTTTGCGCTGAACCACCAACACGAGATACAGAGATACCCGCGTTCACAGCAGGACGAATACCTGCGTTGAATAATGATGTTTCAAGGAAGATCTGACCATCAGTAATCGAAATTACGTTGGTTGGTACGAATGCAGATACGTCACCCGCTTGAGTTTCAATAATCGGCAATGCAGTTAATGAACCAGTTTGGCCTTTAACTTCACCGTTAGTGAATTTCTCAACGTAGTCAGCAGATACACGAGAAGCACGTTCAAGTAGACGTGAATGTAGATAGAACACGTCACCTGGATAAGCTTCACGACCTGGTGGACGGCGTAAAAGCAATGAAATTTGACGATACGCAACAGCTTGCTTAGACAAGTCATCATAAATGATTAACGCGTCTTCACCACGGTCACGGTAGTATTCACCCATTGTACAGCCAGAGTACGGAGCCAAATACAGCATTGCTGCTGGATCAGATGCACCTGCTGCGACAACAGTGGTATACGCCATAGCGCCAGTTTCTTCCAGCTTGCGTACTACGTTAGCGATAGTCGATTGTTTTTGACCGATTGCTACGTATACACATTTAATGCCAGAGTTTTTCTGAGCAATGATCGCGTCGATCGCCATTGCTGTTTTACCAGTTTGACGGTCACCAATGATCAACTCACGCTGACCACGGCCTACAGGGATCATTGTATCTACTGATTTATAACCAGTTTGTACAGGTTGATCCACTGACTGACGCCAAATTACGCCTGGTGCTACTTTTTCAACAGCATCAGTTAATTTAGCATCGATCGGGCCTTTACCATCAATCGGGTTACCCAAAGCATCTACTACACGGCCTAAAAGTTCTGGACCAACCGGAACTTCTAATACACGACCTGTGCAACGCGCTTTTTGACCTTCTTGAAGGTTCAAGTAGTTACCTAAAACAACGACGCCCACTGAATCCTGTTCTAGGTTCAGTGCCATACCGTAAAGGCCGCCGTCGAATTCGATCATTTCACCGTACATAGCGTCAGCTAAGCCGTGAATACGCACAATACCGTCGGAAACCATAACAATGGTCCCTTCGTTCTTAGCGGTTGCGCTGGTGTCCAGATCGCCGATACGCTGTTTAATGAGCGCACTGATCTCGGATGGATTCAGTTGTTGCATTGCGCTATACCTCAATCTTTTTAAAGTTCAGTCTTCTTATTTATTAAGCAAGAAGACGAGTACGCATTTTTTCAAGCTTATTAAGCGCAGAATCATCTATCACTTGGTCGCCTGCACGAATAACTACACCAGCAATAAGCTCTGGTTTCACTTCCACAGAAACATTCACTGCTGCGTTAAAGCGTTTTTTCAACGCATCTGCAAGCAATTGTTCTTGGGCAGAAGTCAATGGGAATGCTGATTCAATCACAACATCCACAGTATTGTTATTCTGTGATTTGAGCTGTTCATATTCTGCAGCGATTTCAGGAAGAAGTTCCAAACGGTTGTTTTCAGCAAGCAATGTCAAGAAGTTAGACACTGCTGCAGTTTGGTCTTCACCTAAAACTTTAGCAAAAAGAGACACCTGCTCAGCAGGTGTAAGCTCTGGGCGATTTAGATAAGCTGAAAATGCTTCGTCTTGCACCGCAGCACTGAGCAATTCAAGTGCAGTCGACCAAGAGTCAGTTGCACCCTGCTCAGAAGCGTAAGCAAATGCTGCTTTAGCGTAAGGGCGTGCCAACGTCAAGAGTTCAGCCATAATCCGCCTCTCTTAAAGTTTAGCAGCCAGCTGAGTCAGCATGGCATTGTGAGCTTCTGCATCAACTTGCTGGCTAAGAATTTTCTCAGCACCAGTCACTGCAAGAGCAGCCACTTGTTGACGCAATTCTTCGCGAGCAGAATTGATTTCAGTATCAACAGCTTCTTTAGCCTGTTGACGAATACGCTCACCTTCAGCCGCAGCCTGGTTACGCGCTTCTTCGATCAATTGTGCACCACGACGGTTCGCTTGTTCGATCAATTGAGCCGCTTGTGCTTTTGCCGCGTCCAGTTCAGCTTTCACTTGTGCTTGCGCATCTGCAAGGTCAGCCTTCGCTTTTTCAGCAGCATTTAAGCCATCAGCGATACGACGCTGACGTTCACTAATCGCATTGATTAGTGGTGGCCATACAAACTTCATGCAGAATGCGACGAAAATCGCAAATGCAATCGCTTGGCCAAACAATGTGAGGTTGATATTCATTGCAAATTCCTCAAATAGTGAATTTCGGAATTAAGCTGATTAACCTACAAATGGATTAGCGAAGATGAAGAACAAGCCAATACCAACACCGATCATAGGCACAGCATCAAGAAGACCCGCGATTAAGAACATACGAGTTTGAAGTTGTGGAGCCAATTCTGGTTGACGAGCTACAGCTTCAAGGAAACGGCCGCCTAGAAGACCAAAACCAATCGCAGTACCTAAAGCACCAAAAGCGATCAAGATAGCAGATGCAATTGCAACTAGACCTAAAGTGAGTTCCATGATAATTCCTCAGAGGTTAGGTTTTATACCAAATTAAGTTAGAAAACTGTGCCCAACCATCTCGTGACAGTCAGGCAATACCATTAATGTTTTTCGCTAGCCATACTCAAGTATACGATAGTCAGCATCATGAAAATGAATGCCTGTAGCGTAATAACAAGAATGTGGAAGATCGCCCAAGGCACAGACAACGCCCACTGGATCCAGAACGGCAATAACGCGATTAGGATGAAGATTAACTCACCTGCATACATGTTACCGAACAGTCGGAGAGCCAATGAAACTGGACGAGCAAGGAAGGTTACCAATTCCAAAATCAAGTTCACTGGAATAAGCAACGCTTTTGCAACTGGGTTACTTGGATTGAATGGGTTAAGTGCCAATTCGCCGACAAAACCACTAATACCCTTTTCACGGATACTGTAAAACAAGATCAGTGCAAATACAGACAATGACATACCAAGGGTAATGTTAGGGTCAGTAGATGGAACAATCTTGAAGTAAACGTGATGAGGGTCCATACCAAACACGTTTGCACCAATCAATTGAGCTGTATACGGGATAAAGTCAACTGGGATCAAGTCCATTGCGTTCATGAGGAAAATCCACACGAAAATGGTCAATGCAAGTGGTGCAATTAAGCGTGATTTGCCATGGAAAGTGTCGCGAACACTTGAGTCAACAAACTCAATGATCATTTCAATTGCAGACTGGAACTTGGTTGGAACACCAGCATTTGCAGCTTTCGCTACAATCCAGAACAGCAAACAGAAAATGACACCAAGGCCGATTGACCAACCCATTGAATCCAAGTGAATAGCAGTGAACCCCATCTGTTGAGCTTCATCAGCAGTCTCAGCCAACTTCCAAGAACCATCCGGCATCTTGCCATAGGTCATGTTGGTCAAGTGATGCTTGATATACTCGGTCGAAGTAAGCGCATGTTCTTCAGCAGCCATAAATCACACCTGGTCAATGTCAAATACTAAATAGAGTGAACGAACATCGCGTGCTGCCTGACATCTCGTTCATCTCCTAAAAAACTTTTCAATTTTTTGTTGTGCCTATACTCATTTTTGTAGACGTGACGCCCAAAATGGAGCGACCCACGACATGGCCTGAACGAGCATAAAACCACAAAACAACGCCACCGCTGACAACGGCTTAACATTGCTTAAAATCAAAATGAAACCAACAATCACAATGGCAAACTTTCCCATTAAGCCTTTATACATGTTCGAAAGAACTTGTTTAGACGCGCGGGCTCCTGCTGCTCGAAACGATTGCCACGAAAAATAACAAGTCGCGAGCCAACATACGAGCGCACCTAATGCTGCACTCACGGCTGCGGTTGAGTCTTTCACGACCCAGCCGATCAAGGCTGAAACAGGGATCATACAGGCTTGCAGGAGGACCAAAGCTTTCGCTAATCGTCGGTCAATCAAGCGACTAGTTCGGCTCATTATTTATTCACTCACAGCAATCATGCTTGACAAGTTTAACAGGTGATTATTTTTAATCGCAGGCATTATAGAGTTACACCCCTGAACATGCAATCTTTTCCCGACCTTAGTCGCGTTTTTTTAAATCGGGTCAATGCTGCTAAACTAATCAAAATCTGTGCATTTTTTAAATCATTAGCGCGCATTTATCACACATTTTTGAGTTTTTGCCGCCAATTGCTGCCACGCTTCTACGAAGTCCCCTGCACCGCTCATGCTTTCATCTACATCCTGGAACACCACCGGTTTGAGTTTTCGGTACTGATTTTCACTGGCATGACCTTCGGCCAGCAGACACATTTTACGTTGTGGACGATGATCCTGCAGAAACTTGATTTGTGCCACAGTTGGCGAGACATGCGGATCATCTGTTAATGCCCCCATGAATTTTAAATTCAGTGGACGCTCCAGATACTGATAGGCATCGTGATAGGACCAATAGGGCTGGGCTTTACTGCTTGAACCGTAACGCTGGGCCGTAGCAAACATGTTCTGTGCAAAGTCACGGGCATTTTTCCAGTAGCGTTCACGATGCTTCGGTAATTGCTGCGAACGCAATGCAGCAATAAAGAAACCAATCCGTACTGCATTGTTGGGATCAAGCCAGACATGCGTATCTACCGTATTTTTTAAGGCCTCGCCACGCGGATTACGCATCGGCAAGGTAGTCAAGATCCCGGAGTCTAAAAGTGCAATACCTTTATTACTTTCATTCAGCACTTTGGCTAATGGTGCTTCATGCGCCTTGCCGAGCCAGATGACCAGGCCCGCATCCTGAATGGTTTTACGATGTGCCGGGGTAAGACTCACATCATGTCCGCTCTGATTGGCCAGCAATAAGGTCGGCTGTTCCACGCCTTGGGTAACTTTCTTGGCGATCAGATAGATCGGCTGAGTAGACACCACCAGACTTTGTGACCAACTGAGTGTGCTGAACAAGGCCAGCAGACTGATTGCAAGGAGACGGAACATGGGCAGGAATCACTTAAAAAACGATAAAATCAGTGAGTGTTATAATATAACAAAAATACAAAAATACCTATGCCCAATCGAAACTCAGAACGCTTCATGCTAAGATTTGAAATCTATTAATTTTCAGTTTCGCACTTGAGGTGAACTATGGGTTCCTGTTCGCACGAACACCACAACGCATTGCACGGCGTGCACGACCATCCGAATGTCGCACAACGTCTTGTCGAAGCTGAAAGTCTTTGTGCAGCAAGCGGTGCACGTCTGACACCTTTACGTAAAGAAGTGCTGGAACTCATTCTGAATGCGCATGGCCCAATGGGTGCCTATGATCTGTTGGCACAAATGAAAAATGCCAGTGATCGCCCTGCGGCCCCCCCAACGGTTTACCGTACCCTGGATTTTTTATTAAGCAAAGGTCTGATTCATCGCCTGACCTCGATCAATGCCTATATTCCTTGTTGCCATCCGCGTGAAGGACATCAGGCCGCTTTTTTAATCTGTACCCGATGTAAAGCCGTCAAAGAAGCTTCAGCGCAGGGTCTACTGGATCAACTCGATGCACTGGCAAGCTCGGACGACTTCACTGCACATCATAGTATTATTGAAATTTCAGGAATTTGTCAGCAGTGCCGCAACAAAGCGTAAGTGCCCCTCCCCTGATTCAGCTTTCCAATATCTGGGTCAAAATCGATGAGCGCGATATTCTAAAAGCCATTGATTTCTCGCTACAAGAGAAAGAAATTGTCACACTGATTGGTCCAAACGGTGCAGGTAAGTCAACCTTAATTAAAGTCATGCTCGGTATTCTGAAACCGCAATCAGGTGAAATCACGACTGCGCGCAAGCTCAAATTTTCTTATGTGCCACAGAAATTCAATCCTTCACATAGCTTGCCGCTACGGGTAAAGGATTTACTGGCACTAGAAAAGTGCCCAACCAAAATTAAAACCGAGATTATTCGCGATACCGGCATTAATAACCTACAAGACTCCAAAGTTCAGCAGTTATCTGGTGGCGAACGTCAACGGGTACTGCTGGCTCGCGCCTTGTTGCGCCAGCCGGATATTCTAGTTCTCGATGAACCGATGCAGGGTCTGGACATCCAGTCCGAAGCGGAACTCTATGAATATGTCCGCAGTCTGCCGGAAAAATATGGCTGTGCCATTCTCATGGTTTCACATGACCTGCAATGGGTAATGCAGGGTACACACCGTGTCGTTTGTCTGAACAAACATATCTGTTGTAGCGGCCTGCCAGAAAGCGTGCAGCAACATCCTGAATACCAAGCTATTTTTGGTACCAATCGGGTGTTTTACCAACATCATCATGACCACTGTGCTCATGGAGACTCTTCGACCCCCTGTCAGCATGATTCACGCCCTCATATCCACCCCGAGCCGGAAGCTTAAGTCATGATGGATTGGTTATCTCTCCTTTTACCTGCATGGATCATGGGAACCTTACTGGTCTTTTTGACCGCCCCACTGGGCTGTCTCATGCTGTGGCGTCGTATGTCCTTTTTTGCCGACACTATGGCACACGGCACTTTATTGGGTGTAGCGCTTGCCGGCGCTTCAAGTTTACCGCTGTGGATGGGTGTAACTTTTATTGCCTTATTATTGGTCGGAATTCTCTGGATTTTGCACGATCCTCGCTTGCCCAATGATGCCTTACTTGCACTTTGCTCAGCGACCCTACTCTGCTCAGGATTGTTATTCATCCAGCATTTACCCAGCTTAAGACCTGAACTGCTCAGCTATTTATTTGGTGATTTACTCACGATTTCCTGGACTGACTTACCGACTTTTGCCATTGTCATTAGTCTGGCCTTAGCCGTCCTCTATAAAAGTTGGCAAGCGCAGATCCAAATTGCAATTGATCCGGACATGGCGGTCAGTGAAGGCGTCAATGCCAAATGGCAACGCCTGATTTTCATGTTGCTGTTAGCACTCTTTACCGTGCTCGCCCTAAAAGCAGTCGGTTCACTCTTGATGGGTGCATTACTGGTGATCCCTGCCCTGACTGCCCGATTACTGGCAAACTCCCCTCGTCAAATGGTGATCTGGGCCTTTGTGATTGCACAAATTGGGGTGACCGTAGGTCTCTGGTCAAGTGCAGGCCTCAACACTTCAACAGGTCTAACCATTGTCCTGACCATGGCCACCCTATTTGCATTAATTTTTTGTATCCAGAAGTTTAAAAAGCTGAGTTAATCTTTCTTTCGCATCATTATAACTTTCATATACTTTTTATTTTCTCTTGACCCATTCAGCCTCTCTCCAAAGGAGAGAGCAAACAATCTCTATTGATGCACCAAACTCAATAAAAATGCTGCGCCAGCAAATAAACCGGCAAAAGTCCGGTTCATGACTTTTTGTTGTTTCGGTGATCTAAGTAGCCTTAAAACTTTAGCCGCCAGTCCGGTATAACCGGCCATCACAATCAGATCAATTGTCACCATCGTTGCTGCCATAATCAGATATTGAATCCATTGCGGCTTGGACAAGTCCAGAAATTGTGGCAGGACTGCCAGTAAAAATACGATGGCTTTGGGATTACTCATATTGACCAAGAAACCATGTAATACCAGTTTCCCTGCCGATTTACGTGCCAATTCGTGTTTAATTTCGATAGATTGTGCGGGTGCTTTCCACTGTAAATATGCCAAATACAACAAATAAGCCACGCCAAACCATTTCACCGCCAAAAATGCCCATGGTGTGGTTGCAAACAAAACTCCCACACCTGCCGCAACCACTGCAATCTGCACCAATAACGCCAGTTGCAAACCCAGCGCATTCCAGTAACCATGCCGAAAACCATAGTTGAGCCCACTCGACATTGATGCAATTGCTCCTGCGCCCGGGGACACACTAATCACCCAGCAGGCCAGCATATAGGCAAACCATATTTGATAGGACATGAACATTTCACTCAGCAAAACCCACCTAATATTATATGAATATTCCAATAAAATCAGGCTAAAAACCTGCTTAAATATAAAGCATCGGACTATTCACTCTGTGTGGCTTCAGGCACAATATAGAAATTAGAAAACAGGACTTATTCTTACAGGAGCCATGAATGACAGCCCAATCGGTAATCTTGCCACTTCCTTCAGATCATGCCCGCTTTATTGTTTTACGTATTAAAGATTTAAGTATTGAAAAATTAAAAGAACAACTTGAACATCTGTTTAGTTCACGTGATCGGCTGATCACGCAACATCCTCAAGCACAAATTAAAACGGCGGTAGCCTTTGGGCCTGAGCTCTGGTCACGTCTGTACTCACAAAGTCCTGCAGGGTTTAAACAGCTTGAACCCATTCATGGTTCATTTGAAATGCCTGTGGTTCCAGCAGATATGATCATTCATATAGCCAGTGCCCGTGCTGATATCTGTTTTGCGCTCAGTCAGGCTTTTTTTGAAGGAATTCAGGACCAGGTTCAGGTGCTGGATGAACGGGTTTGCTTCCGCTATTTTGATGGTCGTGACATAACCGGATTTATTGATGGTACTGAAAATCCGCAATTCCCGGATGATCGTGCTGAAGTCGCATTATTAGGTGAAGATTCAGGTATTTTCCAAGATGGTTCGTTTATTTTTGCCCAGCGTTATGCGCATAACCTGGAAAAATGGAAAAAGCTAAAAGTCGATACTCAGGAACAGGTTATGGGCCGTACCAAACTTGAATCAATTGAATTGGATGATGAGGTCAAACCTGAAAATGCGCACGTGGCACGTACTGTAGTTGAAGATGAAGAAGGCGAAGAAATGGAAATCCTGCGTCATTCTCTGCCTTATGGAGACGGACGTGGTGACCAGGGGCTATTCTTTATTGCCTACACCAAAGACCTGAAAATTATTGATGCTATGTTAGAACGTATGTTCGGTACCTCTGGCGATGGGATTCATGACCGTCTACTGCATTTCGTAACACCTCTGGATGGTGCCTATTACTTTGCACCGAGTGAGGAGTTGCTGGAAGAGGTTTTGGAAGGGTAAGAATAAAAAAGCCGGCGTGAGTCGGCTTTTTAAATTAATTATTCTTAGAATGAGAATTCTTTTTTATTATTTCCTTCAAAATATTTTATGTTTAAATTCCTATCAATATTTACATTTTTTCCTGCATAAATATATTTTTCTGAAATTAAATTAAAATTTTTAACTTTCATAATCCTTAAATTAGCTCCCTCTTCATCAAAAAACGGAGATACTATTAAAAAGAAATCTTTTTCTCCTTTCAGAAAAATACTCATTCCATCTTGAGGGTTAATAAAATTATACTTATTTAATATTTTTTGAGAAGACATTAATCTCAAGTTATTACATTGATTTAACCTAATATTATTTATACACTTAAAATGAATATCAGATGAATAGGGCAATTTAGAAAATTCTTCAATGCCATTTAATATTAAGCCCTCTATTTTATTTACACGCCCTTTCTCAAACTTATAACATTCATTTTCAATATTAATATTATTGTTTTTTAAAAAAAAGGTAGTTCCTGATAAACAAATTTTATTATCTTTTTTATTATATTTTATAATAGCAGGATCATCACTAATTTCTCTTAAATTATCATCAACAAAATTACCTACCATCTGCGGCATAGGAATTACTTTTTTTGCTAGAGGATCTAATATAACTATCAGTTTAACAACTCTACTTTCACCTTTGCCTGTATTTCTATTATGATTTAAAATTAATAATATTTTATCATTTGAAAAATTAGGTAAATCTTTAATATGTTGATTATAGATTTCAATCTTATCCTTAGAACAAAAATCAACAACTTCACTTTCAAAATAACATCTTGACACATTATTTGAGGTTATTAATATATTTTCTTTTGGGTATGTATAACTTGAAAATAATAAACCATTAAAAAACAATAATAAAATTAATTTGGATTTCATATTTAAAACCTATTTATTTGAATGATAAGCATGTATTTTTTCAAATATAACTTTAACTTTTTCGGTAGAATGTTTATTTGCTTTATTTGTGTTAGATTCATGATAACCGATACTACCATCAGAAATAATTCCATATTTATTCTTTTCTCCCTTCGGTAAAGCAATTGAAGCCCACTCTTTCGAAGCATCAACCATGGCCTGCTCTACAGTTTTATCACCTTTAATAATCAAACTGTAGATAGATGAACGACCTCTTAATAAATGCTCCTTAAAGACTCTTTCTTGCATAGAAGGATCATATAATTCATTACCACTCAAATTTAGTCTCGTTTTAGCTGCTGCTAAAGTAGAAGGAATTGTTTGATATTTTCCAGTGGCAAATCTTCTTCTATTGTCATCCCATCTATATTTTTTCGCAGCGTCTAAAATTTCATCAATAGTTTTTCCAGTGATTGTACCTGGCAAGTCATTCATTTTTCCGTATTTAACTCTTTTTCCTTCTGGAGCTCCTGCATTCCAAGCTTCATAGCTACCTTCACCACTAGCAATCGCATCCCCTAATTCTTTTACCAGATCATCAATAGTTTGATCTGGTATTTTAGAAATAGTGTAAGTATTTACGATTATTCCTGCACAATTTAAAATAGAATTCATATTTAGTGATTTAATAATCTCAACTACCGGATTTCCATTGAGATCTTTAATTTCTTTTTTGAAGTATTCATCATTAAAGTAAATACTCGAGAATCTTGTCACATCAAAATGAACCCAAGTAGTTGCTCCATTTGCTCCACTCTTAAATTTTTTTGGTTCTAAATATATTTTATCAGAAGCCCTTTCTTCACTTGCTCTCATTTTTATAGTCATAATTTTTTTTCTAATAAAATCTATATCTTCTATAACCTTAGTCCTCTTCCCATTTTTATTAATATGTATATCTAATGCTAAACCCATATGATTTACTGTAGTTCTGCCTTTTTTCTTATTATCATCTATACATCTATAAGCAGATTCTATATAAGCCACTTCAAGACCTTTATATTTAAATTCATTTTTTAAATAAAAATTTAATGCTTTTAATATCCATATTAAAGATCTATGCAACCCTGGATATTCATTAGCAGCATTCAAACCAGATTTAATACCTCTTCTATTATTACCATAACCTGAACACTGACCACAGGGACAACTAGCTTTAGTCATAAAATTTTCAATTGGATATTCATAATAAAACTTATCTAAAGCTGCTAAAAAACTTCCGCATATTTTTCCAGTTTCAGGAACCCCCATATAATCCCGTTGAAATTGTTTTATACATTCCTCTGTTAAAGGAGTAAATTCATCTGTAGGTAATGCGCCACCAAAGCCTGCTAGCCTGATATTAACCTCTCTAATAAGTTCACTTTTGCCTTGAGATATACATTGAGGATTAGTTTTACATAAATTGGAAGTATCAGTTTTCGGTGTTCCGCCATCCTGACTGCGAACCTCTTTCATATCAATTTTTATTGCATCCGATAAAGCTTTCTTACCTTCCTCATACCATTCATTAAGCTGCTCTAATGCTTTCTTCTCATACTCTTCAACTATATTCACAATTCCTTTATCAGCCTGTTTAGTCTCTTTTTTACTTTTCTCTGCTGATTGAGAATTATTATTTTGAGAAGCGTTTTTTTGAGGGTTTGGCTTTCTATCAATACTTGTATTATTTCCTGTAGCAGGCATATTAATTGGAAGTTTAATTACTTGTCCTATGCTGATTTTATTGACATCTTTTATCCCATTCAGCCTTTCGAGCACTCGGATTGTGGTGTGATACTGTTGTGCAATAGATGATAAAGTTTCACCTTTTTTAACTTTATGTGTTTTACGTTTATAACTTCCTTTATTTCCATTATTTTCTACTGTTTTTAAATCCAAGAGAATTTTAGGACTTATAACCGTAACCAGCATACGGTCTTTTACCATTATGAAGGTCTGAACTTTTTTCATATCTCCACCCAAAAGGCTTTTGACATATATATCTAAAACCGTTCCTTTGTCTCTTTGAATTTCATAAAGGCACCCCTTGGAATTGGTAGAACCCTGTACTACATGTTGACCTGTCTTACTATTTTTGACTTCATATTGAACTTTAGGAATTGGATTACCTAACAAATCTAGAATTTGTATGGTTGCTAAAGACTTATTTTTCATTTTTATTTTTATATCCTATTTATTATTCTGCTCAATCAGGTCATCAACATCATAACCTTGGACACTTAATCCCCATTCATCATTGAGCCCTACCAAAATTTCTACTTTAGAGGGATCAACTGTAGTAATTTTTCCAGTACGACCATGCGTATCAAGCTGACCTGAAATATACGAATTAGTATCAGGAATAAAAGCTTTATAATTTATTGAACTGAAATCGGACTGCCAAAATAGATCATATATATCCAGCCTATTGCTATATAAAGCATTATTCGGAAGCTGAGGTATTTCATAAGAGACTTTAGCCCCTTCCATAAAACTATGCTGCCCTGCCTTACACTCAAATTTCCCACCAGTTGTGACCACTACTCCACCACCATTGATCTTAATTTGAGACCCTCCAGCGGTCAGTACGATCTCCTTCGGACTGGTGATTTCGATCTTGTCTTCAGTCGAAATAAGTTTGATTACCTTGCGGGCGATCGCTTCAATTGCATCATCTTGGGCTTGTAGCTCAATTTTGCCTTTAGCAGCATAGAGACTTGCACCCTCTTGAGCAGCAAATAAACTGATCTTGTCCTGTGCATGAGCAACTAAAGATTTCTGGGTTGAAAAATGAATATTGTCCCCGGCACTCTGATTGATTTGCTGATCAGCGGATAAATGGATATTTTCCTTTGTACTCAGTGCAATCGATTGGGGGGCAGTTAACAGCATCACCGCCTGTTTAAATGCGGCAGCCTTGGCTTGATCTTCAGCTTCAATCTGATTCAGAAACTGTTTTAAACTATCAAAAAATTGCAGCGGATCAGTCTGCTGTTGTTCAGCAATATCACTCAAGGCTTTACTATGATTGAGATTCGATTCAAGCTGTTCTTTGGCTGAGTCAGCCTCCAAGTGATTGCCTGCGGCTGACTCTTGCCGATAAGTGGAAATCAGCAAGCCTTTCCCTGCACGTATGGCACCCCAATGATCCGTTCTTAACTCAAAACCTTCTCCCCGACCATCGCTGCTTTCACTATCTTTAGGATGGCTTAGATTTCCCAGATTGAGCTGACTGGCTGCATGACTACTTTGTAGCTGTACACTGATCTGTTCAGGGGTATCATCAAAACGAAGCTGGTTAAAGCCCTCACCATCGACCTCCTGAGAACGGATGCCACTGAGTTTTTTGGTCGCAGGAAGTTCTCCCTTCGCATCAAACATGGTCGGATGCCGTTCTGCTTCATGAATCCGCCCCACCACAAAGGGCCGGTCGATATCACCTTCAAAGAAATCAATCACCACAATTTCGCCAATTCGCGGATGCAACCTGATGCCATAGCCTTCACCCGCCCAAGGGGTCAAAACATCCACCCAGGCAGAATCGCTATCATTGTCATTGCTGCCTGCACCGCCATCATGCTGATGATCCTCACTCCGGGTAAACAGAAAACGAACTTTCACCCGTCCCCATGCATCGACATGAATCGTTTCACCTTCAGGTCCGACCACTCGAGCCCGTTGCGGATATGCAGCAGGCCGATGAATGAAAGGCTGATATTCAGGAACAACCGGGATTTCGCGGCGCACAATCTGTAGTTCATTGGCCTGTCGTTCCTCCTGTGTCATCTGCCAACCACTCTTCTCAAGCAAACTGTCCAGCTGCGATAAAATGTCTTTGGGTAAATTGTTCTGGTTATAAAACCGCTTAGCTAAAATCAGAAATTCACGTTGATGGGCAGGATGCTGATCAATTTCAGGATGCTGTTGCAGTTCAAACCAGTATCCGACCTGAGCATCTCGTACGCTGCTACTGGCTTTAAAATATTTGGACTGCAAAGCATGATAGTCACTGAGCTGCTGATTGAGTCGGTCTAGTTGAGCTATACCAGATACTGTCACCTGATCCTCATGATTTAAGTCGCCGGTCCAGGCCGGACTGATGTTCCACGCATCTTCAAGCTGAAGAGTGGCATTTGCGTGAATATCACTTTGCTGATGATTACTGAATAAAGGCTGGCTTTGATCTTGGGCAAGTTGCTGGGCATGCCAGCGCTGGGTCTGGGTACTATTCGGATTGAGCTGACGTACCGCAATCAGACTGTTCAGCGTGTCGAGCTGTTCGGTGGCATGACTACGATGAAACCGGATGGAGCGGCGTTTTAAAGCTGAAAAATATTGGGAATGATCTACCAGTTTTAAAAGCTGAGCTTGAATCTCGCTGGCTGATACAGGCACAGTTAATTGCTTTTCATCAATCAGCCAGTTAATTCCTTCGCTACGCCATAAACGGGTCAGAAAATCATAATCCGATTCATTCGACTGCATCACAAAAGGCCGGACATCATAGTGCCGGCTGAGTCCTGTCAAATCCAGGCTGAGACTGGCCGCGAATAATGCACTTCTGTTTTGCCATTCACTGAACAGGATTTCACTGATTTCGCGCACCGTCTTATTCATAAAAACCCGACTGTTACGGCGCTTCTGCCAGAGTGCAGTCGCATCATTCAGCGTCAGTTTATACAGGGTCAAAGCTCCATCATTCTGTCCTTGGCTGGCTGCAGTAATAATGCCCGTAGTCCGGAAAAGTTCACCCCGGTCTGTGACCTGATCAATGGCCACCCGACAGCCGATAAATTGTTTCAAGGCAATATGAGCATGAGTGGAAAGACAGATCAGTTCAGCATGCAGGCCTTGATTGATGTGATGCTGACCCTCAATCCGCTGAATCAAAACCTGATGATTTAAAGGAGGATGTGAAAACTGTAAATGTAGCGCACGATGCTGTCGCTTAAGCCCGAGCTGCTCCAGCAGCATATGGATAGGTTTTGGCATTTTATAGTTATCATTTTAAGCTTTATTATTGTGCGGCAGATTTTAGGAAAAGTTATCTATTTCGTCCAGTTTACGATGCATTTCACATAATTAGGCCTTTAATTTATGGACCTTCAATTAAAAATCTTAAATCGCATGTGATACATTTTAATTTAAACTATTGCCCAACATTCCCTATTTTTCTGATTATCCTATACGGAACTTGCTGCTACACTTATTCAGATCTCATTCTTCAAGGCCAAGGACATGCTGGAACTCCCTTCTAAATTACCTGATTTGGGCGTGACCATTTTTAGTACCATGTCGGCCTTGGCACAAAAACTCGGAGCCTTGAATCTTTCTCAAGGATTTCCGGACTTTGCAGCGCCTCCTGCCTTGATTGAAGCTTTAAAGCGGGCCAGCCAGAATGGATTTAACCAGTACGCACCGGGAGATGGTCTGCCAGTCTTGCGAAGTCTGGTGGCAGATCTCTATCAGCAGCGTGATCAACTGATTATTGATCCTGTCGAGGAAATCACGATTACGCCTGGGGCGACAATTGCGATTTTTTGTGCCATTCAAGCCACGGTACGCGCCGGGGAAGAAGTGATTATTTTCGATCCAAGCTACGACAGTTATGGACCTGCGGTACAACTGGTTGGGGCAAAACCAGTGCATATTGCTTTGCAGCATCCTGATTTTTCTGTGGACTGGAATCAGGTCAAAGATGCCATTAATCACCGAACCCGCATGATTGTGGTGAATACTCCGCATAATCCGAGTGGGAGTGTCTGGTCCAAGGCAGACTGGCAGCAACTGATCGAGCTGATTCGCGAGCGCAATATTGTGGTGCTGTCCGATGAAGTCTATGAACATCTGGTTTTTGACGGCGTTCAGCACCATTCGGCGTGGTCATTTCCAGAACTTCGCGAGCGTAGCTTCGTGATTGGTTCTTTTGGTAAAACCTTCCATGTCACGGGCTGGAAAACCGGATTTTGTATTGCTGCACCGGCACTCATGAAAATGTTCAGACAGATTTATCAATTTGCCAGTTTCTGCGGTGTGACGCCCGTTCAGGTTGCCTTAGCGGAATATATGCAACTGCATCCTGAGCATATACCTGGACTGTCCTCTTTCTATCAAAACAAACGGGATTTATTTAACTCATCCATTGAAATGTCACGCTTTAAGTGGACACCCTCTCAAGGAACTTATTTCCAGAACTTAGATTATTCAGAGATTCGGCCTGAGCTCGATGATTTGTCCATGTGCCATTTTCTGGCAGAACAACATGGGATTGTCGCGATTCCAGTCTCCGCATTCTACCAGCACCCTCCTGCCGATTTACGTCTGCTCAGGTTCTGCTTTGCAAAAAAAGAACAAACTCTGATCCAGGCAGGTCAAATCCTTTCAAAGGTTTAACTCATCTTTTAACTAAAAACCTTATAAAATAAGTACCTTATTTACCTAAAAGCTAAGGCTTTTTTCTATACTCTAGCCAATAATAGTTACAGCAATAAATAAGTAGATAATAATCCAATAACAGGATGTCGCATGGCACAGCAAGCATTGATTCACCAAGAGAATTTATGGAAAGCCTTTCTGGTTTTTCTGGTGCCATTGATTGTGACCAATATCCTGCAAAGCCTTTCTGGCACGGTCAATACAATATTTGTGGGGCAAATGCTAGGCGTTAACGCCATTGCTGCTGTTGCAGTATTTTTTCCAATCCTGTTTTGTCTGATGGCTTTTGTGATTGGCTTATCCGCCGGCTCTACCGTATTGATTGGCCAGGCCTGGGGCGGAAAAAATATAGAAAAAGTCCGCTGTGTGGTGGGTTCAACTTTATTTATGACCTTGATTGGCGGCAGTTTGATTGCACTTTTTGGGGTGATTTTTGCTGAAAATATTCTCTTGGCACTCGGCACAGATCCGGATGTAATGCATTTGTCCCTGCCTTATGTGCAGTGGATGCTAGTAGGTAGCCCCTTAATTTTTATCTATATTGTTTATACCTCTATTCTGCGTGGTGTCGGAGACAGTACCACACCCCTATTTGCTTCCGTCATCACCATTGGGGTGGGTCTGGTGGTGACACCGGTCCTGATTGGCGGTTATTTCGGCTTTCCTAAAATGGGCATTATTTCACCGGCACTTGCTACCATTCTGGGAAATCTCGCAGTTCTGGTATTTTTGATTTTGTATCTGAAGCGTAAGCAGCATCCGCTCAAGCTCGACTGGGCTTTATTAAAAAATATTCGTCATCAGCCACAGTTGAGCAAAACCATCCTTAAACTGGGAGTTCCAACTGGTGTACAAATGGTCACGACTTCAGTTGCCGGACTGGTAATTGTCGGACTGGTTAACCGTTATGGTGCAGAAGCAACAGCCGCTTATGGCGCAGTCAATCAGGTCTTAAATTATATTCAGTTCCCCGCCTTATCGATTGCGATTGCTGCATCTGTATTTGCTGCTCAAGCCATTGGTGCAGGCAAATCGGATCTGCTGAATAAAGTTACCCGCACTGCGCTCATTATGAATATCCTGTTCACCGGTGGTCTGGTGATTCTGGCTTACCTGTTTTCCAAATATCTGATGGCGCTGTTTATTACCGATCCCCAGGTGGTGGTGCTCGGTCAAAAACTGCTGTTCATTGTTCTGTGGGCAATTCTGTTTTTTGGTGCCAGTGCCATTTTTGCTTCGATCATGCGTTCGAGTGGTACGGTAACTATGCCAATGCTGATTAATATTTTCGCCATTCTATGTATTGAAGTTCCCGCCGCTTATCTGTTTAGCCGGTGGTGGGGCCTGGAAGGTATCTGGTATGCCTATGCATTGGCCTTTGTCAGCATGTGTATTTTGCAGGGACTGTATTATCAGTTTGTCTGGAAGAAAAAGACCATTGAGACCTTGATCTAGATAAAAATTTTATAATTCAAAAGCCTTACATTACCTCAGATACTGACCTGCTAAAGAGTCAGACTATGATTATTGCCATAAAAGAAAACCCGCTTTCGCGGGTCTGTTTTATAATTTCTTAAGCAGACTTTTTCTTTCTTTTACCAAATTGGGTCGCCAATGCAGTGACATGCTGATAACCGGTCGGCAAGATTCGCTGAATTAAATCAATGGCTTTGGCATCATTGCCGATGAGTAGACGGCGCTTGTCTTTTTGTACCGCCTCCAGAATTTGACGTGCAGCTTCTGCAGGTGGGCAACGCAATAATTTATTAAAATTACGGGCCGATTTTTCCGGATTCATACCTAAAGTCAGCAGGCTGTTATTCATTTTTGCTGCATTGGCAATGTTGGTACGGATCCCGCCCGGATGCACACAGAGCGCACTGACTCCGCAATTTTCCATGTCCAGTTCCTGACGCAGGGATTCAGTAAAACCACGCACTGCAAACTTGGTCGCATTATAAGCAGACTGGGTCGGTTGAGCCGTTAAACCAAACAGGCTGGAAATATTGATAATATGGCCATCGCCAGTTTTCTTGATCAGTGGCAGAAATTCTTTGGTGCCATACACCACACCCCAGAAATTGATTCCGACAATCCATTCCAGTTCTTCATAAGATGCCCCTTCCACAGTTGAACCTAGTGCAACGCCTGCATTGTTAAAGATCATATTGATACTGCCATGATCCTGTTCAACCTGTGCTGCCCAGTTACGCACCTGTTCCAGATCAGCCACGTTCACTTTCTGGATAGTCACACGAACATCAGTCCCTTGGAGTAATTCCACGGTTTGTGCCAGACCCTGTTCATTGATATCACTCAGTGCCAGATGACAACCCTGCTGGGCCAGTAATACCGCCAGTTGCTGACCAATACCTGAACCGGCCCCGGTAATTGCGGCAACTTTATTGTTAAAATTTTTCATTCAATTTCCTTATGTAAACTACTGCCATTCCATGACAGCAGGATCTTGTTCTGTTGTTTCAGGAGCTAGCACAGATCCTCAATATAGTTTTGACAATACGGATTGTCAATAATTATCCCATGTCCTTAGAGGCCAACTTTCGGGATAGAATTTCTCATGTAGGTCTAAGCGTGATTTATTGCTAAGATATTCAAAATCTTTATACAGATGAGCACTCAGGCCTTATGACCGATTCAATCGACTCAGCAGTGAAACCACGAGCCGCCAAAACCAGACAACGTCAGTTTAAAGGCTTGTCGATGGCGGAACGGCAGCAGGCGCGTCGTGAAAAGTTGATCGAAGCTGGCATTGAAGCCTATGGCAGTTATGGCTTTTTTTCAGTCACGGTCAAAGATATCTGCAATGAAGCCAAACTGACTGAACGTTATTTTTATGAATCTTTCAAGAAAAGCGAAGATCTGTTTCAGACCATTTTTTTGAAACTGATTGATGAACTGCAACAGAATGTGATGCAGGCCATGATGCAGGCATCGAGTGATCCGAAAAAAATGATCGAAGCCGGTTTGACGGCCCTACTCACCACCTTGCGTGACAATCCACGTATGGCCAGGATCATTTATATTGATGCCATGCTGGTACAGGAACTGCATAATCAGGCTACCATTCATGAAACCATGTCGCGTTTCGACCGTATGATTCATGCTTTTGTCATGTTAATGATGCCGCAGTTAAATCGTAGCGAGCAGGAAATTTCCCTGGTGTCGACCGGTTTAAATGGTTATGTCACCCAAATTGCCATTCGTTGGGTGATGAGCGGTTTTAAGCATTCGCTTGAGGAGGTTTTATCATCCTGCAGTGTGGTTTTTTTAGCACTATTAGAGTCATTTTCCGAGAAAAAATAGCTGTTAAATCATCTTTATTCAATAGGTTTTATGGGTTTTCCAGTGAAGTTGTGAATTTATGCTTTACTACGAAAACAGGTAAAATTAATTTATGATTTTTTAACAATTTTCTGCGCGACATTTGTCACAAATCTTTGTGAATTTCAGCAGTTTTTCCCTTTCTGCAATGATACTGTCATAATTAGTCTTTGTAATAAGCCTGTCATAAATATAAAACGGCTCACCGTTTACATGAAATAGGGTATTGCGTTGTGAAAGATGACTACATATTAATCGTCGATGACGAGCTCCCGATTCGGGAAATGATCCATACCTCTCTGGATATGGCCGGTTTTCAGTGCTTGCAGGCAGAAGATGCCAAGCAGGCGCATCAGATGATTGTGGATCAGCGTCCGGCACTGATTTTGCTGGACTGGATGATGCCAGGTGGTGTCAGCGGTGTGGACTTATGTCGTCGTCTGAAACGTGATGAAAGCCTGTCTGAAATCCCGGTGATCATGCTGACAGCACGCGGTGAAGAAGACCACAAGGTACAAGGTCTGGATGCCGGTGCCGATGACTACATGACCAAACCGTTCTCGACCCGGGAACTGGTTTCCCGGATTAAAGCGGTATTGCGCCGTGCCAATGCCCTGAGTGGTGAAAAAACCATTGATGCTAACGGACTGATTCTGGATCCGGTCAGCCAGCGGGTGAATTTTGGCAATAATATTCTGGAAATGGGACCAACCGAATACCGTTTGCTGGCATTCTTCATGACCCATCCGGAACGTGCCTATACCCGTGCGCAATTGCTGGATCAGGTGTGGGGCGGTAACGTCTATATTGAAGACCGGACCATTGATGTGCATATCCGTCGCCTGCGCAAGGTGCTGGAACCCTATGGCGTGGACCGTTATGTACAGACTGTACGTGGTACAGGTTATCGTTTCTCGACCCGTTCCGATGTCGCTTTAGGTTAAATATCATTTAAGGTAAATCTTGTTTTATGTATGAACCCTACCCTGTCCCCGAACTGGCACGCGAGCACAAAAGAATCCGTTACAGCAGTTTATGGGATTTTGCCAAACAGGATTTACGCCTGCTGGCTTTTTTTCTGATTATCGCCAGCTTTATCGGTTTTGGAATTGGGTATTTCTGGATTTGTATCGTAATCGCCTTCGTGGCGTTCTTTGCGACCCAGATGCGTTCTTTATACCTGGTCAATGAATGGATTTCCAACCGCCCCTATGATGTTCCGCCCAATATTGGCGGAATTTGGGGTGCACTGCTTTTCAATGTTTACCGCGCCCAGCGTCAGGAACGGATTGTTCAGGCAGAAATGGTTGAACTGATCGATCGTGCACAGTCTTCTCTGGTAGCCTTGCAAGAAGCTGTCGTTTTAATTGATGAAAACCAGCAGATTGAATGGTGGAATCCTGCTGCGGAACGTCTGCTCGGAATCTCGAGTGATGACCGTGGCCGTAATATCCTGACCTTGCTGCGCCAACCGAATTTCATTGAATATTATCATCATATTGATGAATCTCCAGACGGCCTGAAAATGCGTTCTTCACTGTTTGAAGACCATTATGTACAGGTCAAAATGACCCGTTTTGGCGGAGAAAGCCGGGTACTGGTCGCTTATGATGTCACCCGGATGCATAATCTGGAACAGATGCGTAAAGATTTTGTCGATAATATTTCCCATGAACTGCGGACTCCTTTGACCGTGCTTAGTGGATATATTGAAACCTTTACCGATCAGGAAGACATCAATCCACGCTGGAAACGCGCCTTTGATCAGATGCAGTCGCAGACCCGACGCATGAATGCACTGGTCAATGACCTGCTGTTACTATCGCGTCTGGAAAATGACAAGAATATTGCCAAAAATCAGATCATTGAAATGCCGAGTCTGATGAACCAGCTGTTCGATGATGCCCAGGCCTATAATATGGATTATGGTCATACCCTGAATCTGGACATTGACAGCCATTGCGATCTGATCGGTTCAGACATGGAACTGGCCAGCGCTTTTAGTAATCTGATCACCAATGCCATCAAATATACGCCTAAAGGTGGCACCATCACTATCGGCTGGCATGATGATGGTGAATCGGCCTATTTTGTGGTGCAAGATAACGGTATCGGCATTGATCCCAAGCATCTGCCACGTCTGACCGAGCGTTTTTACCGCATCGATTCAGACCGCAGCCGCCGTACTGGCGGTACCGGTTTGGGACTTGCCATCGTCAAACATGTGCTGATGCAACATCAGGCACATCTGGAAATCCAGTCCAAAGAAAACCAAGGTTCCACGTTTAAGGTAGTTTTCCCCAAAGAACGTCTCAGCTTCCCGGACTAATCTCACAAAATCAAAAAAGGTGCCATCGGCACCTTTTCTTTTAAGCATTTAAGAGCTGATCTGTTTTTCCCTGCTCAGTGCACGCGCATAGGCTGCACGTTGTGAGACCCGTTTCAGATAGGCTTGAATGACCGGATAACTTTGGCCTGTCCGGCTCTGCATCGCTTCCAAAGGAAAACTCATCTGAATATCGGAAAAACTGAAATGTCCGGCAAAATAATCATGCTCGCTCAAATAGCTTTCCAGAAACTGGATATGATCTTTTAAGCGGCTCTGTACAAACTGTTTCTTCACTCCATCACAGATTTTCTTGGCTACAGGCCGAATCAGCAACGGGGTATGTTTTGGTACAGTGGTCATCACCAGTTGCATCACCAGCAGCGGCATTAACGAACCTTCCGCATAATGCATCCAGTAACGGTACTGGGCCTTGTCGGCAGGATCTTCGGGACGAAACTGCTGCTGTTCGTCATAGGTTTCCTGTAAATATTCCAGGATCGCTGCAGATTCCGCCAGTACCTGACCCTGATCGACCAGAATCGGAGCTTTGCCCAATGGATGGATCTGTTTTAAGGCCGGTGGCGCAGAAAGATTGGGCTGACGCTTATAGTATTTAACCTCGTAATCCAGTCCTAACTCTTCCATGGCCCACAGGATACGAAATGACCGTGATTGTTCGAGATGATGTAAAACACGCATATTAGACTCATGATTTTATTGTTCTTGCTCATTGAGCATAGCAAAAAGCAGCCGACTCCAGCTCATTTTTTGATGACTGTAATGATATGTATCCCATGTTGCAGATTCACTCTTTGAGTTCAATTCAGCCAGCGCTTTATATTCCCATCATTTTAGCATTTATCGTGAAGCACGCATCCGCTCTGGAAATGCAGGAGCTTCTAAACGTGGCCCATCATAGGCTGGAATAGAACCAAAACGTTCATGCCCTTCTATCCATTGTTCCCGTGCAATTTTAAGGTCCTCTACCGTACGCCCGACCAGATTCCACCATAATAAAATCGGGCTTTCAAATGGCTCTCCTCCAATCAATAACACCCGGCTTCCGGCATGAATTTCAGCATTGACCTGTTGCAACCCCGGCTCCAGGATCAGCATATTATCCTCTGTCAGTTCATGTCCATTTATACTGGCCGTACCTTCAAGGACCATAAAGCCATATTCAAATTTCGGATTCAGTGGCAAGCGCATACTGCCACTTTCATCTGCATACAGATCCACGCCCAGCAATTCACTATGCACTTTAACCGGCGATCTGGTATTTAAATATTCTCCAACCAGCACGGTAAATTCGATACCCTGCTCATTGACCACCGGTAATTCAGGATAATGGTCAAACCCGGGTGCCATATTGATCTTGTCATCCGGCAAGGCAATCCACAACTGTGCTGCATGCATATGGGTCTCACTTTCCGGAGAGACTTCAGTATGTGAAATACCATAGCCCGAGGTCATCAGATTGACCTGCTTGGGACGAATCAATTGCTGATTTCCCAGACTGTCATTGTGCATCATGCTGCCCTCGATCATCCAGGTAAAAGTCTGCAGCCCGATATGCGGATGTGGTCCGATATCCAGACCATCTCCTTGCGGGAAACTGGCCGGACCGGCGTGGTCGAGAAAACACCAGGCACCTATCATGCGCTTGTGTCTGCTTGGCAAGGCACGTTTAATCACGGTACCCTGCCCGATTTCTGCGCGGCGTAAAGGAAATTCCTGAATAAACCGGTTTACATACTTTTCACAATCATCAGAATTGGACAGTTCAATATCACTATTGGTCGACATGGCTGAGTTTACCTCGGCATTTTCATTCTAGTTCCGGAGTGGGTGAGACATTCACATTAGACTGATCCAAAATGCCCCTTGCTCAGGACAATGTACAGGGTCTAGATTCAAAATCTATCTCTAGAAATATTTAGATACGTATTAAGTATTCTAATGGCTACCCTATTTAAAATCTGAACAGCTGATACGATTTGTATTGTAAATACAAATACTTGAGTTAGCTTAAAAATTTTTGATGCAGCTACCTGGCTTAAGGAGATGATATGGGGTTATACAAAGAAGTATTGCGCAACCATGTTTCACGTGAAACGAATGAATAGTTTTTTAAATTCTGGAAAATAAGATGATTTTTCATGTATTTCAAATACTTCCATTATTAAAAAACACAAATTTTGTTACGTTTTAAATGTAAAAACCTTCCGGATACCCAATTTTTGGGAGGTTATTTTTTATTCAATCACGGCATAATAGGCACCTATAAAAATAATACTGGACCAGGACATGTCTGCTAAGAATGAGAATATATATTCAACGACGAATGTATCTTTTCAAAATTCGACGACTGATAAATCACTAAAACTATCTGAATGTGATCTGAAAAACCGTCAGCTGATTGAACAGGCGCTGACAGATCCGCATGCCCGTATTCCTGCTCCGTTTCAGCAATATTTCTATGATTATGTCTATACCCATAGTCATCAAAATTTGCGTCAAATTAACTATCTGGCGCAAATAGCATTTCTTCTGTATTTTTTTGCCGATATTCTGATTATTCCAGACATGTTTTTTATGTCCGGGCTGATACGTGTGGTTCTGGTTCTGGGCGCACTGTTTTGCTGTTATTACCTGTTTAAAAAATATAAAAACATTCAGGTTCTGGATAGAATCGTGCCTATAGGTACGACTGTGGCCGCAGCGGCCTGGATTGGCTTACTGGTACTTTCAAGTAGTCCTCATGTGGCCACCTATATTTATGCCTCTGCGATTTTTATTCTTGTCGCCAATCTCTGTATACAGACCCAGTTTAAAGTCGCGGTCTATTGTTCCATCTTGATTGCCCTGTTTATCATGCTGGGGGCCAATCAGTTAATGAGTACATCTCAAGCTTTTATTTTTGCAGTAGTTTTTAGTCCTCTCTGGTTTTTTAGTATCTATATTAACTGGAATAATATTCTAAATGTTCGACGTTCGTTTCTGCGCTCCCTACTTGACGAATGGAACTATCAAACCTTAAAAAATCTCGCACATACCGATGATTTGACCCAGCTATATAATCGTCGCCATTTTGTCGATATGGCTGAACGCTCAATTCATCAGTGGCCTAAACATGCCAGTAGCTGCCTGCTGATGTTTGATGTTGATCATTTTAAGAATATTAATGATAGCTATGGACATGATGTTGGTGATCGGGTATTGCAACTCATTGCTGAAGTGACCCGTAAAGAAATGCGACATAGCGATGTACTGGCACGTTTTGGCGGGGAAGAATTTATCGCCCTTCTGGAGGATACTCAGCTACAAGACAGCCTGGTGATTGCAGAGCGAATTCGTTGTGCTATTCAAAAGCAGTACATTTATGTCAAACCTAATCATGCCATCCGATTTACTATTTCGATCGGGATAGCAGAACTGGAATCACATACCCAAACTCTGGAAGACCTGATCAAACAAGCGGATATTGCTTTATATCAGGCCAAAAAAACTGGACGCAACCGGATTGAAGTCTATCATCCCGACATACTGGATCAGGCCAAGCCTGCAACAGACAATCCCTGGAATGTATTTAAATCGAGCACTCAGCCAGTTCAATCAGCCACAAATTAAAGTTGAACCCAGATTGGTTTGTTATAACAAGCCAAGCTCATCCTGAGAAGTATTAATCAGATATTTTCACCTGATCAAATAAATTTGTTTCTTCACTTTTAAAAAATTTAACAAAAGAATAGAATATTTTTTATACAACTATATATAAATTTCATCTTATTCATTTTTATAAATTTTAAGTTGGGAAGGCTGCATGCCTCATGATTATGAAAAAGAATCTCGTAGCTTGATTCAGGAGGCTCTTCAAGAGCCGCTTGTTCGTATTCCTGCACCCTTAAAACCAGCTTATTATGCTCATCAAAAACAACTTACTTTAAAATACCTATTACAGGTTAATTTATTTGCACAGCTGGCCTATGCATCCTATACCCTTGCCGATATTGTGGTACTCAACGATATCCTTACTTTGCTCATTTTGACCAAAATCAGCTATACCCTTCTGATCGTCATGGTGACGATCTGGATGTATCATTCTTACCGCAATCTGCCTGTCTTTGATCTGCTCTTGCCCACTTCAGTTATTGGTGCAAGTGCCATCTGGTTCTTTAACCTGAATCAGTCCGAAAGTGCCTCTGTCCTTATTTATCAATATGCATCCCTGGTCTTTATTGTGTTGGCCAATTTGTGTGTACAGATCCGTTTCTGGCCGTCTTTGATTACTTCAGGCCTGATTACTCTGGTTATTTATCTTGGTGTATATTTCAATACCCATGCTGACCCGTATCAGATATTTTTATTTTCCTTGATTTATCTGCCGGTATTAACCTTCAGTCTTTATATCAGCTGGAACTCGACCTTAAAATCACGCATTGTATTCCTGCAATATACCCTGAATGAATATAATCGTCAGGCCTTTGAAAATATGGCACATACTGACTCACTCACTGGCCTGAACAACCGTCGATGTTTTGAATAACTGGCTCAACAACTGGTACAGCAGAATCTTGCTCGACCTGCACCCATGAGCTTACTGGTATTTGATGTTGATCATTTCAAGCAGATTAATGACCGTTATGGGCATGATATTGGAGATCAGGTCTTACAAACGATAGCACTAAGCACCCATAGTGAAATGCGGCAGCATGATATTCTGGCGCGCTATGGAGGCGAGGAATTTATTGCTTTTTTACCTGAAACTTCTCTCGATGATGCTTTAAAAATTGCTGAACGTTTAAGGCATAAAATTGAAAATATCGTGATCGACCTAGACAGTCAACATCGTTTCAGTTTTAGTATTTCTATTGGTGCTGCCATTCTGGAAAGCTGTGAAACCGATTTACTGACCCTGATTAAACAGGCTGATATCGCCTTATATCAGGCTAAAGCCAATGGTCGGAATCGGGTTGAGGCTTATGATCCAGATCAGAGTTTAGATGGAGAGCTGCAAAACTGGCAGGTTAAGCCGGCTTAAGTCTCTTATCTATTTAAAAAAGTATAAAAAAGAGCGCCTAAGCACTCTTCTTTAATTTGGAAAGTTTAGATTCCTAAACTGCCGCGAGCATAGCGCTTGGCGTAATTTAGACGGACAGCAGTGCTGTCCGAAACCCCTAAATTACTCCCATTCAATCGTTGCAGGTGGTTTAGACGATACGTCATACACAACACGAGAAACTTCAGCAATTTCGTTCATGATACGGGTCGAGATTTTATCGACTAAATCATAAGGAAGATGCGCGAAACGAGCCGTCATAAAGTCCACGGTTTCTACCGCACGCAGTGCAATCACCCATGCATAACGACGGCCATCACCGACTACACCCACCGATTTCACTGGCTGGAATACTGCAAAGGCTTGAGCCGTTTTATCATACCAACCGCTGGCACGCAATTCCTGCATGAAAATGTCATCCGCAAGACGTAAAATGTCTGCATATTCTTTTTTCACTTCACCCAGGATACGCACACCAAGACCTGGGCCCGGGAATGGATGACGATAGATCATGCTGTGTGGCAAACCTAAAGTCGTACCCAATTTACGTACTTCATCTTTAAACAGGTCACGTAACGGTTCAACCAGTTCAAACGCCAGGTCTGCCGGCAACCCACCCACATTGTGATGCGATTTAATCACATGCGCCTTGCCCTGCTTGCTTGCGGCAGATTCAATCACGTCCGGATAAATCGTACCTTGAGCCAGGAATTTTACGCCATCTAATTTACGTGCCTCTTCAGCGAAGACTGCAATAAATTCACGGCCAATAATCTTACGTTTTGCTTCAGGATCAACCTCACCTGCAAGTGCAGTCAGGAAACGCTCTTCTGCAGCGGCACGAATCACGCGGATACCCATGTTATCTGCAAACATTTGCATCACTTGATCGCCTTCGTTCAAACGAAGCAGACCATTGTCTACAAACACACAAGTCAACTGATCACCAATTGCTTTATGCAACAGTGCTGCCACTACAGATGAATCCACACCGCCAGAAAGACCAAGTAATACTTTTTCATCACCAATCTGTTGGCGAAGCTGTTCTACACGTAGATCAATAATGTGTTCTGGTGTCCACAGACCGCGACAACCACAAATTTGATGAACGAAGTTCGACAGTAATTCTGCGCCTTTAGAAGTATGTGTCACTTCAGGATGGAACTGAATACCATAGAAACGGCGAGTTTCGTCAGAAACCATCGCAATTGGACAGCTTGGAGTTTGTGCAGTGATCTGGAAGCCTTCTGGAATACGGGCAACCTTGTCACCATGGCTCATCCAGACATGCAACTGGTTTTCACGGTCCTGTAAATTACCGATCAGCTTGTCACGTACGACAATATCTACTTCTGCATAGCCAAATTCGTGTACATGACCCGGCTCAACTTTACCGCCAAGCTGTTCGCACATGGTTTGCAGGCCATAACAAATACCCAATACCGGCACACCCAGTTCGAATACCACTTGTGGCGCACGCGGGCTGCCTTCTAGGTGAACACTCTCAGGTCCACCAGACAAGATGATACCGTTTGGATTAAATGCACGAATGTCTTCTTCAGACATATCATAGGCATACATTTCAGAATATACACCAGCTTCACGAACACGACGTGCGATGAGCTGACTATATTGAGAACCGAAATCCAGAATCAGGATACGATCTTCAGTAATTTGAGTATTGGTAGTCATGACGAACAACTATGAAAGGCAAACGAAAGATAAGCGCCGTATTCTAGCATTTTTCTTGCATTTAAGCACACTATTCCAAAGCGTTTAAATATTAAACAGTTAAGAAATTATAGAAATTGATGGCTTCATTTTTGGCTGGTTCACAGGAGAGCAGACTTCCGCTGCTTTCCTGTTCCAGCCAAATGAATGGTTTATTTCAGGTGTTCAATCTGAATCACTTCAATATCGGTGGGTTTATTGCGGTGCGTATCGACCTCGCCCCAGACTTTCACCCGGTCGCCTGCTTTGAGTTTTAATCTTTTCCAGTGGTCATCATCCACATCAATCATGATGCTGCCGGTTTTATCTTTTAATTCAAATTCATCACTTTGCGCTGCACGCTGTTTGACGATCTGGCCTGTTAAGGTCACGCCGGTTTCATCTTTCATTTTGTGTGCCTGAGCAATACTGACCACATTCTTTTTGGCTTCTGCCAGAACAGCCTGATCGGATTTAGCCCAAAGTGCCGGACTGACAGCTGCCAGAACTAGTGTCACAAGAATATATTTTTTCATATGTTTTGACCTGCTATTTTTATGATGATTCCATGATCTAAACAGAAAGCTGGAGCAGACGCTGCAGAAGTTATGTAACACCATGATGACCTTGTGTAGTCTGCTCAGAAAGCTCCAATAAAAATCTGTAAATACGCTGATACATCCATTTTTAAAATGACAGGATTAGCCTGAAAGCAGAAAAATAAGCCGCAAAATAGTCGACTTTTATTACTGACTTTAGAGGTGATCGCTGTTAGGATTTGAGCACACTTTTGCTTGTACTGGGCTCATGGAACTGATTGATTTTATCTTGCATGTTGATGATCACTTGCTTGAATTTATCACCAATTACGGGATCTGGATTTATGCCATTCTTTTCCTGATTATCTTTGTGGAAACAGGTTTGGTGGTCATGCCGTTCCTGCCTGGTGACAGCTTGTTATTTGCAGCAGGTGCTTTGGCAGCGTCTACAGGTGCGATGGATCCCTGGGTGCTGATTCCGCTCCTATTTGTTGCGGCAGTGCTGGGTGATACCCTGAATTATCACATTGGTAAATATATTGGACCTCGGGTGTTCGAGATTGAATCACGCTTTATCAATCAAAAACATTTATTGGCGACTCAGCAATTCTTTGCCAGACATGGGGGTAAAACCATTATTTTTGCGCGTTTTATTCCTTTTGCCCGTACCTTTGCACCCTTTGTAGCCGGTGCTGGCAGCATGAATTACAAATATTTCCTGACCTATAATGTGGTCGGGGCATTTGCCTGGATTAGCTCATTTGTAATCTTGGGTTATATGTTTGGCAATATGCCGATTGTTAAAGACAATTTTACCTATCTGATTTTCGGCATCATTATTTTAAGTGTATTGCCAGGTGTGATTGGCTTTATTCAACAAAAGCTTAAAAAAAGCACAACAGCTTAATATTTTTTATAGCCTGCGCATTTAATCCCACAGCTTGATCAGGAGTGGGATCAGACAAAGCAGGACAAACAGAGCCGCGCCTTTATAAATGAGGCCGGCTTTTATTTTTTCAGAATGACTGCTCAAAATTGCCTGACCAAAAATCATCCAGAAAACCCCTACAGGAATGGTACTCAAGCTAAAGGCAGCAAAAACCAGCACGAAGTTGGTCGGACTTTGCCAGGTTTCCATGGGTAAAATTCCTGAGGCCAACAGGGCTGCTTTAGGATTTTTTAAGGTGGCCCTAAACATTTGCCAAGGACGAATCTGAGGATGGTTCTTATTATAGCGCTCTAACTGTTGGGCCTTATATAAATGCAAGGTCATCCAGCCCACACAGATGGTACTCAGTACATAGACCACACCTTTAAAATTTGGCCAGATCGGTGAAGCCAGATGAATCAACAAAGCCCAGACATTAATGGCATAAAAATAGCCCATCAGAATGGCAGGAAGATAAAGACTGGTTTTGGGCCGTCCCTGCTGATAAGCGGAACTGGCCACCAGGGCATTGGCCGGCCCTGGAACCATCAGCACAGCAATAAGTCCTAAAACAAATAACCAATTTTCAATCATCGCGATGAACTATTCCGGGCCTATGTTCTAGCTTAATCAATATGCGAATATCATGACAAGCTTAAAAATTTCAGACTTCTATACAGGCCGGTCAATTTCACGTGAGTTTTATCTTAATTTAAACCGCTCTATTCTTGGTGAAAGCAATAAAAAATGCCGACCCGAAGTCAGCATTCATCCTTTTAATATAGAATGATTTATTTAGGTATCGCCTGCCGCACGATCATCGGGCAGTTCTTATAACGTGCAGCCTGGACAATCGCTTCCTGCTCGCCTAAAAGTCGTGCCAGTTCGGTTCTTTTGGTATCAGATGACTGTCCCATATTGACTGAGATACTCGGACCAATACCCCAACCACCGTGACTGCCCCAACCACCGCCAAGACCCACACCTACACCCATGCCAGTACGTTTCGGTGGTTCGACACCATTATCAATATACTGCTGAATACGGTTATATTCACCCTGTAGTTGCGAGCAACCCAAAGTCTGATACAGGGTTGGCGACACATAAGTCGGTTTTACCGTCGTTGCACAAGCACTGAGTAATGCAAGTGCAGCAATACTCAGGCCGATTTTCACAAGTTTCATAGCTAACTCGATCTTAATTCTGCTCTATCTCATTGAACAACGATTGATAGGCCTGAGTCAATTTATGATCAGTAGCCAAATGAATCAAAGGCAGATTTTTCTGATGAGATTCTTTCATCAAGATCGACGGTGGCAACATACTGTCAAGCACCGGTAAGCCTTCATCTTTGAGCTGCTGTACCACTTCACGCGGTAATTTGGCCTGTGCCTGAAACTGGTTGACGACAATGCCTTCAATTTCCAAATTTTCATTATGGTCATCTTGGGTTTCAATCACATTTTCAATCAGGGTCTGCAGGGCGCGTTTAGAAAATACGTCACAGTCGAAAGGAATCAGCACGCGATCTGCTGCAATGAGTGCGGAGAGGGTAAAGAAATTGAATGCAGGCGGTGTATCAATAAACACCCGGTCATAATGTCCCGACAGTTGTTGCAAGGCATCTCTTAACTTGTAAATCTTGTGCTTGGATTCCAGGGCATGAGCCAATGTCCCAAGTGTAGGGCTGGCCGGAATAACATCCAGATGCTTAAAAGAGGATTGATGCACATAGCTTTCCAGACCTTTGCTACGACTTTTTAAAATCGAGCCAATGGCATTGCCGAGCAGCCCCTTACTTTGCTGGTTGCCGAGTACATCTTCAAAATAGTTTTCGATATTCGGTTCGAGTGCAGGCTTGTCACTGGAATACGTCGCATCATCGCCTAGCACATACTGGCTGGAGTTAGCCTGCGGATCCAGGTCGATCAACAAGGTTCTTAAGCCCTGATATGCGCTGATCGCTGCCAGATTGACGGTAATACTCGACTTGCCCACCCCACCTTTTTGATTAAATACCACACGTGTACGCATGTCCCCTCCTGTCAATTTTTAATTACTTTTACTACATTTGTACTTTTTAATTATTCAGATGTAATGGTTATGCTGATCGTCATAGCCAGTCTGCTTTTAGCCAAAATTCGGCTTGATCATCACCAGGGCCAGAATAGACATCAATGAAACCACAGCAATAAATAAGCCAGCCCGACGCTGTACCAGCAAAATCGAATCATCTTTTTTATAGGCTTTGCCTAGAGAGGACACCAGTACCAAAAATAAAATAACTTTGGCATAGAACCAGGGCTGCACATCAAAATCTTTAAGGAAAAGCGACACGATACCGGTCAGTACAATCACCGTGATGGCGAAATGCTGCAAAGCCACTAATGCGGTGCGTGCTACCGGATTAGGCATATTTCCCTGTGTGCCGACAAACAAGGTCAAGGCACGGGCAAGAATGGCGACAATTGCCAGTCCTGCTACCGACATATGGATAATCTTGACTAAAAGTTGGGTTTCCATCATTTCCTCTTAGTTTTTTGGTGCATGGGCACAAGCAGGACTGCTCGTATCCTGTCCTGTCCATTCTTCAGGTAAAAATGCATGAATCGCCAGCGCATGAATCTTGTCTTTCGACAGCAGATCACCCGCAGCAGCATAAACTTTCTGATGACGCTGGACGGGGCGCAAACCGGCAAAAGCCTGACTGACAATGACGGTTTTAAAATGCGATTCTTTTCCCGGGAAATAACCGCCATGGCCCGAGGACTCATTAACTACTTCCAAATAGGTTGGGGATAATTGTGCCAAACGGTCTTTCAGTTGTTGTTCTAAGCTCATGGCCGGACTCCAATTTTGAAAAATATGGTTTCAGTATACCTTGTTCTGCGAAGTATTTTGGCAGTCTATATGGGTGCAATCCGTTGATTGTGGCTAAGTTTTATAAACTACCAGATAAATATTGGCTATTTAATGTCTAATCCAAAGGATTTTGATTTTATTTTATGCAATTGATGCAAGATTTTTAACAAAGGTGTTGACCTCATTTTTGCATGCTGTATTATACACGGCATGCGGGAATAGCTCAGTTGGTAGAGCATAACCTTGCCAAGGTTGGGGTCGGGAGTTCGAGTCTCCTTTCCCGCTCAAAATTTTTTCATTTAGTTTTTTCATTTAAAAAACTTTATAGACTCCGCGGGAATAGCTCAGTTGGTAGAGCATAACCTTGCCAAGGTTGGGGTCGGGAGTTCGAGTCTCCTTTCCCGCTCCAGATTCTAAGAAAAGCCCTGATTTTTCGATCAGGGCTTTTTTTATTTTAAATTCTTTTATCCTCTTCAATGAATTTCGGGCAAAAGTATTTTATTTAAGGATTTCTCTCAACAAGATTTCTAAAATTTCTAAATTTTACCAGTTAATTATATGAGCCATGAAGGCTCTCATCCCGATCAGATGGAAACAGGATTATTGACCGGCTGCATTTCTACATCTACCTCGATATGCGACAGATCATAGTGATCCATCCAAGGTGAAGCACCATAAAATGCCCCGTTTAATTGAGAATAATTAATCAGCTCTTCACGGAAGTAATTAAAATACACCTGATCCACCTTACCTGGATTCCTCCAGAATTTAGCCAGTGGCCGTTGGTTGGTCAGCTTAGGCAAGTTATAGAGTGCATAGCCCAATACCTTGACAGGAATATGGTGATACAAAGCCTGAATGCCTGTCGTACTATTTACCGTGACAAAACCCAGGCTATTTTTTAAAAGCGTAGGTAAATGGATATCACAAAAATAGTGAATCCGTCCCTCCACATCCTGCGATTTAGCCAACTTACGGATATAAGAGGCATAATTACGATAGCCACGATCCATTGGATGATGCTTAAGTACTAAATGATGATGCGAATCTGCATGTCGTGCAAAATCCCGAATCACCATTTCAATATACTTTTTCATACATTTCAAATCGGAATGGGTACGAATTTGAAAATCGTTATGTACTTGCAGGGCAAAAACAAAATAGCGTTTTTTATGGCCCTGTATAAATGTATTAAACCGGCCGTCTTCTACAAAATAGTTTTTAATGCGCCGCACACCTGACCAGATCCAGTAATAAACTTCAGCCCAGATACTCATCTGCCGGTGGTGTTTATAATGGGGGTATTTCCATGAAAAAATCAGCATAAACAGATAATAGATCATCACACTGACTACCATTGAGCGGTAGCTATTATTGACTTCGGAAATTTCCTCAATCTGGCTATGCTTATGTTTTTTGGCTTTTAACTTCAAATGCGATAAAAAGTTGGAAAAGAAATTAACCCCGTCCTGCTCAAAGGTAATGTAGTTTGGCCGGATATACCCTTCTTCAAAAGCGAAAAAGTTAATCTGATGCTTCAATGCTACTTTTTTTGCAATCTGATGGTATTGACGGCAGTCCCCAAAACATACGACAGTATCAATATCCTGGGTTAACAGCAGATCCTCAATCCAGGCTGAAAATTCAGAAGAAGCACCGGTAAAATTAAAATTGTATTCAAAAGAACGTGAAAAAAACTGATCACCACCATTCAAGTTTACTTTAAAGCAATGAATATCATGATCTTTTAGCCATGCAGAAAAACGATTAAAAAAGTTCCCCATCGGGCCCTGTAACAAGAGGACCCGCTCAGAAAGTAATAAACGATTTATATGAACTGACATAAAGCAATTAACCTATTTTTTTTAGTATATTATATAGAGCTAATAATACACGTTTATACCTTTCGTTATAACTTACCGGTTGATCTAACTGTTTTTTTATATAAGCAATTACATCTTCAGGTCTGACCAAGGGGATACCCGACACCTCGGTATGCGCTAAATTATAGGTCGGATATTCTACAAGGGTTACATACAATAAATCCTCCAATGTAAGATGTCTATTGCGTCTTTGTGACAAGTATCTATCCTGTGTCAAGCCCCAGCCTGCATAGAAAGGTAATCCATAACAATAGACCTTTAGCCCCCGAATTAAAGCTTCGAAACCACTTAAGGACGTTATGGTATGTACCTCATCACAAATTTCAAAACACTCTAAAATGGAAGTATCAAGTTCAACCTGATCGGCATAATGCAGCATGTCCGGTTCAGGAATTTTCCCTGTGCGTAGTCCGCTCTGGACATCTGGATGTGGCTTGTAAATAATATAGCTGTCCGGATGGTTTTCCCTGACCTGCTTGAGCAGCCCCAGATTGGTTTTAACCCCCACTCCCCCGAGCTGAATCGACATATCATCTTCCACCTGTCCAACGACCAACAGAACACGTGAATGTGGAGGACGTGTTAATGATTTTTTTGTGCCGACATTGTATTTTGAAATATTTAAATCAATAAGTAATTTTCTTAATCGCTGTGCGCGGTCAATCTGCTCTGTACTTAAATTCACATTTAAAAGCAGCTGTTCTATTCGTGAAGGCTGTGTAGCATCATAGTAAATGCCGACATTGTCAAAAACCAGTGAACAGGGCCGGATCAGCTTCGCTCCTAGGCCAACAGAACGAATAAATCCATCTTCAACAGTAGTGACTTGTTCATAAGCTGATTCTTTTAATAGCTTGGCTCTTTTCCCCCAAGCTAAAATATAATGATGTTTATGCGGTTTAAAATAACGCTGGAATTTCAGCTTGAGCTGAGGAAATGCGAAATAAGCTGCAATAAACTTTTTTTTCCAGGGACTAAACCCATAGGCTATATACGATTGGGCCAGTTGTTGTTGGAACTGTATATTTGGAATAAATAAATCGAGGATTTCCTCTAACTCGCAGCGCTGTCCGGTTACTGGATTAAGATAATGTGCATACTGCAAATACGCACAGGCAAATAAATGCTGCAAGGAGTGATTTTGTCTGCGTCGCCCATTTAAAATATGCAGAGGTGCGTGATGATCTTGGGTAAGTCCCCAGCCTGCATACCATGGCACACCAAAACAGTGAACTTTTTTCCCACACAGTAAGGCTTCAAAGCCTAGCTGTGAACTGACCACATAGACCTCGCTTATATATTCCAATAGTTCAATCGGATTATAGGCCTCAGTTAAAACCCGGATATTTTCAGAATCCAAGTCCTGCGGTTGAAAATGAGATTTTGCCTTTCCCGCCATTACATCAGGGTGAGTTTTGACCCAAATAATCGCATGCGGATGATCGTGACAGGCTTGTGCCAACATGGTCTTAAAGGTTGCTGGGGTAGCACCTGCATATTTAATGGATTGATCACCAAAAGTTTGATCAACAACCAAAACATGTCTAGTTGTCTGTTCAAATTTAGCAGGATCGATGCTTTGGAATTTTTGATTATATTTGGTGACTTTATGGCTTAAAATTGTCTGAATGACGGATGAAGCTCGCAGGTTTAATTTTTCATTTTCAGGTTGAACAATCAGTTGTTCCAAGTCAGAAGGCTGTAAGGCATTAAAGTAAATGCCTGTAGTGTCAGCAACCAGAGAAAGAGCTGCGAAGCCCTGTTTACCCAACCCCAAAGAACGGATAAAACCGTCCTCCAGGCAGAGTATTTTTAAGCTCTTTTCCTCTGCCAAAGCTTGGGCTTTGAAAAAACTTTTTTTGCGTCCCCAGCCTGCTGTATGATTTTTATAAGGTTCTAACAGGGGCTTCCAAGCCTGCATTGAATTTTTTTCTAAGTATTTAAATAACAACATGAATTAATATAATTCCAAATTTTCCCGATAATTTTTGATCTTGTTCTCGTATGCAAACCCACACAACCATTGTATACGTTGTCTAAATGACATTAATCTCAAATTTTCCTCAAAATAACCAATCAGATAATCATCATGTTTTTGTATTTCATCTTTTTGCTGTGAAAAACTGAAGGCTTCTACATTAAAGTTTTGCAAAGATCGTGTGGTTGCATACAAATATTGCACCCGGCGCGGAATAATAAGCCTATTCAAATAATCCTGATCAAAAAGTACTAAAGTCGGTATCTTATTATTAATCAGCTGCATTTCCATCGCCGAAATATCAGTCACCGCAGCTGCAACTTTAAGCTTAGGCTTATAGGATTGTGAAATAAGCGTATAACCCCGATAAGACCAGTGATCTGCTAATTTGATTTGTGCTTTCACCACTACAATTTCAAGCGATGATTGCTTCAGCTCATTTAACATCTTTTTGAAATGAACCAAGTATTCTTTATCCCGGTGTCCTAGGTTAGGATGGGGCTGTATATACAGCTTTTTTATCCCATATTGCTGGATAATATGTTTTAAAATTTTAGTGGCTTGCAGTCCAATCGAGGAATAATTCTCCTCAGGTACGCCGCCCTCCCAAGTAGGAGCATAAAGCAGGCTTTGGCTATCGGATGCGAATACATAAGCATTTTGACCAATAAAGGTATCACCCATTGTTAAGACGCGATGTTCATGCTGAATATTGTATGAATTAAAAATACTTGCCTTTAAAAACCGCTCAATACCTACCTGTCCTGAGGTAATAACAAAATCGTAAATTCTTATAATCGGTTTAATAGAAGCCAGTTTATGGCTTTCACCATGGGTGACAAAAATATGGGTTAAATCACGGCGTGCAGTAATTTTACAATTTGACTGTGCATTAAACAGATAAAATACAACCTTATGTGAAATAAAATTCAAATCGCTGTTTTTACGTATAAATTTATATTTTATCCGCTGTGAACCTAGTCTATTTTTTATATATTTTTCAATATCTTTATAATATTTAAAATAAATACAGATACAGTCATCAGCATTAAAAATATCTGCCTGAAAATAACTTATGAGTTGATCTATGGTACCTTCAATTTTTGAGTCTATATAAATGTAATACAAATTATTTCCAGGCATGGGCAGCTTCTTATCGACCGTCTTTTCTAACGTCTACAATTATACCGGTATTCTGCGTACCCAGCACTTTTAAACTGGCCAAGGCAACCTCCTGAGCAGACAATAATAATCCGGCAGGCTCTATACCGAAGTTCGCTGTTCGCATTGGGGTAGCGGTACGTTCCGGATTAATACAGGTCACCCGAATGCCTTCATTACTCCACTCTTCAGCTAAAGCTTGAGTAAAGTTGACAATCGCCGCATTTGTTGATGAATATACTGCATAGAAAGCACGGCCTCGAGTATAAGAACTAGAAGTAAAATTCATTAACATGCCAGAAGTTTCTAGCAGATAGGGTTTTGCTGCAATGGCCACATTTACCGCGCCGGTATAATTCACACCAATTAAAGAGGTGAGTTCTTCTATACTTAACCGATCAATAGGTTTCTTGATCAGAAGTCCGGCTGTATTCACCACATAGTCGATGTGACCCATTTTTTTCTTTATAGTAGACAGATAAGCTTTAACACTTTCCAGATTACAAATATCGACCTGATTATATGAACGACTGGCAATTTCTACATTCGCCCCATGTACCAAGGCTATATTTTTCATTTCCAGGCCAATACCACTGCTGCCACCAAAAATGACAATATTTTTATCTTTTAAAAAATTTAAGCTGTCGCCATTTTTAAACGGAATATCATGAGCAGACTGTAGAAACTTTTCTGCAATAAATAAATCAACCGGATGGGTAACTTTAATATTGCGTTCATTTCCCTCAACCGTCGCCACACGTACCTGAGGCAACATGGCACGCACTACCCCGCAATCACAGGTAAAGGTCTTTCGATTCATTTCTAATGCTTTACTATAAGCAAGTTGAATAGTACCCAAGGTGAAAGCCTGGGGCGTCTGTCCACGGCGCATAAATGAGCGATTGGGAATATTTGAAATACATCCATCATCATAAACTTCCACGAGAGTGTCCGCAGATGAAATCACGACATCAACAGCATCAAAATCCTGCAGCGCTGTAAGACAATTAGAAATAATCTGGTGATTCACCAAAGGCCGTACTGCATCATGAAATAAAACTTTACACGTCGCATCATTGCCTCTTAGGGCTGTCAGTGCTGAATAGGTTGAATCAAAGCGTTCTGCACCACCTGTCACGACTTTAGTAATTTTTGACCAATTATTCTTTTTAATGATTTCCCAGGTACGGTGAACATTCTGGGTCTGGGAAACAATAATAATTTCGTCAATATCTTCGGAACTCTGAAATACATCGATGGTATATTCAATAATTGCTTTACCGGCAAGTTTAGTAAATTGTTTGGGCAAGGCTCCACCAAAGCGTGAACCAGAACCACCAGATAAAATTACAGCAATGTTTTTCATTATCTTCTCAAAATTTTTTGTTCTTTAGTACAGCGTTATACCGAATAAGGTATAAAGGTATAAATATAGTTTTGAAAGATAGCATGAATTAGAGCAACAGCACTAGAGTGGCTGTCATGGCTACAAGACTCTGTACAAATCACTTAATTGTCAAATGATCTATTGCTTTTAGAACATATGCTCTACAAAATAGCTTATCAATTGGCTCAAAAAAAGTATCATGGATAATCAAGAATTAATATTAATTTACAATAACTTAGTTAAATCAAAGCAGAAATCTCAGTCTCCTGTTACACAAAATGAGGATTTCAAAACCGCTTTAACAGCAGAATCTAAGAAAAATTATGACGAAGCACTGAAATTGTATGAACAGTGTAAAAAAGATTTTGCTAATGATGCATTACTAGATTTAAAAATCGCAGGGATTTATGAAAAGAAAAATGATAAAGAAAAATCTCGACTCATTATCAACCATGCAATAAAAAACACCCTGCATGCCAATTATGATGTGGAAGCAGCGTTTAAGATCCACCCATCGCTATTATTAGAACGTCATCTCATGGCGGAATTTATTATTCAAAATAAATCCGAGATTAAGGAAAAAATCAGAGAAAACTTAAGTATAAAAAAAATCAATCAGAATAAAGCTTTTGTTTTCTGGGATAATCCAGCAACCGCTCCTGCTGTAGTCAAGGTGGCATTAGAAAGTCAAAAAAAATATATTGGTGAGGATTTTGATTTAATTATTTTGACTAAAAATAATTTATCTGACTATGTCAGAACTCCTCCACATATCGAAAAACTGATTAATTCTAGTCCTACTCACTTTTCAGACTGGCTAAGAACAGAATTACTTACCAAATATGGGGGTGTCTGGCTAGATTCAACCTGCCTGCTGACCCAAGATTTAAGTCATTCATTACAGGAAATCAAAAAGCAAAACTGTTTCTTTTTTACTTATAGCGGTTCTCGAGTAGGCAACTGGTTTATTTATAGTTCCCCGAATTCCTATGTCCTGAATGCAATCCATACCGTCTTGAACTTATGGTGGAAAAACCAAGAAAGTTTAACCAATTATTTTATGTATCATGACATCGTTGAAATGCTGTATTGGACGGATGAAGAATACAAAAATGAATGGGATAACATGCTTAAAATCCATCCCAGAAAAGCGCTACAACTCAACCAAAGTCTCGCAAAAGAATTTAATCTTGAGCGCTTTAATGAAATTATAAATGACTTTTTCATCCATAAATTGACTTATAAGTTTGATAAAAAACTATATAATACAAATAGTTTTGTTAATTATATTTCCGATTTACCTAAAATAAATTTGAGTCTGGATATTCTGGAAAATAAATTATCAGAGCAGAAAAAGCAAAAATATAGCTGGATCTTCTCTTCTTATAACTGGCAGGGTAATCCTAAAGCTCTATTTTTATATATGAGTCATAAATACCAAAACTCCCATGAGTGCTGGTGGATTTCAGAAAATAATGAAGAATATGAAACCCTAAAAAAACTTGGCCTTAACAATATTCTTTCTGCTAAAGATAAACGATGCAAAGCTTTATTTGCCGAGTGTGATGTCTACATCACTGAAAATTTTAGAGAGAAATATCCTGACAACCTGCCGGCAACGACAAAAGTCATTAATACTTGGCATGGGGTGGGTCTTAAGCATATTGAATTGGCACTTGGCCCAGAATCCATTTTAGCAGACAGTATTGTTCGCAAACATATCCGAAATTTTAAGCTTTACCGTAATCAGTCTTATTTCCTTGCCACCTCTCCTGCAATGGAGGATCACTTTATTCAAGATACCATTATAGAGCGGTCTCAAATTATCAGAGGGCCTTATCCTCGTAATATCGTTTATGGTCAGGTACAAAGTTATGATATTAATCAGCTGATCAATAAATCCCATTACCGGAATGTTATTCTGTTCGCCCCCACCTACCGCATCAAAAAAATTAACGGGGTGCTGAGTGAACTGATACCGAGCTTTGACTTATTATCTGCTGCAATAGCAGAAAATAATGATCTACTGATCATTAAAGTCCACCCGTTTATGAGAAATGATCCCTATTTTCTCGAGATCCAGCAGCAGTATTCTGACTCAGAACATATTATGTTCTGGAATGAAAATTATGATATCTATGAAATCTTTCATCTGATTGATATTGCAATTATCGACTATTCAAGCATTTTTTATGATCTGCTTGAAGCCAATGTTAATAAGTTCATTCGATATATTCCCGACTATCAGGAATATTCAGATACTTTAGGATTTATTGGTGATTATTTCAAATTCACCAGTGGTGTGGTTTCAGACAGCTTTGAGCACCTGCTGCAAACACTTTCTCAAGAAATACCGCTAATTGAAAATAAAGATGAGCTACTGGAGTATTTCTTTTCCTATTCTAAACAAAAGACTCTGGATCAGCTCATTGCAGAAATTGACCAGCTAAAAACATTCGCAGTCCAATATAAAGAATTACACAGCTTTGATGTATTCGACACACTGATTCACCGCAAAACGCTTGCTCCATTTAGTATCTTTGCGCGTATGCAACAGCAGCTTACGCATTCAGAGCTAAATTTCCCGCAGATCTTCAAAGACGACTGGGTGCAAATCAGGCATAAAGTCGAAATGGATGCGCGCGATATGTTTAGAAAAACAACGTTTGAGCGCAAAACTGATCAAATTGAAATTTCACTCGATTTGATTTATGAGCGCCTTCAAAATAATTATTTACTCACGGCTGAACAAACTGATTATTTAAAAACACTCGAAATTGAGAATGAAATTTCACATGCTGAGCCCATGCAGCCCCGTATTGAATTTCTGTTAAATCTGCAGGCGCAGGGACAGGATGTCATCTTGATTAGCGATATGTATCTTCCGGAAAGCGTGATTCGTACCATGTTGCATCAGGCGGATTCCCGTCTGGATAATATTCCGCTGTATCTGTCCAGCAGTACCGGTTATCAAAAATCAACAGGGAAAATCTACAAACATATTTTCTTTGAAAAAAAATATCAGTACGAAAAATGGGTGCATTATGGCGACAATGCACATGCAGATGGTGCAGTTCCAAGAAAATTTGCAATAGAAACCCGTGTACATCACATCGACAGCTTTATTCCATTTGAAAGCAGACTCATTCATTCTGCTCCAAATTCCTGTAAATACGAAGCATATCAGCTGGCTACGCTCATGCATCGTTATCGGCAGAATAAGTTAAGCTCTGATAGCAGTATCAGCAATTCCGAATTTGAAAAAAGCTATTATGCCTATGCCTATGCAGGTTCGCTTCTGGTGCCTTATGTACACTGGACTATCCTTGATGCCCTAGAACGTGGTTATGAAACACTTTACTTTATTTCCCGTGATGGCCATTACCTGAAACTGATTGCTGATGCCCTGATTGAGAAGAATAGTTATCCAATAAAAACAAAATATATCTATGGCTCTCGCAAAGTGTGGCGCCTTCCCTCTTTCATCCATACAGTTGATGATGAAATGTTTGGCCCTTTTGGTAATTTTGTCGGTATGGACAGTTTTCAGGATCTGGTGCGAGCAAGCTATTTGTCTGAAGATGAACTTCTGGCACTTTTTCCTGAATTTGAAAGCTTGAAACAAGCCAGACATTTACGGGGCGAAACTGCTGAAAATATCCGCAAGACATTGTGCAACTCGGAAATTTACCGCCAAAAAATTCTGGCACTGGCAGCAGAAAAACGGGTTATCGTAAATCAATATTTACGTGAAAATATCGATTTCTCCGAGAAATTTGCTTTTGTAGAATTCTGGGGAAGAGGATATACCCAAGATACCTTTACTCGCCTGTTAACGGATGCTGCCGGGCACGCGCTTACCAATCCATTCTACTATATTCGTAGTTTCAGTCCTGAGACTGGCTCTAATCTTCGCCATAATTTCGTCCTGGCGCCTGTAAACTTCTCGTATTTTGAGCCTCTTTTTGCCAGTACTCCTTATGAAAGTATATCGGAATATCAAAAGGTCAATGAATCGGTAGAAGCAGTGATCGTACCAAGACTCAATGACTATTATGAATTTTTCCAAAAAGGCCTAATTGAATTCGCAGAAGATTATCTCAAAATCGAAACAGAGGAACCGGCCAGCTTTGCACGCATCTTGAATGAACATAGTTATACGTATCAGATGAAAGAGTCTAGTGACCAGTTCATTTGTAATGTCTTTGCCAAGTTAGAAGACAACATTTCAAGTTTTGGTGAAATGAAAGAATATGCGCCAGTTCTTTCCATCCAACAGCTTGAATCAGTCAGAGATAAAAAAGATCTGGACCAGCTCACCAGTTCTGCTGCGATTTCACTTTCCCGAAGTCATCAGGATGTTCGGGCTTATTATCAAAAAATCTTTCAAAAGATGAAATTACCCGCAGTGAATTCAACCGGGATTAAATATGTTTATCCGACGAATAATCTTGAAAACTATATTCGTGCTGTCGAATTCCCGATTCGGGTAGTTGCCATCCAACGGAACTCCATATACTTAGATATCGGATTTCGTAAAGACTCCAAACGCCAGGATCAATATTTGGCACAAGGAGAAATCTTTGAGGTTATTGCGATTGAATGGCTCACCAATGGCATTCCACGTTTAGTGACCCAACAGGGTTATGTCACGGCACACAGAGATTGGGTACTGCCCTTAAAAGAAGCAGAAGGGATTTATGTTCGTAAGAATGCATTGGGCGAATATGAAGCCATAGCGCAACCTATCACCACCAAAGAGAAATTAAATACCATGAAAAACAAACATATTGAGCAACTGATGAGTCTTCTGGAAAAACCTTATAAAATCCTTAATAAAAATGGAGATTTTGAACATATACAGCGTAAGTGGGGCAAATTTACCCGTAATCCGCATCAATTCTTCGCTGATGCAAAGAATGAAAAACTGATTTTGCTCAAGCACTGTTTTGATGAAAATACCAAAGTAGGTAAAACCCTGACGGGATGGATCCGTCGCAATCTATAAACTTTATCCAAGTATTTTCTATATTTTAAACATCTCATATCAAGTTGATGAGGTGTTTAAAATTATCACTTTATTTAAAACTAAAAACTGATGAAAGAGATTAAATAAAATTTATATCAATATGGAATTCCTTCCGGTGTAACTTTATTTAAAAATACAGTATCAAAACTATTATTTAAATGACCAATATCTAAAGCTCTTCTCCCCTGACGATGTAATCTTGCAGACAGTACGGTTCCAGTCGGGCCAAGTGCTATCAAAAATATATCAATATGTTTTTTTCCAAGACATTTTGCGAGCAGTTGATCTATATCCTGATAGGCATTCTTATTTTTTGAAAGAATATATTCTGCATTTTCAATATTAGAAAAAATTGGGTGATTCGCAGTAAATCTGGAATTTTCACCCGATATAAAACAGATTTTTTTGTCATTCCAGATTGATTTCCACAAGGTAACCATTTCTTGACCATAAAAATAAAAAGCCTCAGGTCTGGTAATCATGGCATCACCAATACGATTCTGCTGCAGATAAAACTTGCACTTTGGCCAGTATATCGGCCAAAAATTTTGCCAGAATTTATCTTCAATGAGCAAACTAGGATAACAGACCAGTAAGCCAGTATTCTCACGACTGATTTCTCTGAGTTCCTGCATCAATTTCCAGTCATGTTTTTGAAAACCGCATCCGTTGGTGGTCACCATGCAACGAATTTCACCATCACCAAATCTGGCAATACTCAGCTCCTGTTCTTTGACCATGACTAAGGTATCACGTAATGTTAAATATTTATCCTTTAAGCTATTTGCCATATCTAGATAAATATCATTCAAATACTTATTTGAAGTAACTTGATTAATATTTATTAATTTACTATTTATGCTTTTAAGCAAATAAACTTCATTACTGCTATGCTCTAATAACTGATTAATAATTTGTCTGATTATTTCTACAATATTATCTTTATCACTTAAAGCTAAAAAATCAACCAGCAACTGATTATTAGAAAAAATTTTTGTTTTATGATTTATTTTGCAGTTGAAATGCTGGCAGATATTTTCCCAGCTATTATCATTTCTGAATACTAGGAAAATTTCTTTTTTTTCATTAACATCCAAGGCAAAGTAAATATCATCTTTTTTAATATTAACATAAACTACTTCATTCCTATATATTTCTACTTTTTCTATAAATTGTTCTTTTAGTAAATTTAGCTGCAAAAGTCTATGCATTTCATTTAATTTCATTACATTTTCCTGTATGAAAGTTAAATCAGAGAAAATATTATATTACTTAAAAAACCAAAATTAGATTTAATATATAAATTCTCTGATTTAATAATTTTTATTTTTTAGATACATTTATTTTTATTATATGTTTTAAAAATAACTTTAAATTAACCTTATATTAAAGATCTCCCATGCTTTAACCTCTTTTGCACCCAACTTGAACTCACCCTTCGGGGTCGCAGTAAAATACTGACCATTCTCATAGGCTATACTTATTTGATAATTAATGATGTCATGCAGTTCCAGTTTAAAAAACATTGCCTTCTTAAAAGGATAAGCGACTAAGCGTCCTCTCTTGTCGGTATATAAATATATAACGTTATTAAATTTCTCTACAAACAAATAGCAGACTTTCTGATCAAAATCATAAGCCACCTGCACAAAACTGAGATGAGGCTCTAACTCTTCAGAAAGTGTAGCAAGTTCACATTGTTCTGTTAAATCATTATAGACAAGCGCTGTATGATGGGTCGTGATCAATATTCTTTTATCAAAATTTCCCGCTGTATGCATATCGATCCTATCGATTAGATACAAATCACAGCCTTTTTTTAAATTCTCACTATCAATCACATGCATTAATTTATATGCATCTGACAGGCCCTTTTCTCCATCTTTATTATAGCGGTCTTTGAGATTTTCCAGTCTTCTGACTGACGGTCCGTCCAGATATTTGACATTAAAATTCTTATTTATACGATTCAAGGTCTTTTGTATAAAAAAATGAACGGTCAATGCCTCAAAATGTAATAGCTTAAAATCCTCGACAATATAATTTGTTTTCAATGTAATATCGATGGGATTAAAATTATGTAAGCCAGGCCATTTGAGTGGCTCATCTGCCCGGAAAAAGCATTTACCTGATACGTGACCAAACAATCCTGCCTTATGTATCAGACCCTCAGGATAAACTTCATTCCAGAAAAATACATCACTACGTTTGGTATGATGCTTAAAATATGGAGTTGCGAATACGTCTTGATAGGTTAGAGGTGCATGATTGAGATAGATCGCTTCAAAAGGCTTAATCCGTAGTGAAAAAATATTATCAGGGATGCTATCCAGAATTCTGCTAATCTTTCTTTCAGAATAGATAAATTCATCAATATCTACACATGCTAACCATTTCACCTTGGTTTTGGTCAGGGCATGTATTACATTATGACTTTGTCTGTCTTCTACTCCATCCGGCCTACCCACGAAGTCCAGATTTTTAAATTTATAATCGATACTCCAGAAAGCCTCATCACATATCTGTATATCTATCTGACTATTATCCGAATAGAGATCCTGGATATACCGATCAGCAGGATCATCCAGATAGATAAAAATTTCAGATGCACCCAGCTTAAGATAATGCTGAATAAACATATCTATTAATTCTGGATCTGCTTTTACTGTTACGACTACTGACCAGTTTGACATTTTTATACACTTTAAAATTATTATGTTTAATATTTGAATTGCTCAGCCTGTCTCCAGTTTTAGAGGCAGGCTAATCATTAAAGATCCAACGCGACTTTGGCAGCCACTGCAATCTGATAGATCACCTGGGTGATCCCACGCGTCATCTCGATACCTTTGGTCTGGGCTTTCGGCAGCACTAGAATCTCGTCGCCCTGCTGGATTTTTGCAGTTTTACTGACCAGCTCTGCTCTACCATTCTGCCGGATCACAATCACTTTGGATTTATTCGATTTCTGGCTAAAACCGCCCACCTGCTCGATATAATCCCTGGCATTCAGTCCGTTACTGTATTCAATCCCGTTCGGGAAAGCAACTTCGCCATGTACCATGATGACCGAGGTTTTTTCCGGAATATAGAGGATATCGCCCTGTTCCAGGATCACATTCTGAAAAGAATCCGGATTGAGAACCACCTGTCCTTTAGGCTGCACTTGACGTGCTTTGACGATGAACTGCTTGACCAGTTCTGCATCACGCAAGCGTAAGGTGGCTTCTTCCTGGGTACTGGAGCGGGCATTGAAGGTGGTTTCCTCCAGCTTGTCCAGGGCAACATTCAGCATCTCTTTTTGTCGTGTGGCCACAGAGGCACGGTAAAGCTGTAAGGACTCGACTTCAGCCAAAGCATTAGGCTGCAGTTGTACCAGCACATCTCCGAGTCTGGCACCATAGGGCAATACAATGGCATGGGCACCATTATGTGCACCGTCAATCCGTACCTGAATAGTGCCTGCATAGCGGTCAGCTGTTACGGTAACCACATCACCATCTTCAACCGTGATATTCGGTGCCTGACTCAGCGAATAATATTCACTGCGGTATTCTGTACCCTGCCGACGCTGAATGCTGACATTGGTCGCGCCCGGTTTGAGTTTGGCAAAAGTCAGGGCCTGAGCGAGCGTGATGGCTGGAGAATTAAACTCAAAATCATTCTGGTTATAGACTTCGCCCGAAACATTGAAGGTATGGGTCCGCTGTCCTACCACAATCACATCGCCATCACGAAAGGAAAAAGGCTGAATCTGGCCTTGTAACAGGAAATCATACAAGTCGACCTGCTGCACGGTCCGGCCATTGCGCAGTACCTTGATATTGATATAACTGCCACGTTCCGGATCTACCCCGCCAGCACGGTCCAGGTAAGCAATCACGCTATCATTGGAAACCCCACCATAATTCCCGGGCTGATTGACAAAGCCGGTAACCATGACTTTGACTGGCTGGGCTTGTTCCAACGCAGCATATACGCCCACATTCGAGACATAAATACGCCGTACCTGTGCTTCGACTACCGATTGCAGATTACCGTTTCGAACACCGGCAACCCTGACCGGGCCTACATTGGGAATAAAAATATTGCCTTGGGGATCGACGGTTTGTGTGCCATTAAACTGATAGGCACCCCATAGACGCAAATTGATATTGTCGCCTGGATTAATCTGATAACTGCTATTAAACGTCGAGCCTGCCGTAGAGGCAAAGGCCCCCTTAAAGAGCTGCGAACCAAACATCCGGTTTACTGTCGGGTATTTCATCGAGCTACCGGGAGAAAGCTCAACGATCGATTGACTATTCAGCAGCGTATTATTATTGGTACTGGCTGGCGCCAGATTTAGACTATTAAAATCCTGAGAGATTTCAGCAGGCAGCAGGCTGGAATCCAATGCATAGGTTTGTGCCGCACATGCCAATGATAAAACTGATAATAAAGCAATTTTTTTCATAATTTATTCCCTGTGCTCACGGATAATGGAATGGATCAGCAAACCAATACCAAAAATGATATTCAATAACAGAAATGAGGTCAGGCTGATATACACTTTGCGTGGATATAAAGCTTCCTGCGCCAAACGCGGGGTGGAAATCACGATCAGCTTCTTCAATTTACGTGAGGCTTCCAAACGCGCTTTTTCCAAAGAAACCAAGGAAATTTTATAAAGATCCGCTGCAAATTCGACTTGTGCTTTGAGTGCCTCAAAATCGGCAACATTTTTATTCAGCTTTAAATTATTCGGTGAAGTCAATTTGGCATTTTCGGTATTGATCTGCTGTTGCAAGGCGGCAATCTGGCTACGCAAAGCGATCACCTGGGCGGCTTCCGGGGTCAGATAGCTCAGCAAGGTGCGCTCTTCGGTTTTCAGTTGCGCCAGGCTACTCTGCAGACCTGCAATCAGTGTCGCTACCGCTTTGGCCTGTAATTCAGGATCGAAAATTTCATTCTCATTTTGATATTGAAGGACAGCCCGACGTGCCTGATCTAGCTGTGTAGCGGCATCGCTATACTGTTGCTGGGCAAAGACCTGCTGTTCTTCCGCGATGGCTTGCGAGATTTCATTAATGAAAGCATCACTCTGCTTTAGCAGTTCCTGATTCAGTTTCAGTGAAAATTCTGGTGAAAAACCCTGGTCATGCACATGCAGCATCATGGTTTTTTCATCCAGTTCAACCTTGATCATCTTATTAAAGTATTTCACCAGATCTTCAATCGGTGCATCCTTGGGCAAGGCAAAGATCGGGTCATGAACGGATGAAAATTCTTCACGCAAATTCAGGGTCTGATCCAGCTTCTCAATCATGTCACGCGAAGTGATGTACTCTTTGAGAATCTGTGAATCTTCACGGCTGGTATTGGGCATACCCAGCAAAGCACCGATTCCTGATGCATCTGCCACCGGGGTATCGGCGACCTGCTTTACCAGGACGATGGAAGAAGACTGGTAGCGGTCTTTGGCAAAGGCGAACAGATAAATGACAATGATCACCACCGGGATCAGGACACAGCAGGTATAGGCAACCCAGAGTCGCTTATTTATTTTAGCTTGCATACGCTTTATAGACCTCTACTGCATCTTGCACATTATCAAAATATTCCGCCTGGCCATCTCGCACCAGAAAGGCGACATCACAATTACGGGTTAAATCTTTCAAGTCATGAGAGACCATAATAATATTTGAATTTTCTTTGAGTTCATCCAGCAAAGCCTGACTTTTCTTGCGAAAAGAAGCATCCCCCACTGCACCGGCTTCATCCAGCAGATAATAATCAAAATTAAACGCCATGCTTAAACCAAAACCGATCCGGCCGCGCATGCCGCTCGAATAGCTTTTCATCGGCATATCGAAGTATTTACCAATTTCGGCAAACTCTTCAACGAATTTGACTACATGTTCAACTTCATCATGATTACTCACATAAAGTCTGGCCACAAAGCGTACATTTTGCCGGGCAGTCAGGCTGCCCTGAAACCCCCCGGACAATGCCACCGGCCAGGAAATGGTTTTATTGGTGATTACCTTGCCCGAATCTGCGTAGTCAATTCCGCCAATCACACGCAGCAAGGTACTCTTGCCCGCACCGTTTTTCCCCAACAGGGCCACGCTTTTATTTTCCGGTAAAACCGCATTTAAATCTTTAAACACATAATGCCGTCCTTTGGGTGTGGCGTATGATTTTGTTAGATTTTTCAATTCAATCATTTTGATTTCACCATATGGCGTTCAAAGCGTTTATATAGTAATAATCCGATGAATAAGGAGACAATGATCCATATGACAAAGTAACTCAAACTGATTCCGGGCACTAAACTATAAGTCGGCGCAACCGCATGGCGCATTAATTCGAAGATATGAATCAACGGGTTATAGAGTAAATATTCACGATATTCGACTGGAACAATATGGATGGAATATAAAATCCCGGACAGGAAATAAAGAATTAAAAAGAACACCGAAAGAAACTTGTTCAGTTCCCTGGAAAAATCACCAATCACGATAAAAATCAGGCTACATGCCGTCATGAATAGAAATAACAGCACCCAGTAGCCCAAAAGCTCAGGAATATGTTCAAAACTGATACTGTAACCAAACCACACAAACGCCGTGGTAAATGCAACATAAGCAGTAAATTTAAGCAAAAATTCAAGAACATTTCGTGCCAGTAAGGCATCGATCGGTTTGACCGGACGGTAGCTGAATAATCCCCGGTTGGATTCGGTGGCACTGATCGCCAGGGTAACCCCTGTCCTGAACATAAAGAATGGAATAATGCCGTTAATCAAAAAAACCGGATAATCCATACCCGGCAAGGTCCTCTGCATGAGCGTACCAAACAGCACCACCATAATCCCGATGGTCAGCAGAGGCTCGAGAAAGACCCATAAATATCCCAAACGGTATTGACCAAAGCGGGTTTGTAACTCCCGAAGCAATAATGCACGTATAGATGCATACATCACTTGTAAACCACCTCGAGCTTTAAGTCGCGGGAGTTTTTTTAAGGGCATCTGTGACTGTGATTCCATTATTATTACTTGTAAATTTTTTATGTAAAATTTTCACTATCATACAGCGATCAATAGGCAGAAGAAAGTTAAACTCCTGAAAATATCTCTCACCATACTTAAGTTGTAGAAGGCCAGATTGAATAACAGATCGGCTTTATTCCCAGAGCAATCAGGAGTGCTTAGTACCCTCCCATATGCATTCTCTAACTGAAACCCGACCCTACTTATTTACTGGTGAGAACGGCAGGATCAGTGGCACGCTTATTACCCACTTTCTTCCAGGGATTATTGCGCTGGAATTTCTTTTCCATAAAGTCCAGACCTGCCCAATATAAAGGCACTAGATTTGACTTCAGAAAGGGCAAGGAAAGTGGATCACCCCCCAACCAGGGTACAAATGGATTTCGACGTGCATAGGCCCATAGCTCAATCCTGACTGAAGGTTTGAGACTCTTTGCTCTGGCATGAAAACCATAGGTATCCGCAATCACCAAGGTATTGGCTTTTACAGCAAAAGCTTGCGGTTTTGCATAGCCTAATTCCAGTATTTCACTTTCAGAGACTCGAAAAGAGCCTCGGCGGGTCATCACATCAGTTTTTGCAGTGATTGCTTCAGATTTCTGCTGTTCCCAGTTCAATCGTGCAGGATTTAACAGATGCGAGCCAGGTACATACACAAACGGACCTTCATCTGCAGCGACATCTTCTAGAAATAGCCAGGCTTTTGCACTAGGGTGAAAAGTATCACTATGTAAATTCGTTTGCGGATCCGCTTTGGCTTTTCTGACATGCGAAAAGATGACTTGCAGATAAGAGATGGGTTGAACTTTAAAGCTGGCCACATAGTTCAGCAGGTTTCTCCATTTCACTGAATGCAGGAATTGTCGGGTTACCGGCATGTGCTTCAAGGTTTTGCCATCCAATGCCATACGGCGTGTTACCGTATCCCCCTGTAAGGTTTCCCGTGTTTCCAGAGGGGTGGTCAGCAATTCCTGTTTTAATTGCGAAAACTCTTCTGCAGCTAAAAAGTTTTCTCTGAATATAAACCCGTTTTTTTGAAAATTTTCAACGTCTGCGGGATGAATGAACTTCGCTAACTTTGATCTACGTTGGGCTGCCATTTGTGCAGCAAACTGCACTCGAAAACGGTGTAAGCCGAGTTGGTTTAATCTGGAGTTTCCCAAGACAGAATTGGCTTCAAAGGATTTAGACTGCGTGAACAAAGCCATACTATCTAAGATAAATTTGCTTGGGGAGTGAATAAACATCTTGCCTAGTTCCTGAGCCACAGCTATTTTTTTTTGTTTTTTCTGGTCCAGTTTTTTAATATTTTCAAAAATATTTTTTTTAAATAAATTCAATGGAAGTAGCCTTATTCTATACTTGATTCATATTTGGAAAAATTATAACTAAAAACAAAGTTGTCCGTTAATACTTCTCTTCTCTCATTTACACCCGAACCCTTAAAGCTCTAATAAAATTGTCTTTATCTTTTTAAGCTGGGAGTCTGAAGTTGCAGTCTACTTTTCCTGCTTCAGCTGTAAAAGGCCCTGATCTTTTGAGGGCTATTTTTATATTCGAACTCTTTCATATTTCATACAGTATTTTTCAAACATTAAAAAATTTTCAAGGAAGCCCCTTCTTACGGAAACAAGAAGAGGCTTTAAATGCTATTTAAAATAGTAATGCGTGATTATTTCCTGATTAATCAAACAATCCTATTCTTGCGAGGACATCAAATAAACTCAGGCTAGCACAGCAAAATTTATTCGATCTCATTAAAAGGTGCTTCGCTTATAATCACGGTATTTTGGCGTCCAGAAATTACGCTCAATTGCCTGCTGTAAGCTTTCCACACTGACTTTCGGTGCGACCCCGTCTTCAATCGCAGCAAGCGCTACTTTTAATGCAATCTGCTTTGAAATAGTCTGCAAACTATCCAGACTTGGCAGTAAATCTGCCTGAGGATCTTGCAGTTTTGGTGAACAATCAGCCAAAGCATTACTGGAAGCTATCAACATATTATCTGTCACACGCTTGGCACCCGAAGCAATCACTCCCAAACCTATACCCGGAAAAATATAAGAATTATTACACTGGGAAATATGATGGATCTGGCCCTGATAATTCACGGGAGCAAATGGGCTGCCCGTCGCAATCAGAGCCCTGCCCTGGGTCCATTGCAAAATATCTGCCGGCACGGCTTCTACCTGGGAGGTCGGATTCGACAGGGGGAAAATAATCGGTTGCATACTGTTTTCAGCCATGGCTTCAATCACTTCCTGAGTGAATAAACCGGGCTGTCCTGACACCCCAATCAGTACCGTCGGTTTGGCGCGCTTGACTACATCCAGCAGAGAAATCATGCGTTCGGTATCTGCCCAGTTTTCTACATTTTCAAGCGGCTGTGCCAGTTTACGCTGGAAGTTCAGTAAATTCGGCTGATTTTCAGTAATCAGACCAAAGCGGTCGACCATAAATATGCGTGCACGCGCTTCAGCATCACTCAAGCCTTCAGCCACCATTTGCTTAATGATCTGTTCTGCAATCCCGCAACCGGCCGAACCTGCTCCCAGGAATGCAACGACCTGATCTTTAAGCAGCTTGCCTGCTGCACGCGAAGCAGCAATCAGACTACCGACCGACACCGCAGCGGTGCCCTGGATATCATCATTAAAACAGCAGATCCGATCACGGTATTTTTCCAGCAAAGGCATGGCATTTTTCTGGGCAAAGTCTTCAAACTGGATCAAGGCATCAGGCCAACGCTGTTGAATCGCCTGAATCACGGTCTTGACAAAAGCATAATATTCATCGCCGCTGATCCGCGGTTGGCGCCAGCCCATATAAATCGGGTCACTCAACAGTAGCTGATTATTGGTGCCGACATCGAGGGTAATAGGCAAGGTATAAGCCGGACTGATCCCGCCACATGCGGTGTAGAGCGCCAGTTTGCCAATGGGAATCCCCATGCCGCCAATGCCCTGATCTCCAAGACCCAGAATGCGCTCACCGTCCGTAATAACAATAACTTTCACATTTCTTTTACTAATATTGTGAATAATCTGGTCGATCTGGTCGCGGTCCGGATAGGAAATAAAAATTCCGCGGTGACGGCGATAAATGTCAGAAAAGTGCTGACAAGCCTCACCTACCGTTGGAGTATAAATAATCGGCATCATCTCGCTAAGATGGTGTTCAATCAGATGGTAAAATAGGGTCTCATTGGTATCCTGGATATTCCGCAGATAAATATGCTTGTTAATATCACTGTTAAACGCACTATATTGCTGATAAGAACGCTGACTTTGTTCCTCAATCGTTTCGGTAACATGAGGAATCAAGCCATGTAAATTAAAACTTCTGCGCTCTTCTTCAGAAAATGCAGAGCCTTTATTGAGTAAAGGGAGTTCTAACAGAGTATTTCCAGCATAAGGAATATATAAGGGACGCTTACTGTTCAAATTTTCTCTGGGCATTCTTTAACTCATCTAATCAATTTTCGGCAATCCTGCCAAAATAATCACATCACTTTGCTTATTTTATATAGCTTAGTCTGATTCTAGGCTATTAGGTCATTTAGTAAATTGATAATACTTTTAGCAGGATTTTATAATCTGATAACACTCACTTTCCCGCATAGGTTCGGGGCTGATTTTAAAATGAACCGGTATCGATATTATTAATTCAAGTGAGCAGCAAGTTCCGTTTGACAAAAAACTGCAGCTCATCAAGGATAAAGTATAATTTCAAGAAAACGATGAGTATAACAATGAGTGAACTACAGCCCCTTTATCAGCCCGATATCCTAGGGACAGGTTATGAGCAAGCGACCTTGAACTTTCCCGACGATTATGAGGGCAAGGTAGTCGCCACGCTGATCCGTAAAAAAGCGGCACAACCTACATCCAAAGCAGTTTTATATATTCACGGATTTATTGACTATTTTTTTCAGACTGAAATGGCAGAGCGTTTTAATCAGCAAGGCTTTGATTTTTATGCGCTGGATTTGAGAAAATACGGCCGTTCGATTCTGCCCCATCAAAAATATTATAACGTGCATGATCTGTCTGAATATGATGCAGAAATTACCCAGGCGCTCGACATTATAGCAGCAGAGGGCCACGATGCTGCCCTGCTCTGTGGTCATTCTACCGGTGGTCTGATTACGACCTTATATGCAGCGCACCATCCGCAGCACCCCTTAATCAAAGCGCTTTGGGTCAATAGTCCATTTTATGACTTCAACATGAACCCGATCAAACGCGCGCTGGGTCTTCCTCAGCTAAGCAGGCTGGCTAAAATCTTCCCGAATCTTAAATTTCCAAGTGAGTTAAACAAGTGGTATACCGCCAGTCTGCACAAGGACTTAAAAGGAGAATGGGACTTCAATCTGGACTGGAAAAAGACCCGCTACCCTAGAGTAAGGATCAGTTTTGTTCGTGCCGTTCATGAGGCACAAAAGGAAATTCATCGCGGTGTTCAGATTGATATTCCGGTACTGATCATGCATTCGCACCAAACGCTCAATCCTAAAAAATGGGGCAAAGCGGCACAGAGCAGTGATGTGATTTTAGGCATTAAAGACATTCAGAAATATGCCAAAAAAATCAAAGGTGATGTCACGGTTCTGAGTATTCAGAACGGTTTACATGATCTGGTACTTTCAGAGAAATCAGTACGTGAGCAGGTTTATCAGCAGCTGTTTCAGTGGCTGCATGACCAAGGCCTTTAAACACTTTAAATAAAGCAGCGAGGAGAAATGAAAATTTCATTCGTTTCTCCATTTTGGCTGTCTGGTAAAACCCGCACTATGGTGTGAATGTAAGCAAACACATTGAAAATATGCCAATCTTTCGATGTTTTTAAACTTCCATAACTCATTGTTTTTAAATTTAAGAATTGAGAATTTATAGCTTTTATTTCTCTAACGCTTGTCTCCAAATATTGTCTTTTGTAGCAAGCCTGTAAACAAACAACCGTCCGTCTTGTTCCCTCTTTATAGTAGAGCTGAATGCAGAAGCGCCTATATTTTTTGATCAGCAAAATGCGCTCAGCCTGCACCACTAACAATCATATAAAGGAATAGATTATGCGTTACGCAGATCCCAATACTGACGGTTCAAAAATTCAATTTAAAGCACAATACGATAATTTCATTGGCGGCGAATGGGTCGCTCCGGTCAAAGGTGAATACTTTGACAACATCTCTCCGGTAGATGGCAAGGTCTTTACCAAAGTGCCGCGTTCTTCTGTAGAAGACATTGAGTTGGCGCTAGATGCAGCGCATAAAGCCAAAGAGCAATGGAACCGGTCATCTCCGACCACCCGGTCCAATATTCTGTTGAAAATTGCAGATCGTCTGGAACAAAATCTGGAAATGCTGGCCGTGGCTGAAACCTGGGACAATGGTAAGCCAGTCCGCGAAACACTGGCTGCCGATATTCCTCTGGCCATTGACCATTTCCGTTACTTTGCTGGCTGTATCCGCGCGCAGGAAGGCGGTATTTCCGAAATTGATGAAGATACCATTGCCTATCATTTCCATGAGCCGTTGGGCGTCGTGGGTCAGATTATCCCGTGGAATTTCCCGATTCTGATGGCTGCATGGAAACTGGCACCTGCCCTGGCTGCGGGTAACTGCATTGTGCTGAAACCTGCGGAACAGACTCCGGTCAGTATTCTGGTGCTGGCTGAACTGATTCAGGACATTTTGCCACCGGGCGTGTTGAATATCGTCAATGGCTATGGGGTTGAGGTGGGTCGTCCACTGGCGACCAATCCCCGTATTGCCAAGATTGCCTTTACCGGCTCGACCGCAGTGGGTCAGCTGATCATGCAATATGCCACCGAAAACATTATTCCGGTGACCCTCGAGCTTGGTGGTAAGTCACCGAATCTGTTCTTTGCCGACATCATGGATCAGGAAGATGACTATCTGGATAAAGCGCTGGAAGGCTTTGCCATGTTCGCCCTGAATCAGGGTGAAATCTGTACCTGCCCTTCCCGTGCCCTGGTGCAGGAAAGCATTGCCGATGAATTTCTGGCGCGTGCAGTAGAACGGGTGCAACGCATTAAAACCGGTCATCCACTAGATACTGACACCATGATTGGCGCGCAAGCCTCACAAGAACAGCAGGACAAGATTCTGGGCTGTATTGCCACTGGCCGTGAAGAAGGCGCACAAATCCTCACCGGTGGTGAAGCACGTCAGGAAGTGGGTCAAGGTTTCTATATTGAACCGACCATCTTTAAAGGCACCAATGACATGAAGACCTTCCAGGAAGAAATCTTCGGGCCTGTCCTGGCTGTGACCACCTTTAAAGACTTCGATGATGCGATCAAGATCGCCAATGATACGATTTACGGACTCGGTGCCGGGGTCTGGTCGCGTTCTGCGCATACCTCTTACCGTGCCGGTCGTGCCATTCAGGCCGGTCGGGTCTGGACCAACTGTTATCACATCTACCCTGCACATGCGGCATTTGGTGGCTATAAAAAATCCGGTATTGGCCGTGAGAACCACAAAATGATGCTGGACCACTATCAGCAAACCAAAAACCTGCTGGTGAGCTATTCGACCAAGCCTGCCGGTTTCTTCTAAGAAATAAAGTCAGTTTAAAGCGAGCTTCGGTTCGCTTTTGATTCCCTGATATTCATTTTTTAATATCGGATAAAAATTTTCTGCTATTTCCCTGCCTGCTCCTGTCAGTCCAGCTTCAAAATTCTATTGGCTGAACCAGTGAGGATAAAACCTGGATAAAACATCTGCCGAATGTCTGCACTTATATTAACTTCACCTAAGTTTCTAATTTTTTATGCTTTTTGTTTGTTCAAAAATTCCGCATAAAGTTCAGGCTTTCATTTAAAGTTGGCTTTTCATGTTTATTAAGACTGTGTATAACAATGGACCACTAGAGGGAAAACAATAAGCATAGGCAAAATTGCGCAAAAAGCGTTAGACTATGTACCCAATAATGTCATGATTCGGTCTGATCAAGATCAAAAAAGAAGGTGAAGGTTGATGCCGCTCAATACTGTTGAAGAGCTTGTAGCAGATATCCGTGCAGGAAAAATGGTCATCCTGATGGATGATGAAGATCGTGAAAATGAAGGTGACCTGGTCATTGCTGCCACGCACGTACGTCCTGAAGACATCAACTTCATGATCACCCATGCACGCGGTCTGGTCTGCCTGACTTTAAGTAAAGAGCGCTGCCAGCAGTTAAATCTGCCGTTGATGGTAGATGCAAACGGTGCGCAGCATGGAACCAATTTCACCCTGTCGATTGAAGCAGCCAAAGGTATTTCTACCGGTATTTCACCGGCTGAACGTGCGCACACGATTCAAACTGCAGTGGCTGCCCATGCCAAACCGGCAGACATTGTACAGCCAGGACACATCTTCCCGTTGATGGCGCAACCAGGCGGTGTCTTGCACCGTGCCGGGCACACCGAGGCAGGTTGTGACCTTTCCCGTTTAGCAGGACTGGAACCAGCATCAGTTATTTGTGAAATCATTAATGAAGATGGCACGATGGCGCGCCGTCCGGATCTGGAAGTCTTTGCTGAAAAGCATGGCCTGAAAATCGGCACGATTGCCGATCTGATTCATTACCGCATGACCAATGAACAAACGGTGGAGCGTATTGATCAGCAAAGTATTGATACTGAATACGGCAGCTTTGACCTGTACCGCTATCGTGAACTGGGTAATCCGGATATCCATCTGGCCTTGGTCAAAGGTGAGCCTAAAGAGGGCGTGACCACAGTGCGTGTACATGGTTTTAACCCGACCCGCGACTTGCTCAAACTGAAAAAACAGGATGGCGAGCCAGCCTGGAACCTGGATCGTGCCCTGAAAGAAATTTCCAATAGTGATCGTGGTGTCTTGGTCTGGATTGGCCAACGTCATTTACAGGATTTGGGCCCGGCATTAGATACCCTGAAAACACCAAAAAATGTAAAATCAAATTCTGCACTGTCTCAGCAGTATCAGACCATTGGTGTGGGTGCACAAATTTTGCGTGATCTAGGCGTTGAAAAAATGAAGCTGCTGAGCTCTCCATTACGTTTCAATGCCCTGTCAGGCTTTAACTTAGAAGTGGTGGAATACATCACCGCACAACAAACATCTTAAGAAATCATCGAGGTTGTTATGGCAGTTCGCCGTATTGAAGGTATGTTACATCTCGCGAACGAAGACCGTTATGCGATTTTAGTTGGTCGTTTTAACAGCTTTGTGGTTGAACATCTGTTAGAAGGTGCTATTGATACATTGAAACGTCATGGTGTATCAGAGGATAATATCACTGTTGTTCATGCACCTGGTGCCTGGGAACTTCCTGTGGTTGCGAAAAAACTGGCAGCTTCAGATCGTTTCGATGCCATCATTGCGCTTGGCGCCGTGATTCGTGGCAGCACGCCTCACTTCGATTTCGTTGCAGGCGAATGTGCCAAAGGTTTGGGCGTTGTGGGCCTGGACACTGGCTTGCCTGTCATTAACGGTGTACTCACTACGGATAGTATTGAACAAGCGATTGAACGCTCTGGAACAAAAGCAGGCAATAAAGGTAGCGAAGCTGCCCTGACTGCGATTGAAATGGTTAACTTGTTAAAGGCTATTTAACGCTATGTCGCAAACACTTCAAGCAACTTATGCAGCAAAACGTAAAGCACGTCGCTTTGCTGTACAAGGAATTTATGAATGGCAGATGAGCCACAATCCGGTGCATGAGATTGAAGCACGTACGCGTGTGGAAAATGCCATGCACAAAGTGGATCTGAGCTATTATCATGAATTGTTGACTCAAGTGGTTGCCAATCATGAAGAGCTGGATGCGCTCTTGGTTCCGGTACTTGATCGCGAACTTTCAGCACTGGATGGTGTTGAGCTTGCAACCCTTCGTCTAGGCGCTTATGAACTCAAGGAACATCTTGAGATTCCATATCGCGTGGTTCTGGATGAAGCAATCGAACTGGCTAAACATTTTGGCGGTGCTGACAGCCATAAATACATCAACGGTGTATTGGATCGTTTAGCGACAACCTTGCGTGCAGCAGAAAAACAGCAGTCTAACTAATAGCGTAGATATGTTGGATGGCTGAATTTTCGATTATCGACACCTATTTCAATCGCAAGAATGCCAATTCTGTCGATTTAGGCGTCGGTGACGATTCAGCCTTGCTCACCCCCCCGCCTCAGCAACAACTGGTCATCTGTGCCGACACTCTGGTTGCTGGACGCCATTTTCCAATAGACACCAATCCGCATGCGATTGGCTGGAAAGCCGTGGCTGTCAATTTATCTGATATTGCCGCGATGGGCGCAACTCCACACAGTATTTTACTCGCATTGAGCCTACCCCAGATTGATCATGACTGGCTAAAAGCTTTTAGTCAGGGCCTATATGATTGCTGCGATCAATTTGGGGTGAGTTTAATCGGTGGTGATACCACTCAAAGTCCTCATTTAACCCTGTCTGTCACTGCATTAGGCTGGGTTGATATTGGCCAGGCTGTGCCACGCTCAGGGGCCAAACCGGGTGATCTGGTCTGTGTCAGCGGCACCGTTGGAGATGCGGCTTTTGCACTACAGCATCTTGGCCATCCGCTACAGCAACGTCTGGACTATCCAACGCCACGCTGTCAGCTTGGTGCTGCTCTAAAGGGACTGGCCCATAGCATGATTGATGTCTCGGATGGTTTGGCTCAAGATCTTGGACATATTCTCAAAGCTTCTCAAGTCGGTGCCAGGCTGCAACTTGAAAACCTGCCAATCAGTCCTGCCTTGCAGGCATTAGACGATGCACAAAAATGGCAGTATGCACTGGCAGGTGGTGACGATTATGAATTATGTTTTACAATAAGCCCGCAAAATTACGAAAAATTATTGCAAAAACAACTTGATGTTTCGATTAGTATGATCGGCACAATTCAGCAGCAAGACGGCTTAACTTTTGAAAAAGATGGCACAGACCATTTATTTCAATTTAATGGGTATCAACATTTTGCATAAACCTGCGATCAATTTTAAAGCCATGTCATGGACCGACCGACTGATTGTATTTAGTGGGGTAGGATTTGGTTCTGGCCTCATTCCCAAAGCACCAGGTACTTTCGGTTCGGCCTTTGCACTTTTATTTATCCCTATCTGGCTGCATCTTGGTTTTTTAAACAGTGTTTTTGCCATTGCCATCATGTCCCTGATTGGCATATATATCTGCGGACATACTGCCAAGGTTATGGGAGTTCATGATGATGGCCGCATCGTCTGGGATGAATTTGCCGGACAATCTATTACCTTCTTACCACTGATTTATTTAGGTCAGATGAACTGGTTATGGTTGCTGGTCGGTTTTGCCCTGTTCAGATTATTTGATATCTGGAAACCCTGGCCGATCCGGGTGGTTGACCGACAGGTCGACGGAGGCTTTGGCATTATGCTGGATGATATTATTGCCGGTCTTTGGGCTGCTCTTTGTATTTTGCTTTATTTTTACTTCATCGTGGCATAAGCCATATTTAGGATTAGAACATGTCAACGACTGTTATTATTCTTGCTGCAGGTAAAGGAACGCGCATGCGCTCTAGCTTACCGAAAGTATTACAACCCCTTGCAGGACGTCCTTTACTGGGTCATGTCATTGAAACGGCAAAAAAATTAAACGCAGATAATATTATTACCATTTATGGTCACGGCGGTGATCGGGTTCAGTCAGCATTTGCACAACACGCTATTAAATGGGTAGAACAGGCTGAACAGCTCGGTACCGGTCATGCAGTGCAAATGACCCTGCCTGTCCTGCCTCAAGATGGCGTATCACTGATCCTCTCCGGTGATGTACCCTGTATTAATCCTGTGACCTTGCAAAAATTACTCGATGCCACTACAGCAACCGGCATTGGTCTGGTAACCCTTACCCTGCCAGATGCCAGTGGTTATGGTCGTATTGTCCGTGAAAATGGTGAAATCCAGGCCATTGTGGAGCACAAGGATGCTTCCGAAGAACAGCGTCAGATCAAGGAAATCAATACCGGTATTTATGCCGTCAGCAATGCTAAATTACATGAATGGTTGCCAAATTTAAGCAATGACAATGCGCAGGGTGAATATTACCTGACTGATATTGTCGCGATGGCTTTGGCAGATGGTATGCAAGTTGCATCGGTAGAACCTGAGCAGGCTTTTGAAGTTGAAGGGGTAAATGACCGTGTACAGCTCGCTGCTTTAGAGCGTCAGTTCCAGTCTTATCAAGCCAAACAGCTAATGCAGCAAGGTGTACATCTGGTTGATCCTAGCCGCTTTGACCTGCGTGGCAATTTAACTGTCGGCCAGGATGTCCGCATTGATATCAATGTGATTATCGAAGGTGATTGCGAGTTGGGCGACAACGTTGAAATTGGCGCCGGCTGTATTATCAAGAATACCAAGATTGCAGCTGGCACCAAGGTTCAGCCATATAGCATTTTCGATAGCGCCATCGTTGGGGAAGATACCCAAATTGGACCTTTTGCACGACTACGTCCGGGCGCACAACTGGCCAATGAAGTGCATATCGGTAACTTTGTTGAAGTTAAAAATACCACGATTGGTCTAGGCTCTAAAGCCAACCACTTTAGCTACCTGGGTGATGCAGAAGTTGGCAGTGGCTCAAACATCGGTGCAGGGACTATTACCTGTAATTATGATGGTGCAAACAAATTTAAAACGATTATTGGTGATCAGGCCTTCATTGGTTCGAACAGTTCATTGGTTGCACCTGTGAGAATTGGCAACGGTGCCACAGTGGGTGCAGGCTCGACGATTACCCGTGATGTGGAAGATAACAGTTTGGCAGTAGAGCGCTCTAAGCAATTTGTCAAAGAAAACTATCCACGTCCGCAAAAAATCAAGAAATAAGGGGAACAAATATGTGTGGTATTGTCGGTGGCATTGCGGAACGTAGTATTACCAATATTTTGGTTGAAGGCTTAAAACGCCTGGAATACCGTGGTTATGATTCAGCAGGTTTGGCCCTTATCAACAATCATCAGGTCTTACGTGAACGCCGTGTCGGCAAGGTTTCCAACCTTGAACAGGCGGTGAATGAATCAAAAATTAGTGGTTCACTCGGCATTGCGCATACACGCTGGGCAACCCATGGTAAACCGACTGAAGAAAATGCCCATCCGCATATTTCTGAAAATGTGGCAGTGGTGCATAACGGAATTATCGAAAACTATCAGGAGCTCAAGGATGATCTTGAAGCTTTGGGCTATGTGTTTACCTCACAGACCGATACTGAAGTGGTTGCCCATTTGATCAATGATGCGCTGAAATCTACCCCGAGCCTCTTAGAGGCTGTACGCCAAGTGGTTCCGCAACTGAAAGGTGCTTATGCTCTGGGCATCGTGCATACGGATCATCCAGATGAACTGATTACCGTGCGTGAAGGTTCGCCACTGGTGATTGGTGTCGGTATTGGTGAAAACTTCATTAGTTCCGATCAGTTGGCATTACTTCCAATTACCAATCGTTTTATTTATCTTGAAGAAGGTGATATTGCCCGTTTGACCCGTACCACGATTGAAGTCTTTGTCGATGGTCAACTGGTCGATCGTCCGGTCAAGGAACTGGATGCTGCCGTCAGCAATGCTTCTAAAGGTGAATACAAGCACTATATGCTCAAGGAAATTTATGAGCAGCCGGAAGCAATCCAGCAGACCATTTCACAAGCATTAAATGGTCATGAACTGCGTGAAGACTTCCTGACCAATGCAGAACATGACTTCTCAAAAATCCAGCAAATCCAGATTATTGCCTGCGGTACCAGCTATCATGCCGGTATGATCGCCAAATACTGGTTTGAACAGCTGATTGATTTGCCTTGCCAGGTCGAGATTGCCAGCGAGTTCCGTTATCGCACTCCGGTGATTGTGAATAATACGCTATATATATGTATTTCCCAGTCTGGTGAAACTGCCGATACCTTGGCTGCCTTACGTGATACGCAGAAACGTGCAACGGCCAAAGGCCTGGACATTAGCACGATGACGATCTGTAACGTGGCAACCTCTTCGATGGTACGTGAAACAGATTTCAGCCTGCTGACTTTAGCTGGTCCTGAAATTGGCGTGGCTTCCACCAAAGCCTTTACCACCCAGCTTGCCGCCTTGATGCTGTTGGTGCTGAAAATCGGTTCTGTAAAAAATACTATTTCTACAGAAAAAGTGACGGAAATTACCACAGGACTTTGGCATATGCCTAAAGTCATGCTGGATACCTTGCGTCATGATGATGAAATTTTACGCCTTTCAGAACTTTTTGTTGAGAAGCAGCACTGTCTGTTCCTGGGTCGTGGTACGCACTTCCCGATCGCGCTGGAAGGTGCACTCAAGCTGAAAGAAATTTCATATATTCATGCGGAAGGTTATGCTGCAGGTGAACTGAAACACGGACCATTGGCACTGGTCGACAATGACATGCCGGTGGTGATTCTGGCACCACAGGATGACATGCTGGACAAGCTCAAATCCAATATGGAAGAAGTTCAGGCACGTGGTGGTGAACTGTTTGTTTTTGCTGATGAGCACAGTGGCATTAAAGCCAAAGAGCGCAAGCACGTAGTCCATATTCCGTCAGTCAATGCAGTACTGGCACCGATTGTGTATAGCATCCCGGTGCAGTTACTCTCCTATCATGTGGCAGTGCTACGTGGTACGGATGTGGATCAGCCCCGTAACCTGGCAAAATCGGTTACTGTAGAATAATTAAAATTGAATCGAGGCTGGGAAACCGGCTTTTTTTCTTCTAAATGGAGAGCCTCTAAATGACAAAACTGACTTGCTTCAAAGCCTATGACATTCGCGGCAAACTGGGCACAGAACTCAACGAAGAAATTGCCTACAAAATTGGCCGGGCTTATGGACAGATTTATCAACCTAAAACAGTAGCCATTGGTTGTGATATACGACTCAGCAGTGAAGAGCTAAAACAGGCCACTATTCGCGGCTTGAATGATGCCGGGGTCAATGTGCTGGATCTTGGCATGACCGGGACCGAAGAAGTTTATTTCGCAGCTTTCCACCTGGATGTCCAGGGTGGTATTGAAGTTACTGCCAGCCATAATCCGATGGACTATAATGGGATGAAACTGGTGCGTGAAAATGCCCGTCCGATCAGTGCAGATACCGGTCTGAAAGAAATTCAGGCCTTGGCCGAATCAGGGCAATTCCTTGAAGTTAGCCAAAAAGGTCATACGGAAAAATATAATATCCTGCCAGAATTTATCGACCACCTGATGACCTATATCGATCCGGCAAAAATCCGCCCGATGAAACTGGTGATGAATGCCGGTAATGGTGCCGCAGGTCATGTGGTGGATGCGCTTGAACAGAAGTTTCAACAGCTACAGATTCCGGTTGAATTTGTCAAAATTCACAATGAGGCCGATGGTAACTTCCCGAATGGCATCCCGAATCCAATTCTGGTTGAAAACCGTGATAGCACCCGTGATGCGGTCATTCAGCATGGTGCGGATATGGGCATTGCCTGGGATGGCGACTTTGACCGCTGCTTCCTGTTCGATGAAAAAGGTCAGTTCATTGAAGGTTATTATATTGTTGGCCTTCTTGCGCAGGCATTCCTGCTGAAGCAGTCTGGTGAAAAAATTGTCCATGACCCGCGTCTGGTCTGGAATACGCTGGATGTGGTGGAGCAGTATCAGGGAATTACCGTCCAATCAAAATCGGGGCATGCCTTCATTAAAGATGTCATGCGTGAACATAATGCGGCTTATGGCGGGGAAATGAGTGCCCATCACTATTTCCGTGATTTTGCTTACTGTGACAGCGGCATGATTCCATGGTTACTGGCTATGGCGGTACTGTCTGAAACAGGAAAATCCTTATCTTCTCTGGTGGAAGAAATGATCGCCAAGTTCCCATGTTCAGGTGAAATTAATTTTAAAGTGGCCGATACCCAGGCAACCATCCAAAAACTTTTCGATCATTATGCCGATCAAAAACCAGAAATTGACCAGACCGACGGCGTTAGCCTGAATTTTGGTAGCTGGCGTTTTAATGTGCGCGCCTCCAATACTGAACCATTATTGCGTTTGAATATTGAAAGCCGCCGTGATCATAATCCACGCCCAATGCAGGACTATGTCGATGAGCTAACCCAGCTGATCCAGGGCGAAACTTAAGTCCTCAAAAAAACCTGAAAACAGTACCCTTTAAACCAGAGAAAAGATTCCAGTTTTTAGGGTACTTTTTCGGCCTGAAGCTTTTATGGAAAATGTTTTTCGAGTATATCCACTGTGATATTTGTATTCATTTTTCGCGCAAACAGCATGCCTGACTGCTTCATTTTATCAAAATCAGACATATCTAAAGTTCTTGGATAATCCGGCCCGGAATCCCAGTCAATATATCTTAGCCCTGTTTCACAATCCTCTATCCTATGCTGGGCATGATAGATGCGTTGCTGAAAATGGGAATTATAAATAATGGTATGGAAAAAGATTTCATCTGCACAGAGTGAAGATTTAAAGGTTTTTGCATAATCCGGATTCGCTTCCAGATAATCCAGAATAAATGTCACCGCCTGATCGGTGAGGGTAATCCAGTTTGAACCTTTATATAGTTTAGGTAAATGAGAAATATCCTGTTTACGGAAGTGCCGGCAATACCATAATGCCCATCTGTTCAGGAACTGAAATAATGGTGATTTAGCTTTCTGATACATAATCGGTAAATACAGGACATTCACCCGTTGTTCCACATCATCTGCTAAATCATCATGACCCACAAACTCGGTCTGTTTTTGATATTCTTTTTCTAGAAATAATTCTCTTGCGGTATTGGAACATAAAGGAATGTCATCTCCAGACAGGAAGAAAAAATAGCCATAATCATATTTTTGCGCTTCCTGCAGGAGTTTTAACATGACTTCAATTTGGCTATAGCTGCCCCATCGTACATCTGTCCGGTCTGCTAAAAAATATACCTGATCAAGCTGTCCGAATTGAATATGAAATGGGGCAAGGTCGGCTTTCTGATCGACATGAATAAGAATAATACTATGAGGACTTTTCAGCAGCTCATTCACCAGAAAAACCAGTGAATGGGTAAGTTGATGACAAATAACCCCATAAATAAAATTCATATCTATGATCCATATCCTTTGGGATTCTGCTTCTGCCATTTCCAGCTATCGGCGAGCATATCTTCCAAGCCATATTTAGCTGCCCAACCAAGTTCCTGCACAGCACGTCTATTGTCTGCAAAACAGATCGCTACATCGCCTTCACGACGTGGTACAAACTCAAATGGAATAGCAACCCCATTCACCTGCTCAAAGGTATTCTTGACTTGCAGGACTGAAATGCCATTGCCAGTACCAATATTCCAGGCCCGGCAGCCTTGGGAGGCCAGACGGTTATTCAAGGCACATAAATGTGCATTGGCTAGATCCACTACATGAATATAGTCCCGCACTCCGGTACCATCGACCGTATCGTAATCATGACCAAAAATAGACAGTTTTTCACGACGGCCTACAGCTACCTGAGTTACATAAGGCATTAAATTATTGGGAATCCCTTGTGGATCTTCCCCAATCTGGCCACTTTTATGCGCACCGACCGGATTAAAATAACGCAATAATGCAATCGACCAGCGTTCATCAGCGATAGATAACTTTTCCAGTAACTGCTCAACAATCAGTTTGGTATAACCATAGTTATTGGTCGGCATTCCGGTAGGCATGTCTTCGTTTAAGGGTGACGGATTGTTTTCCCCATAGACCGTAGCCGAAGAGCTGAATACCAGTTTAAACACCTGTGCGCGCTGCATCGCCTGCACCAGACTGATGGAACCGGCAATATTGTTGTCAAAATAGTCCAAAGGAATCTGCTGACTCTCACCAACGGCTTTCAGCCCGGCAAAATGAATCACTGCATCAATCGAATTTTGCTGAAAGACCTGATCGAGTAACTGGCTATCCCGGATATCCCCTTCAACAAAGGTCAAGCTTTTTTGACTTAACTGCTGGACACGGTTTAAGGATTCAGCTGAGCTATTGCACAGATTATCCAGTACGATCACATCATGTCCGGCATTCAGCAATTCCACACAGGTATGTGAACCAATATAGCCTGCCCCGCCTGTGACCAGAATTTTCGCCATTTTACTTTCCTAATAGAACTTTAATTAAACCTTGGGTTGAACCATCCAGACCACTTAAGTCAGTCTGCTCACCATTCAGGATGGGCAATAACTGGTTGGCAATTTCCTTGCCTTTTTCCACGCCCCACTGATCAAACGGGTTAATGTTCCACAGCACCGACTGGACAAATACCTTATGTTCATAGAGTGCAATTAGCATGCCTAAACTGTATGGATTGAGCTCCTGCAATAACAGGGTACTGCTCGGTTGATTACCTTCATACTGTTTATAGGCCGGCAAGCTCGCCAATTCAGCCTGATCTAAGGCTTCATTGCCAAAAGCCAGTAAACGCGACTGCGCCAGACAGTTGGATAAGGCCAAATGATGTTGTTCTACCAATGCTTCGGCACTGTCTGCATAAGTATATTGCTGGCTGTTATAACGCTCTACCGGCGCAATAAAATCACAGCTGACTGACTGCGTACCCTGATGCAATAACTGATAGAAGGCATGCTGGGCATTCGGCCCTACTTCTCCCCAGATGATCGGGCAGGTATCGAACTGGACTTTCTCTCCATTGCGCTGGATTGACTTACCATTTGATTCCATTTCCAGCTGTTGCAGATAGGAGGCAAAATATTTCAGCCGGCCATCATAAGGCAGAATTGCATGGGTCTGAATATCCAGAAAATTGGTATTCCAAGCTCCTAACAACCCCATCAATACCGGAATATTGCGTTCAAAAGGTTGGTACTGAAAATGCTGATCCACTGCATAGGCACCCGCCAGCAGCTGCTTGAAGCCTTCAATCCCGATACTCAAGGCAATTGGCAGTCCGATACAGGACCAGAGTGAATAACGCCCGCCGACCCAGTCCCAAAGCAATAACTGGTTTTCCGGCGCGATACCCCACGCCGTCATTTTTTCCGGCTTGGTCGATACTCCAATAAAATGATGCTTAAGAATATAAGGATGTTGACCTAAGGCCTTTTCCAGCCACAAGCGTACCGTCTGGGCATTGGTCAGGGTATCAATAGTGCCAAAGGATTTGGAGGAAATAATAAACAGTGTCGTTTCCGGACGCAGCTGATGTAACAGCTCGGACAGCTGACTGCCATCCATGGTCGAAACAAAATGTACGTTGAGTGGCTGGGCAGACTGGTATTTAAAATCAGATAAAGCGTGCGTGACCATCAAGGGGCCCAGATCTGATCCACCAACACCAATATTGACCACATCCTGAATCACTTCACCGGTAGCACCGCGGCGCTGTCCGGCATGAATCTGTTCCACCAGGGCATACATCCGTTCCAGCTGGGCATATACATCCGCTGCCAGATCAGCATGCTGTTGATCCTGTTTGGGCAGGCGCAGTGCCCAATGCATGGCAGCACGCTGCTCGGTATAGTTGATTTTTTGATTGGAAAATAGGGAGCCAATCCAGGATCTGAGGTTCTGTGCATCCGCCCATTCGATCAGGCCCTGCAGCACATTTTTATTGATTCTGTGTTTGCTATAGTCAAACAGCAGTTGTTCAAACTGGATAGAATATCGATTAAAGCGCTCCGGGTCAGCAGCAAATAGCTCCCGCAAATGCTCAGACTGAAGCTGTTCTTTGTTCGAGGCGAGTTTCTGACACACAGTTTCAGTGTCGAGATTTGGATTAAAATGGCTCAACATTAACGTCCTACCCCAATATAATTAAAACCACGTGTCTTGACATACGTCGGATCATACAGATTACGCCCATCCAGAATCAGGGGATGCTGCATCAACTTGATCAAATACGGATAATCCGGACTGCCATACTGTTTCCATGCCGTAATCAGACACAAGGCATGCGCCCCTTCCACGGCCTGATACTGGTCTTTACACAGGATCAAGTCTTCCCGTGGCCCATAGACCTTTTCAATATTTGCGATTGCCTGAGGATCATGCAGCTTGACCGTCACGCCTTGCGCCCACAAAGCGGTCAGCATGGCATGTACCGGAGACTGCTGGATACTTGGGGTATTTTCCTTAAAGGCTGCACCCCAGATCGCAATGACTTTACCCTTCAAGTCTCCACGGAAATAGTTCCAGAGTTTACGAAACAGTAATTCTTTTTGCTGTTCGTTAATGTCCCAGACCTGTTCCAGCAGCTGGTTTTTCACTCCTGAATCTGCCACGGCGTGAGTAAGCGTCCGGATATCATGGGAGAAATTCTCTCCACCAAAACCAACGCCAGGGAACAGATAGGCAGAACCAATCCGGTTATCTGCAGCCATGCCTTGCCGTACCTGTTCAATATCAATGCCAAGCTTTTCTGCCACACTGGCCAGATCATTCATATAACTGATCCGGGTGGCCAGCATGCCGGAAATACTCAGCTTGGTAAATTCGGCATCCAGAACCGGCATAAATAGATACTGCTGCGCGCGTGGAAATAATGGGCGTAAGAGTTCTTTGATTTTAGGCTGGATATCTGCATGATCACAGCCCACAATCAGCTGGGTGGCCTGAGTAAAGCTACGCAGTGCATTCCCTTCCTGAATAATATCTGGCAGATAAATCCAGTCATCATTCGGCAGCAACTGCTGAAAGCGCTGGGTGCCATGCAAGCCAAAGGTCGAAGCATTAATCATTAGTTTGGGATGGGCAAAACAGGCATGCCGGATGGTGTCCAGCATCTGAAATGCCTGCTGTTCTTCAGTCGCATTAAAACTAAAGAAAAAAACATCCTGATTAAAATCTAGATGCTGAAAATCGCAACAGTTTAAAAAGCCAGATTTTTCCTGTTTTTGCAGTAATTGTTGTAGAGATTCATCCTGGAAATAGGGCCGGGCCGACTCATCTGCATTGAAGCTGTTACACCAGACCACCTGGTGACCACATTCAGATAAAAGAGCTGACATGACTCCGGAAAATAAGGTTTTTCCCAATACTGCGACTTTCATAATATTCCTTTCTTATAAAGCAAGTTCCTGAATCAATGCTTTAAACTCGCTACCGAGTTTAGGATGATCGATGCCATAATGTAAAACAGCCTTTAGATAACCCAACTTGCTGCCACAGTCGAAGGTCTGACCTTTCATGCGATAGGCTTCTACGGCTTCGGTTTGCTGCAGCATGGCAATCGCATCAGTGAGCTGGATTTCATTACCTGCCCCGCGTGGGGTCTGTTCCAAAAGCTGCATGATTTTTGCCGGCAGAATATAACGTCCGACCACAGATAGATTTGAAGGTGCAGTACCGACCGCCGGTTTCTCGACGATTCCCTGCATGACGATACTTTCGCCTTCCTCAGGTGATGCCGCAACATCAACAATGCCATACTGGTCGACCAGATGTTCAGGCACCGCTTCTACCATGATTTGTGACGCCTGAGACTGAGCATAACGCTGAATCATACGTGCCAGGTCATTTTCCGGATCCTGATCTTTCACCAGTACATCCGGTAATAACACCGCAAAATCATCATCGCCAATCACTGCTTTGGCACACAATACTGCATGGCCCAGACCCAGAGGCTGTGGCTGGCGTACACTAATCACACTCACGCCTGTAGGCAGAATCTCAGTAATTTCTTTCAGCAGGTCAGTTTTGTTTTTTTGCTCAAGGGTGGTTTCAAGCTCAAAGTTACGGTCAAAATAGTTTTCAATCGAAGCCTTGGAAGAGTGGGTCACCAGAATAATCTGCTCAATTCCGGCAGCAACTGCTTCACGGACCACATATTCAATCGCAGGGCGATCCACGACAGTCACCATCTCTTTCGGAATGGATTTGCTGGCAGGTAAGAAACGTGTACCGAGACCTGCCACAGGAAGAATTGCTTTTTTGATCATATCTATAAAAACCTAGTTCACTTTAATTTCGTTACCGCGTACATAACCGTCGACATAATGCTCCAGTTGTGCCAATGCCCATTCAATATCGGCCTGAGTCGCTTCAAGTTCATGCATACGGTTAAATACTGCCAGAATTTCTGCCAATGGATAATGTTTTTCGACAGAACGCAGAATACGTGTATGCGCGGTAATTTCTGTATTTTCTTCGTCAATCAACAGTTCTTCATACAGCTTCTCGCCCGGACGTAATCCGCTATATTGAATTTCAATATCACCATTTGGATTTTGTTCTTCTCGAACCTTGAGTCCGCTCAGCGCAACCATTTGTCGTGCCAGATCCTGAATCCGTACCGGTTCGCCCATATCCAGCAGGAATACGTCTCCGCCCGTACCCAAAGCACCGGCCTGAATCACCAGTTGCGAAGCTTCCGGAATGGTCATAAAGAACCGGGTCACTTCCGGATGAGTCACGGTAATCGGTCCACCCTTGGCAATCTGCTGTTTAAACAGCGGCACCACCGAACCCGAAGAACCGAGTACATTACCAAAACGCACAATACTGATCTGGGTCTGGTTCTGGGCTTCTGCCATGGCCTGACAATACAGCTCTGCCATACGCTTGGTCGCTCCCATCACATTGGTGGGACGTACCGCCTTATCGGTTGAAATTAACACAAAGGTTTCGACGCCTTTTTTTACTGCTGCATTCACACTAAAGGCGGTTCCGACGGCGTTATTTTTCAGCCCTGCCAGAGGATTACACTCCACTAGCGGGACATGCTTATAGGCGGCAGCATGGTAAACAGTCTGTACGCCATATTGTTCAATTACCCGTTCCAGCTTGGATTCATCCAGTACAGAGCCCAGAATCGGAATAATTTCACAGCTAGCGCTAAGGCGTAACTCTTTTTCAATACTATACAGTGCGAATTCAGTCAGTTCATAAATCACCAGTTTGGCCGGCTGGTTTTTAATGATCTGGCGGCAGAGTTCTGAACCAATCGAACCGCCAGCGCCTGTCACCATCACCACTTTATCTTTAATATTTCTGGCCAGTAGCTCCGGCACTGGCGGCACCGGATCACGCCCCAGCAAGTCAATAATATCCACTTCCTGAATATCAGAAATCCGGATTTCACCATCCACCAGTTTGGTCAGCCCCGGAATCTCGGTAATTTTTAAATGTGCCGGTTCTAAAAACTTGATGATTTCACTTTTACGGACCCGCCCTACCGAAGGCAAGGCAATTAAAATTTCATCAATTTTTTGCTTACGCATGAGTTTTAAGGCAGTCTGGGCATCATAGACTTTGAGTCGACCCAGCTGCTGTCCGGTCAAGGAGCGTTTGTCATCAATAAACATGACGGGTAAATGCTCATTGGAGCGATATAGCGCAGCAGCGACCTGTTGGCCTGCATTACCCGCGCCATAAATCGCAATGCGTTTTTTCTGTACGTCCGCCTGCAAGTAGGAACGGATAATAAAGCGGATGATGCCGCGGCTAAACCAGATCCAGGCAAACATCATAAAGCCGAACATCAGAGGAATAGAGGTCGGAATAAAGGCCGGTGTGAAATAAGCCAGGGCGTAAAGGCCAGCGACCGTCAATGCCGTCGCCAGCCCCATTTTGATCATGAACACTTCATTATACGTACGGACAATAAACCGATAGACCCCACAGATAAACAGCGATGCAACTGCAATCACGCTGACCCAGAGCGTACCAAAAGCCAGATTAGGCACAACTTCTGCGCCTAAATCAAAACGGCGGATGGCATAACAGAGCCAGATCAAGACAGGAAAAGCACAAAAATCCAGAATAATTAAAAATGCGAGTTTGGCGGCTCGTGGTGATTCTACGAAAGGCGTAATGATAGATTTCACTGGATGCGTGGTCTCAATTCTAATAAATTTTTAACAAGTCATGATTCTTTTTAGCAACTTAAAGACATATTTTATAAATAAGTGCACCGAATGCGGCGCACTTATATTGCAAAAGTTTAAGTAACTATTCTATTAATAACTTGTTGAATTGCGGTGACTGTTTTGTTAATACTTTCATCACTTAAAGTAGGATGCACCAAAAACATCAGACTGGTTTCACCGAGTTTTTGCGCATTCGGCAAACGCTGCGCCGGACGCCATGGCGTGCCATCAAAAGCATGTTCCAAATAGACCTCTGAACAGGAGCCACTGAAACAAGGCACATTCAGCGCATTGATGTCCTGCATGATCCGGTCACGTGACCAACCTTCAGGCAAAGTATCGATATTGACTTGCACATAACATTTATAGGCAGCGTGCATATAATCACCTGATGGACGATAGACGGTAAAATATGGGCTATCCGCAAATGCCGCATAAATTTTTTCCATATTGGCAAGGCGTTTTGCCGTCCATTCCGGCATTTTTTTTAGCTGGATACGTCCAATCACACCCTGCATTTCCATCATGCGCCAGTTGGTACCAAAGGAGTCATGCAGCCAGCGGAAACCCGGTGGATGCTGCTTGTTATAGATGCTGTCAAAGTTCTTGCCATGGTCTTTATAAGACCACATTTTTTTCCACAGATTCTCATCATTGGTAGTAACCATCCCGCCTTCACCGCCAGTCGTCATAATCTTGTCCTGACAGAAGGACCAGGCTGCGACATGGCCAATTGAACCGGCAGATTTACCTTTATATTTTGCGCCATGCGCCTGTGCACAGTCTTCGATCACATACAGGCCTTTATCGGAAGCCAGCTGCATGATCGGGTCCATGTCGCACATCCAGCCTGCCAGATGCACACAGATAATGGCCTTGGTATTGGGTGTGATGACCGCTTCAATCGTACGGCGGGAGATATTTTGGGAGTCCAGTTCGACATCGGCAAAAATCGGATTTGCCCCAGCCGTCACAATGGAGCTGGCCGAGGCCAGAAAGGTACGTGAGGTAACAACCACATCATCCCCTGCGCCAATACCTAATGCCTTAAGTGCGACATCCAGTGCTACTGTTCCATTGGCCAATGCCACTGCATACCGGGTTTCTGCGAACCGAGCAAATTCTTTTTCAAACTCACGGCATTCCTGCCCGGTCCAATAGTTGACTTTATTCGACAACAAAACCTGGGAAACCGCATCCGCTTCTTCCTGAGTAAAACTTGGCCATGGTTCAAATGCAGTGTTTAACATGATGTGTCCTGAATTTTTAAATTTAAAAACTTATTTTTTCTCTAAGATCCGTGCCGGATTGCCAATCACCGTTACGCCCGGTGGAACGCTCTTGGTGACCACAGCCCCCATACCCACTACCGCACCCTTGCCAATTACCAGAGGTTTGTCGGGAGTTCCCTGTTTGATTACGGCACCCGTACCAATATAGGCATGGTCTTCAATATGGATATTGCCATTACATTTCACCCCGGGAGCAAAGGTGACATAGTCACCGATGACACAGTCATGAGCGACATAGCTATAAATATTGGCATGAAAGAATTTTCCAATTTTGATATTGGATGTCAGACAAGTGAAAGGACAAAGTAAGCTCCCTTCACCAATATGCACCTCATCTAGAATAACTGTATTGCCTGCATGAACATCTAGATGCTGAATCTGGTCTTCATTTAAACGCTGAACCAGTTTTTCACGAACTTGACTGTTTGCGATAGCAATTGTTACAGCCTTATGGGTATTTGGTTGGGCGAGAAAATTCTGATAACTTCGAATAGCATAACCATTTAAACTATTGCCAGCCTGACCATCATCGATAAAAACAAAGTTATCTTTGGCTAAGGTTGGAAATTGCTGGCGAACCAATGGCATAACTTCTTTACCAAAACCACTTGCACCATAAACGCCAATATATAAAGCTTTCATTATGTTTCGTCCTTGTTTTGTGAGCCAGTAAAACGTGTCATGGTCGCTTCCCCCTCGGCACTGATATCATCTTTTGCTAAAACTTTATGTACCGTTTTAAACATGATTTTGAAGTCGAGCCAAATCGACTGATTTTCGACGTACCAGGTATCCAGCTTGAACTTTTCTTCCCAGCCAATTGCATTGCGGCCATTGACCTGTGCATGACCGGTCATACCCGGACGAACATTATGGCGTTTGGCTTGTTCAGGGCTATAAAGCGGCAGGTATTCCATCAGCAATGGGCGTGGGCCAACAATGCTCATATCCCCTTTGATCACGTTCCACAGTTCCGGCATTTCATCCAGACTGGTGGAGCGCAGCATTTGACCAAAAGGCGTTAGACGTTCACTGTCCGGCAATGGATTACCCTGCTCGTCCACAGCATCTTTCATGGTCCGGAACTTGATCATTTCAAAGGGCTTGCCATGTAAACCGGGACGTACCTGGCGAAATATTACAGGCGAGCCTAAGTTCTTTTTTACTTTGTAAGCAACAAATGCATAAAGTGGTGAAAGCAGGATCAGGGCAATAGAGGCGATGATAATATCGAGAAGGCGTTTAATCATAATATTTCTGAGTAATTGACTCTGGTGTGATACTACTTGCGTTAACAGTATTTATTAAAACTTGGTTTAATTGCTCTGCAAGCATATCTCGATGAAATTGAGTATTTGCCAGTCTTTTAGCATTAGCTGCAGCAATTCCATAAAGTTTTGGGTCAGCTATAAAATTAGCAACTTGTTGAGCAGCAGCTTCAATATCCAGATTCCACGTTACCAAACCACAATTATTTTTTTCAATGAGATCAACCATCCATCCACCATAATTGATCATAATTGGTTTTCCAGCAGCAAGTGCATCAAAGAATTTATTCGCTGAGTTTGCACGCATTTCAGGCTTATCAATAAATAAAGCTGTACATAAGGTTGCAGCATTCAATATAACTGGAATATCTTTTTTAGGTACTTGTTTCATCATAAACAAGTTGTTGTTTAGCACACCTTTTTCTTGAGCAAATGAAGTCACTTGGTCAAATTCAATACCATCACCCACCAGTAAAATGCGGATTTCAGGATTAATATCCTTTAACTTTGCAGCCAATTCTACAAGATATCCAACCCCATTAATATGACCAAAAGTACCCGTATACACAATGAGCGGACGATTCTGTAGCCAAGTTAGAGATTTTCTAAATTGTATAACCTTTTCATTTTCAATATTAAATAATTCCAAATCAGAGCTGTTTGGAATTACAGCCACTTGCTGCTTGGGGTAGCCAGTTTTTACAATGCCTTCTTTCATACCAGGGGAAAGAGCAACAATTGCCTTTGAGTTCTTATAAGCCCAATTTTCTAAACCATACGCTATTTTTTGCAAAATAGGGTTATTGAGTGCTCCCATAGCAATAGGAAGTTCAGGCCATAAATCCCTCACTTCAAATACCATCGGAATTTTTAACTTTTTAGCCGTAGAGACAGCCGGTAAAGCAATAGTTAAAGGCGTGCTTGTTGCGAAAACAACATCTGCATCTTTAAAGGTTTTTCCATTTTTAGCTGCATAAAAAGCAAACCTAAAAAATGCTTTAATACGATCCATATAAGACATTTTATTATTATAATTATTTGGAAACCAATGAACGTGAATTCCCGCCTCATTTGTCACATACCAATCTGTTTTATCCGTTTCTTTAACCCAAGATGTAATCATATGAACTTCATGTCCCGCAGCAACCAAGCGACGAGCCATTTCATACGAACGTGTACCACCTGACATTTCAGGCGTGTTGAAATATTGATGGAAATAAAGAATTTTCATGTGTAACCTAAAAAATCAAATATCTTTTCTGTGTTTAAAAAACCCAGAAAATATTGTTTTGCAAAAATTAAAGAAAGACTTTCCAGAATATTTATACTTTCTTATTGAAAATAACAAACATATTAGAATTCCCTTATCACCAAAAACTCGATGAATCATAGCTCCTTTTGCTTTTACTAGATTGTCATTCGAAAAATCACCGCCCGAAGATTCTTTAGGATGGAAAACTATAATCTTAGGAACATAAGCAATTTTTAATCCCTTGCTTAAGCAATCTGAAAGAAAAATGTATTCCTCACTGGTAGGGAATTTACTTCCTAAACCAAATCTTTCATCGAATTTAATATTTTTCTCTAAAACACTTTTACGACGAAATGCAATCTCAATTGAAGAAACTTTAGCTAAGCTCAGTTTATTGTGCCAAAAAAAACTATCCGAATATTTTTTATACATCTCTCCTTCTGGAGTGTGAATTTGAAAAGTAATTGCATCTGCATCAGGATACCTTTCAAATGCTTTACTAATGATCTCTATATAATCTTCGCTATAAAATACATCATTATCAGATATAATACATATATCACTATCAGAATAAGTTAATGCCTTATTTCTACTCTTTGATAGTCCTGTTTCATAACAATTAAAAAAACCATTAACTTCGTGTGATCTTTCTTTGCATTGATTAATTACCAAATAATCACCATCACTATAATTTTTTTGTAAAAATAATGGGGATTTTCCATACATTGTTGAACAAATAATTTGAATTCTCATACCTATCAAACCCATTAGAACCAATCGCTGTAAAAATGATATTCATATTCTGCAACAGGAAATATCAAAACTTTTACAATATAAAAAATTAAAAAATAAATTAAAATCAGAAAAAAAGTTAAATTACTACTTCGCTGCAAAACATAATATATCGGGAATATCAAAAAGAAATTAAAATAGGACCATACTCTTAGCATTAACTCAAAACTTAAAGACTGAAGAAACATAAAATAAGTAAAACTAAATATTAGAATAAAAAAATGATTCATTCCAGTATCTGATTTATTGTCCCTTAAATAATAAAACCAAAAAAGAAGAACTATTGGTAAATAATAAAATTTAGTAATAATTTTTGAATAACCAGCACCTTCAACATACCTGGTATCCATATAAGAAATAAATCTTAAATTAAAAAACTCTAAAGCAGAAATAAAGATACTCTTAAAATCAATAAAATATATAGGAGCTGTTAGCAAGAATATAAAAAACAAGATATTTTTTTTATATAGAGTAAAATTATTCAGTCTTTTAAAAATTATTATTAAAACACTAGACATAAGACTAGATGCATGAATAAAAAAACTTATAAAAGAAAAATTAAATAGGGAAATAAATTTATTTTTATAAGCAAAAATAGCCAATATAGGAACAATATATATACATATATACTGCCTCAATCCATTCATTTGGTTATGATACATACCTGTGCATAAAAAATATATTAAAAATATTAACCAAGCTTTATATCCATTTTGCTTTAATAAGTACAATAACAGGAAAAATAGAAAGCCTTGAATAACACTGACTATAATAAATTGCACCTGCGGATCGCCAAAAAAATTAGAAAATTCAATTATATAAAAATAAAGAATTTCATTTTTTTTTAGATAAAGATCATGATCATGATTAAAAAAATACTGAAAATATGTTTCATAATCAGTTCCAACACCCGACTGCATAGCTGGAAAAAAAACAAATACAACAAAAGCAGGAAGCCATAATATAAATTGTTTTATGAATTTAGGTGAAGTATATTTCTCAACAAAATATAAATAAAATGTCACGAAAAAAAATACAAATAAATATATCAATAGAAACCTCCTAGCTGAATTAAAACAGCACATCCAAACTATTTTATAAATATACCGATTAATACTCTAAGATATATATAAACTTGCTTTAACTCAGTTATATTAAAAATATTTAAAAAGTGAACTTTCATTGCTTTTCTTCTGTAAGAGTTACCTCTTAGCATTCGTGTATAATTTAATAATCTTTTATATTTATATTTTTTGAGATCTTCTTTATTCAAATATTGAATTAAATTGTCCTCATATTCCCATCGTACGTCATATGAGTCCATTCTGTTTTTTGTAACTCTTTCACCTATATGATCATTATGTACAAATAAACTTTCATTTATAACTGAAATTTTGACTTTCTTTTCAAGCATTTTTAAAATTAATATATGATCTTGGAATCTTGGAGATTTAGCAAAACCATCAACACTAATTAGAACTTCCTTTTTAGCAAAAATCATAGGTGTAAAACAATTGCCATATATCAAAAAATTAGATATATCACCAATACAAGCTTTACTTCTTCGATCAGTAATTACTTTATTTTCTTTTAAAATATTCATATTACATACAGATACATCTAATTGCATTTTTAATAGATGGTTAAGTTGTTTTTCAATTTTATTTTCATAATAATAATCATCATCATCTAAAAATGTAATATATTCTCCATTACAGAGAGAAATACCTTTGTTTCGGGCACAACTCCCCCCCCTATTAATTCCATCAGCAAATAATTTGACTTTATTATTAGTAGTATATTTATCTAATATTCTTATTACGGCTTCATAACTTTCCGAATCTAATAAGTTATCATTAACCACAATAATTTCAATATTTTCATATGTTTGTTTTAGTACACTATCAATAGCCCGACTCAACCATTCAGCTCTACCATAAGTAGGAATAATTATACTAATTAGTGGTAATTTTTCTTTGTCACTCATTAGTTTTCCCCAAACAAATCACGTGTATAAACTTTCTCTTGCTGCTCTTTCAAATCGCTATGCATACGATTTGCCAAAATTACATCAGCACATTCAAGAAACTGGTTTAACTCATTTTCTAAAGGATATTTTCCAAAATGGGTTGTTTTTAATGTAGGCTCATAAATTAAAATTTGAATATTATATTCTTCTAACTCATGAATTATGCCCTGAATTGCAGAATCACGAAAATTGTCAGAACCTGCTTTCATGGTTAAGCGATATATTCCTACCACATTCGGTCTTTGCTTTAAAATTTCTTTAACAATAAATTTTTTACGGGTCTGATTTGACTGAATAATTGCTTGAATCAGATTTTGTGGCACATCCTTGTAGTTTGCCAAAAGTTGCTTGGTATCCTTTGGTAAGCAATAGCCACCATACCCAAATGATGGGTTATTATAATGCTGACCTATACGTGGGTCTAAACCTACGCCTTTCACAATATCTAAAGCATTTAGCCCATGTCTTGCACAATAGGTATCTAATTCATTGAAATATGCAACACGCATGGCTAGATAAGTATTTGAAAATAACTTTACCGCTTCAGCTTCTGTAGCATCCATACATAATGTAGATGCTTTTTGCTCAACAGTTGCATTCAAATAAAGTTCTGCAATTTTTTCAGCACGTTCAGACTTTTCACCTACAATAATTCGTGATGGATATAAATTATCGTAAAGTGCTTTACCTTCACGTAAAAACTCTGGCACAAATACTATTTGTTCCGTTTTAAATTTTGATTTAACCTGAGCTGTGTAACCTACAGGTATAGTAGATTTTACAATAATAGTTGCAGTGCTATTCAGTGGGAGGATCTCTGAAATAACAATTTCTATTGAAGATGTATCGAAATAATTGGTCTCGGAATCATAATTAGTAGGTGTAGCAATAATAATATAATCTGCTTGCTCATACGCCTGAACTTTATCAAGCGTAGCTTTCAGATTTAAATTATCTTCTTCAAATGCTCGCTCAATATAGTCATCTGAAATAGGTGATATTTTTTGATTAATTAAAGCAACACGGTTTTCATCAATATCTAAACTAGTTACTTTATGCTGACGCGCAAATAACACAGCGTTAGATAAACCAACATAACCAGTACCTACAACAGTAATTTTCACACTATATCTCCAAAAATAATTTTTGAGGCTTTTTTCTCAGCACTTAAAGGCACAAAATTTTGCGAAGCAGCAGCATGACAATTAGTAATTTCACCAACTAAACAGCTTTCACCATCTGAATATAAATCAATTCTAACAAAGTCAAATTCACTAGATAATTTTTCAGCAACCATAATCATTTCATCTAGATTTTTAGGTTTTTCTAACTCACCTTCATAAAGGGGATATTTTAAAGAAAAATCTTGTTTCACCCAGTCTGTTGTATAAAAAATGCGCTGATAACCTGTAAATTTACCTATATCTATACAAATTAACTTGGCCTTTCCATTAAAACAGTAAATACGGTAATCCATTAAGTTTGTGCTATTAAAAATCAAAGGCTCTACAATTACTTTTGGTTTTAAATATTTGTAATTTCTTTCTCTCGTTTGTTTATAATAATTTAATTCAAACCACTTTTCAGTCTCATTAATATTTATAGGTTCATTATTTTTTCTTAAAATAACAGCTTGGCTAGCTTGAGTCGGCTTAATACAACAATTTTCTGGAAATTCATAATCTTTTAAATCTTGAAAGTTATTAAAAATTGCAAGTGTTGGAACATTATATTGCTCCCCCACTTTTGCACGCACATAATCTTTTACTAAATACTTATCACTAACAAACTGTCTGATAGGATTTAAAATTTCATTCGTATTTTTAATTTTAAAAAGATAATCATTAAAATAATATCTGTCTTTTGGAAGTCTTTTATGATGTATAAAAAAGCCTATATAATTCAAAAAACTGTCATTTGCATCACTATAAGGAAGAACTCTATGTAAAAGTGACCGCAAGAGTGAAAGAACTTTATACATTAAATTGTTTCCTTAACCTTAAAACCAAAAACATTAAGATGCATTTTTAAAATGCATCCATTTTTAAAGAGATAGTTTGCTACTGTTAGTGAAAAAAGCTCAATTACTATAAAACAATATGCAGCCCCTAAAATACCATAACTCTGAATAGAGAAATAAGATAAGGGGATACTTATTAAGCTAACGGTTAGCATTTTAATTGACAAGTATTTATATCCATTTAATTTCATCATATACCGATAACTAATTGTTCCTAATGCAGAAAGCATAGTTGCAAAGACAATGAATGGAAGTAATTTTGCAGCATCAATAAACCCCCCCCCATACAAAACAGAAACTCCCCATGATCCAAATAGAAAAACACCGGTCATAGCAGAGAATGTAACAAATATAATAAGCCAATGAATCTGTCTTAAATACCGTAATTCTACCAAGTTATTAGAGGTCGCATAAATTTTTGAAAAATAGCTCGTAATTAAAGCAATATTAATAAAATTCCAAGCTGCACCTAATGTTAGAGCAACATTATAAACACCTAAATCAGCAAATGAAGTAAATTTAGCTAAAAAGATATTCGAAATTTGAGTGTACAAAACAATCGAAAGTGTAGATAAAACTAAACTCCCTCCTGTCATAAACATATAATTATTATATTTTTTATTATTTTTTTTGTTTTGAATCCTTTTATTTTTTTTATAAAAATAAGTTTTTCTCAAAAAAAATGGGATCATCGCCATAATAATAATAGGAAAAATCATTGTGTAAGCATCTGCTTCAAAAAGAACTAAAACAAATCGCAAGGTTAATGCTAACAAAAGACCTATTACATTTGTTAAAGCATTTACAATAGAAATAAGCTGACTATTATTATGTATAGAAAAAAAATCATTTATTAAAAAGTAACTGGCAATAAAATTACCTATTCCAAATATAAATGTTAATGTATCACTACTAAACCACAAATATATAAGTGTAAAAATTGATATTATAAAATAAATGCTATTACGCATTAATTGGGTAGAAATCGCCAAACGAATTCCAGATTGAACATTCTCACTAAAACGCTTAAATAATATATTTTGAGCACCAAACCAAGACAAAGTTTGAACAAAAATAAAAATTGAAGTCGTAAAAGCTAATTTTCCAAAATTTTCTGGACCGATATATTTAGCCATATATGAGTTTACAAAGATAAGCCCAAATATGCCTAAAAACTTTTCTAACATCATCCAAAGTGAATTAGAAAATATTTTTTTCTCAAAAAACATATTTATAACCGGCATCTAATTTTCTAATATCTAAGTTTAGACCATATGAATTATGGTTATACTTATTTAACACATACATCGTATTTACTCTTATATCTTTAAAGTAACATGTGTAAAAAAACCAAAAAGCTCCTCAATAATTTATCAATCATTCAATTGAAGGTAGCTAAGCCACTATGGGATTCTTTCCTGATTTTTAAAAATCCAAATACCTAATTTTAAATTAAAGCCATATCACTCAAGCTAATCAAGCAATTTTTAAATCTGGATAAGTAGTATCATCTCAACACTTTATTAAAGTACTGTACTCACTGTATCCATAAATCTTCCGGCAGGCATACTAGCAGAAAAAAATGAAATTTCTGTTATGATTTAACACCAAAAAACAAAAAAATGAGGAAATATTCAGCTAACGGCATGAGGAGGAAAGCTTTCAAGAGTTGTATTAAAAAGGAAATAGGCTTTTCTCTCTTTAATTACTATTCAATTGAATTCAGATACATTTTGTTATAAAAAAATCAAACTTATCAGGTAGAATATCGCGGATTTAACGAATTAAATATTAAAAACGGGATTTCATGTGCGACAAATTCAACTGGCTTTTTTACTGACTTGTGGTCTCGCTTTGACTGGCTGTGCAGTGACCTCTGGTCTGCAAACTTATGATCTACCGACAGAAGGTGTTTATCAAACCGAACTCGGCACTTCGGTCAATGTGATTAAACTGACCCAGGACTCTATGCTGGCCGTTCAGCCTGCTGTACAAAACATTCAACAAGACTATGCGCATTTGTTTAGCACCCAGCATCAAAACTATCGTTTAAGTCCGGGTGATATCCTGTCCATCTATTTATGGGCTTATCCGGAAATGACCCCGCCAAGCAGTACTATTAGTAGTGACCAGTCTGCTCAGGCCAACGGTTATCAGATTGACTCACAAGGCTATATCCAGTTCCCGATTATTGGCCGCTACAAGGCTGCGGGTAAGTCACTGACTCAAGTTAATCGCGAATTGCGCAGCCAGCTAGCGCGTTATTTAAAAACCCCGGACGTGATTGTGCGAGTGCTGTCTTATCAGGGTCAGCGCTATTCCGTTCAGGGCAATGTGGTAAAAGGCGGACAGTTTTATTTAAGCGATCAGCCGGTGAGTATCTACACCGCCTTGGGCATGGCCGGTGGCGTCAATGCTCAGCAGGGCGACAATGCCTCCATGACTTTGGTCCGTCAGGGACGTTCCTACAACCTGAATACCGTAGAACTGGAAAAAGCAGGACTTTCACTGCATAACTTGCTGATCCAGCCAAATGACACTTTATATGTGAACAATCGCGAAAATCAAAAAATTTATGTCATGGGTGAATCTGGCAAAAACCAGTCCTTACCCCTGCGTGATCAAGGTATGAGTTTAAGTGATGTATTAGGTGAAAGTTTGGGCCTAAATCCACTCTCTGCCAGCCGTAGCAAGATTTATATCGTGCGCAGCCAGCCAAATGCTGTGCACACTGAAGTTTATCAGATGGATCTAAGCAGTATTGCCGACTTCGGTCTGGCCAACCAGTTCAAGATGCGTAGCAACGATATTGTCTATGTCGATGCTTCAGGTCTGGCACGCTGGCAACGTGTCGTGAACCAGATGATCCCGTTCTCGAATGCACTCTATAACCTGGATCGTTTGGGACAATAATGCAGATTAAACATATTTTAGTGGTTTGTATTGGCAATATTTGCCGCAGTCCGATGGCCGAATACTTTTTAAAACAGCAATATCCGCATTTGCAGATTGAATCTGCGGGTATTGCTGGCGTGGTGGGACATGCAGCAGATGAAAAAGCCAGTCTATGCATGCAACGTTTGGGGATTGACCTGAGTCCGCATGTCGCCCGGAAATTGAATGCCGAGATGATTAAACGGGCCGACTTAGTCTTGGTGATGAGTCAAAATCAACAAAAACATATTGAACAGACCTGGTCTTTTGCCAAAGGTAAAACCTTCCGTTTGGGGCACTGGCAAAGCAAGAATATCGCTGACCCCTATCAGCATGACCAAGTTGTATTTGATGATACCTGCCAGTTAATACAGAGCTGTATTGCTGACTGGAAAAAATATATTTAAATTTGAAATCAAGATTATGAGCCAAAATAGCAATACTGAAGATACGATAGACTTAAAAGAATTATTTTTTTCACTCATTGCCCAGTGGAAGCTGATTGCGCTGTGTGTCATCTTAAGCGTGATCTGCGCATTGCTGTATTTAAGAGTCACCCCAGACACCTATTCAGTCGATGCACTGGTACAGGTCGAAGAGAATAAAGGGGCTTCTGCTGCCTTATTGGGTGATCTATCCAACATGATCGAGCAAAAGCAGCCGGCTCAGGCAGAAATAGAACTCCTGAAATCACGTCTGGTGCTGGGTTCGGCCATTAAAGCCTTAAACCTCGATCTACGCATTGCTGGCACTGAAAACAGCTTTACCGACCGCTTGTTATCACCGCATGACTATCAGACTGAATACAGCAAAACATCTGTTCTGTTTAAGGACAATGGCAAATCCTTTGATATCCGTCAGTTTGAAGTGCCGGCTTATTTTCATGACAAAAATTTACGTCTAGACTTTCAGCCGGGCAAATACACTTTAACCGATCCGGTCACAGAACAGGTGGTATTCTCTGCGCCATTAAACCAGCGCAGTGAATTGCAGTCTGAACATGGTCAGTGGAAAGTTGCCATTTATAGCCAGGACCAGTTCAAGGTACCTTATCTTGTTCAAAAGCAATCCCTGCCCGCTGCAGTAAAATCAATTCTCGCCAATTACTCGGTTGCAGAAAAAGGCAAAATGACCGGTGTATTAGGCCTGAATTATCAGGGCACGGATAAACAGCATATTACTGAGGTTCTCAATGCCATCCTGGCTGCCTATAGCCAGCAAAATATTGAACGTCGTTCTGCAGAAACAGCCCAGACACTTAAGTTTCTGGATGAACAGTTACCTGAATTGCGCCAGCAACTGGATGTAGCTGAGCGAGAATTCAATACTTTCCGTCAGCAATTCAATACGGTCGATGTCACCAAAGAGTCGGAACTGTATCTGACCCAAAGTATTAGCCTGGAAACCCAGAAAGCACAGCTCGAACAGCAAGTGGCTGAGGCTTCTGCCAAATACACCAATGAACATCCGGTGATGCAGCAGATGAATGCACAGCTTGGTGCGATCAATAAAAGAATTAATGAGCTGGAAGGTACTTTAAAGCAGTTACCAGACCTGCAACGCCGATACTTGCAACTCTTCCGTGAAGTTGAAGTGAAACAGCAGCTCTATACGGCCCTGTTAAACTCTTATCAGCAGCTACGAATTGCCAAAGCCGGTGAAATTGGTAATGTACGTGTAGTCGATACTGCCGTTGAACCCTTAGAACCGATCAAACCGAAAAAACTGCAAATCCTGATTTTATCCATCTTCTTGGGCGGTTTCTTGGGAACCTTGCTGGCACTGCTACGTAACATGCTACGTTCGGGCATTAAAGATTCCAGTCAAATTGAAAATGAACTAGATTTGCCGGTATATGCGACCGTACCTCGCTCGCCTGCGCAAAACGGCTACATCAAGCTGGCCAAGAAGAAAAAATATATTCCTATCCTGGCGGTTAAAAACAGTGATGATATTGCGATTGAGAGTTTGCGTAGTATGCGTACTGCCATTCATTTTGCCTTGAGCAATGCACGGAACAATATTGTGATGATTTCTGGACCGGCACCAGAAGTGGGTAAATCTTTTATCTCGACCAACCTGGCTGCAATTTTGGCACAAAGCCAGAAACGTGTGCTTTTGATTGATGCAGATTTACGTCGCGGTTATATCCATAAATACTTTAATCAAAATCATCAGCCTGGTTTAGCCGAGTATTTAAATAAGCAAGTCAGTCTGGATCAGGTTATCAAATCAACCGATATTCCGGGCTTAGATCTAATGACTCGGGGTAAAAGCCCGGTGAATCCGTCTGAGTTACTCAGCACTCCATTATTTGGGGAAATGCTGACCCAGTTATCCAGTCAATATGATCATATCCTGATTGATACCTCACCTATTCTTGCAGTGACTGACGGGATTATCATCTCGCAACATGCAGGTGTGAATTTGTTGATTGCACGTTATGCACAAACTCAGATGAAAGAGCTGGAATTAACAGTCAATCGCTTTGAACAGGCTGGAGTTAAGGTAAATGGCGTGATCTTGAACGATATCCAACGCTCCAGTGCAGGTTATGGCTATGGTTATAATTATGCTTATTCCTATAAGGCTTCAAAAAATGAAGACTAGGTCTTTGACCTAGATATCCTGCTTCAAACAGATTCAGAATCATTCAATTTAAATCTGTTTGAAGCTTTTTATATTTATCTGAATAACAAATATTATTATAATCAAGCCGATATTCAGTAATTAGAAGTCTATTGAACAAGACAGCTTAACCAAACCAAGCTGAATAGATTGTCTAACTCTGCACTTTAAATCTAAATTACTGACTCAATATGCAGACATTCTAAAAATAAAATATCAGTCATGACCTTTTTTAAAGATTTTTATTTTTTGTCCAACGGACACAAATTAAAAGTTTCCAAGCTGGATAAAACAAGCTCTTTTTAAAAAAATACAGGATTAAAAACAAATAGTGAAATTCATTCTCTCTAGTACGTAATCATTTCTGACTAGAAAATAGCTTCCTAAACCCGCAATAACTGAAGCAATTTCTTAATCATATTATTTTACCTCTTTGGTATATAAAGGAGTTTCAGGTATATTTTTCCCTGAAAATCTTGCAGCACCAACTTCCTGATCAGGAGCATTAATTCCCTCCTGACTCAACATCACTTTAGCTGTTTTAAACATGATTTTAAAATCAAGCCACACGTTACACTGTTCAACATATTTTACGTCAAATGCAAATTTTTCTTCCCAAGACAAATTATTACGTCCACTTACCTGAGCAAGTCCTGTCATACCTGGCTTTACTTCATGACGTCTCATTTGTTCATCAGTATAATGTTCAAGAAACTCTTTCATTTGAGGCCGGGGTCCGACAATACTCATATCTCCTTTTAGAACATTAATGAGCTGCGGCATTTCATCTAAACTGCTAGAACGTAACCTTTGTCCAAATGGAGTAATACGGAATTTATCTGGTAAAAGATTACCCTCTTTATCTACAGCATCCCGCATAGACCGAAATTTAATTATTTTAAATAATTGACCATTTTTACCCGGTCTTTCCTGATAAAAGAAAACAGGCGACCCTAAATTTTTCCGTACCTTATAAGCTATTATAATAAAAACAGGAAATAATATGAGCAAAGCCAGGCAGGCAATCACTATATCAATCAATCTTTTCAAGATATCCTGCTTATATTTAAGCATATCAGCAACAGAATAAGCATATACCTGAGGCATTAAAGAATTTTTTAAAATTAAATTATTTTTATGCATAAAATTCCTGAATGGCTTTTTATCCACTTTATTAGGTTGATCTTTCTTTAAAGAAAACTGTATTATTTTATTTTTATAATGCCCCTCATTCATCGAATGTTCTTTTAAAAAAATATTATTTTTTTCATTAAATAAAGGCTTATATATTAAAATAGTACTTTCTTCATTTCTTTTAATATTCTTTTTTTCTTTTTCTATTATCATTAATAAACACCTCGATATGTCTATTTTTCAGAATCATAGCAAGGATATTTAATTTTAAAAATAAATTATGTTTTAACCAGCTAACAAGCAATCAAATGAAATCAAAATAACCTGATATTAATATTTTTTTTATTATTACTTTAAATCTAAGTAGTATTAGTGAAATTTTATTTGATAATTAAATTAAATTTTTATAGAATTTGCAATTAAATTAGCCACTTATGAAATTATACCCAGCTAGTGCAATCTTCCAGATATTTATAACAGAGAAAGAAAATTATTGTTAATTAACAAAAATATCAATTACAAAATACAACACAGCTCACACTAAAAAAAAATGTGACAAAATGTGATCTAATTTGCCATTTTGTGACAAAATACACAGATTTACTTATAAGCGGATCAAATCCTAAACTTCTGGAAGCTCATTCAAAAAACATAAAATAGATACAAGCTTTTGAAATTATTATAAATAAATGAATTATATCTTTTTAAAGCTGGCGTCATTGATAAATAGGTCATTTTCAGCATGGACGGACATATTAAACTTAATTTTTTATCCCGCCGGCACAGCATTTAGCCTGTGTATAACTTACTCTCAAATAAAATACTGTCGTTACAGTAATATTGATACATTATATGTATCGCTTTATTGTCCTTAAAATACTGGATATCCTTGTACCATTCAGGCAAGGACAGATGGCCTGTGACCAGGTTGTATACAATGAAAGAAATTACATTAAGATAGTAGCCCATGATTACACAGATTAAATTTGCAATCTAATCTCTGCACTATTTGTCATTCACTCTTGGTTCGTCGAAGCAAGTGGTGGTACAAATAAATAGGACATAGGCTGGCTCAGCCAAGCGCCGAGTTTTATAAATCTATACTATAATAATCATGCACAATTGCACGTGCACCAAATCGTTCTTTTTGATAGATTAAACCCTTATTCAAAAATTTTCCTTCATTCTCGTTAGAAGTACCAAAATCAAATATTTTAGCAAATTTTTTACTATTATTTATCAAGAAATCAATCAGATAGTCTAGAACCTTTTCTTCCCGACCTTTATCATTACTGGCCAAATACTGGGTATGTACCACTCTATCAGTTTCAAAAGTGACTGCTGCTGCCACAATATGACCGTCAATACAGCACTTATAAGCTTTTATATTATTAGGGAATCTACTTTTTAATAAATCTATTTCAATTTCATTATGTACAGGTTGCTGATTATGATGCTGAAGTAACACCTCACGCAGAACCCCCCAAACTATACTGGGCTGATCTACTTCTTCACAACTAACCCCATTTTTTTTAAGTTTCTCAATTGATCTTCTTTTGCTTGCTGAATATGAGTATTCTTCCTCTAAATAAATAGAAGTACTAATATCTCTACGATAAAGATGTGCATGATTTATAAATAGAGCATATAAATCTTCTTGTGCCGGATAATTATGATAAATTACCGGGATACATTTATATATAATTTTTTTAATATTTCTATCTTTTAAAAAAATCTTTAATTGATTGAATAACTCAATCATATCAATGGCATGTAAGCCTCTATTAATTAAAAACCCCCCAAAGGTTAGACCTTGATGACTATAAAAAATATTATCTTTAATATTGCCAGGCAACAATGCCATGATTTTACCTTTATCATTTTTAAATATTAAAGAGAAATCTTCAAAACGATCAGAATGATATTCCATAAAATCCCGATTAAATATAAAATGATAATTTTTACATGTTAATAAAAATTCATTCCACCCGCGCTTATCAAAATCTTCATATTTTTTTATTTGAAAGCTTATATCTTCGATCACTATAATCTCCTATATCATATAAATCTTTATTATTTTTAAAATTAGGTATAGCTAAAATTTAATTTTTATAATTAAAAAATATTTTTAAGAGCTAAATCATTTCTAATATTTGTAACAACCGATGATTAATATGAACAGCATTAAAATTCTTTTTGGCATACAAAAATCCTTGATATCCCATTTTATTTACCTGTTCCGGATGCTCTATAAAATAAATCATTTTGTTTACTAATGCCCTTACATCCCATTTTGGAATCAGAAAACCCGTAACTTCATTTACTACAGTCTGATTGCAGCCTGGTACATCAGTAGTAATTACCGGCCTTCCTATTGCCATTGCTTCTTGAGTACTGCGAGGTACGCCTTCTCGATAATAGGAAGGTAATACAAAAACTGCACTCTCACGTATTTGTTGATCTACATCCTGTACAAAGCCAGCGTATTCTATAATTCCTGTTTCTATCAATTGATCTAATTGTGCCTGTTTCAGACCCGTGGGGTTTTCAGGATCCAGCCCCCCTATAATTTTAAATGTTATATCGGGATATTTTTGCTTCACTATTTTAGCAGCTTCTAAATATTCAAATATACCCTTCTCAGCAATGAGCCTGGCAATAAAGATAAAAGATAATTTTTTTTGATCATCCCATTTCGTATAAGCATAATCATGCAAATTAAGACCAATTGGTCCCAGGACTTGAATTGCATTTCTTTTATGGGGAAGGTTATAACGATGGACTAGATCTTTGGGGTCTTCGCGATTAAGAAAAATAATTTTGTCTAGATATGGAAATGCCAGCCGATATAGAGAAATTTGTACAAAGCGTATGAATTGGGCTTTCAGACTGAGCCCATGTTTATGAATGGTAAAAGGCGAACCCAATCCTTCAATCATGCCATAGATATAAGGAACCTTGGTTCTGTAAGCAGCTAGAGTTGCATAAATAACCGGTTTAGTTGAATATGAAAATACAATATCAGGTTGAATTTCTTTTATTTTTTTAATCAGCTGAAAGGTTGAACCTAGATCAGCCAATGGGTTTAATCCACCACGACTAAGTTTATAGGTAACCAGCGTAACTCCTAAACTTTTTATTTTTTCCAACCATTCACTGGTGTATTCAGACACAAAAGCATAAACATGATAATTCTGTGCTAAACAGGACAAAATGAAATCTTTGCGGAAGCCATAAAGATTGGAAGCGGTTGTTCCAATGATAATAATTTTTTTAGAGACCATTATTTTATACGCTCTATGAGTTCTAATTGTGATATATAAAAGTTTTTATCCTCATCAGAAACAGCGGTTATCCTACGACTATGTAAAATCTTCATTAACTTCAAAAAATCTAATGTTTTTACAATAATTTTTTTTATCTCAAATTTTAAAAGAATCCTATTTTTCTCGCGATCAGCGATTATATTATTATAATATTTTTTGATTACTTCAATCTGGGTATTATAACCACGGATCATTTTCTCTTTTTTTACATTTTCTACTTCTCGATAAAAATATAAGGGTTCTTGCATCACTACATAATTAAAATCATTTTTTATAGCTGCTGAAAGCCATAATTCATAATCTTCAGCTAGGCAGTTATTTTCCTGATAAGGATTTCTTTGACACCATGCCTTACGTGCAAGAAGTGAAGGATGTAATAAATTTGTCAAGCCTTGCAAAATTTCTTTTGGCTGCATCTGGTGGGTAGAAAAAATTCTTTTTCCCAGAATTTCATTTTTATTTCCAATGGAATACAAGCTGGTAACAACTAAATTAATTTCTGGATTTTCATTTAGGACTTTAATCTGTTTTTCAAGCCGGTCTACAGCCATTAAATCATCAGCATCCATACGCGCAATAATGTCATATTTTGCTTCACTAATAATCTGATTTAAGCGATAGGGTAATCTTCTATTATAGCCATCAGAAATGATACGGATTCGAGGATCGAGAAATGATTGGGCTATTTCTAAAGATCGGTCTGTTGAACCATCATCTACCAGTATGAGTTCCCAGTCTTGAAAAGTTTGGGCAAGGACAGATTTAATCGCATCTTCCAAGAATTTTTCAGCATTAAAAAATGGAATTCCGATAGAAATATACATATTTATTCATCCTTATTATTATTTGAAAATAATAAAAAAGCCGCCAATAAAAACCAAAAAATAATTGTTCTTGCGCTATAAGTAGTAAACCCATATAACATTGGCCCTAATAATATCATCTTGTTGGAAAGCGATAGTTTCTTGAATATTTGATATAAAAATATTAAAAATAAGGATATTCCTATAATCCCATAATAAAATAAGATACCTAACCAAGTTGAGTGAATTTCATTTCCTGTAGGGTTATATAACCAGTGGGCGCCTTGCCCAGCACCAAAAATTAAATATTGAGGATAATCTAAAAAACTAAAAAGACCACGCCCTTCTACCTGACTGTCTCGTTGATCTAACCCTTCCATAAAGCGTAGTACAACGCTATCAAAGATCCCCAAGTTATATAAAAAGTAGCTTAAGCTTCCAAAAAGCACTAATGTTCCAATGAATACAAATATTCTTTTATTCAGGTCCCCTTTTTGACTAAATATAAGTCCCAGAGTTAACATTAAAAAACCAATTGAAGCAGATCTTGACATGGTCAATAAAATCAAGAATAAGGCTAAAAAATAGACTGTTATTTTTTTAAAGCTGTTTCCTGAAATATATAGGTAAATTGCACAGCTACTCAGCACCCAAAATGCCATCTGGTTAGGATCATTAAAAAGACCATTGTATCGAGGTTCAAAATCATAACGACCTAAGTTACTTGCCCAGATAATAATTTCAACAATATAGGAAAAAGGGATAAGGAATAATAATTTTTCATAGAAAAAATTAATCTGAACTTGATTTAAATTCATCATTAATAGAAAAAACAATAAATTAAATATCCAGTAAACAGTCGACATCATATAACTTGAATCGAGAACAATTAAATACCAAGCAAAATTTATACAAATTGCATAAGCAACAAATAATAAAATTATATTTGAATATTCAATATTTATTTTAGAGCTTTTGCTAAATAGTAATAAAATAGCACCCATAATAAAAATATGGCTGAATTGTGGAACTCCACTTGACCAAAAATAAAACTGAGATAAAAAAAATGAAAACAGTATAAGATATATAATTGACTTATCTCTTATATTAGTATCACTTAAAAAAATAATGTTATTTTTTGAATTAGTTTCATTTAAAATAATCATTATCCATTCCTTTTTTATTGTCTTTTACTTAGCAGAAAAGCAAAAGAACCGATTAATATTTATATTACTAATTTAATTATTTTCTTATTTAAGATATTTTAAAATTATTTTTCTCTAACAAAATTAACAATATTTATCAAACTTATTTATATTAAAAATCTTTTTTAATCAATAACCAGTAAAAAAACCTGAAAAAATCATATGTTAAAATTTCAGATGGATATTCTCTCAAAATACTGAGCATTTTTTCTAATGATTGTTTTTTGGAAAATAACCCTAACTCGAATGCATTTATCCATAAAGCTCTTTTTTTTGCTTTATTAAATAGAATATGATTTTGGTACTCATTTAAAATCATCATTCTCGAATCATGCATAAGTGACGTCTGTTTATGCATATTATTATCATGTAGCCTGTATTTAGCAAAAATAACAGGAAGATAACATAACTCCCCTTCCTGTGCTAAAAGCAGCCACATATACCAATCTTCGATTTTTACCTTAGCATCATAACCGCCAATTTTTTTCAAAGCTTTAGATCGGATCAGTTGGGTCGTAGCTGGCAAATCATGTTCTAATAATAAAATTTTTTCAAAATTATAACTTTGTCTTTTTTTTACCCTATTTTTGACAAGATTGGACTCATTATCAATAACCGCCACTCCTCCAAATACTGCGATACAATTTTTGTTCTGGTTTAAAAATTCGGATTGTATTTTTATTTTATCTTTTAAGATTATATCATCTGAAGCCAGAGAAGAAAAATATTCTCCCTGTGTCCATTCTAATGCTTCATTCAAGGTTGCACTCAAGCCCTGATTGGGTCGATGTCTAAACTCAAATCGGGTAAATCGTTTTTCACAGAGCGGAATCAGTTCTTGGATTTTTTCTACGGAAGAATCTGTAGATCCATCATCAATGACAATTAACTCAATATTCTGATACGACTGCTCAATGACACTCCGGATACTGTCACACACAAATCTCTCATGATTATAACTTGGTATAATGATAGAAATTAAAGGGTATTCAATTTTCATATTATATCTCTTTTTATTCTAATGGTTTAAATATAAATAAACTGATAACTATCCAATATATCCCGTAATTTACCAGGTAAGCAATTGAAACCCCTTCAAATCCAAAAACCTGGGTACATACATAGGTCAAAACCAGAAGGGACACAGTAAATATAATTTCTGTAGAAATATACAGTTTGGTCATGGCTTTGCTTAACATTAAATAAGCAAGTATCCAGCTCCCTATTTTTAATGCATCACCCATCATTTGCCAAAAGAACAGGCTTTGCATGGGTGCGAAAGAGGGACTGAACAATACGTTGATAATCCAATCACGTAGCACAAAAACGATGATTCCACCTGCCACAGCCAGTGGAAACAGGAACTTGTAGCCTAAATAGATTTCTTTCTTAATTTCATCAAGCATCTTGAGTTCTGATAAACGTGGTAAGTAATAGACTCCCAATATTGTTGTAACCAGCATCAGGTATACGGTACTTAGACGGATCATCGCTTCCCAGTATCCTGCATATGCCAGGCCAAACTCCTGGCTTAAATAGGCGCGAATCAGCATTTGCGATAAAGGCACGCAGATTGCACTCACCAATGCCATCCAGACAAAAGAACTAAATTTTTTAGTAATTTCGAGGTCTATTTTTCCAAACAGAGATGAAAATTTAAACCACTTCGCTCGATAACACAGAAATAAAGTCACTATAAATGCAATAGACTGATAAATAGATAATGCAATCAAGGCACCATATAGGTGTAATTTTATAGCCAAAATACTGGTAATAATAAGCGCGAATAAACTGCCTGCAATATTGGCAATAACCAGTTTTAATATTTCTTTTTTTCCATTTAATATTGCTAAAAACAAGGTATTAAAATTAAAAAATACTAAAAATACTGCGAACCATACGAAAACATTTTGATATTCAAGAGTATGAAATATATACAGTGATAGCTGGCTTTGGAAAATTAAAATTAGTATTGCAAAAATCAGGCTGAATAGAAAAACAAGACTGCCTGCCGTTTTCCAGATTGCACGTTGTCTGTTTTGGTCTTCATGATACTCGGCCGTATATTTAATGACGGCAGTATTAATTGCGCTACCCGCAAAAGTGGTCACCATTTGAATAAAATTTTGAAATTGTCCTAAAGCGGCATATCCAGTCGGTCCCAGATATACAGCCAGAATTTTATTCAGTACAAACAGGGTTAGGGTCTTAATCAACACCGCCACACCATTGAGTACGCTGGTCGTAAGTAAATTCATCTATATTTGAAAACCATTACATAACTGAACAATCTGCTTTGCTTCATCTACAGATAAAGTAGGCCCGATCGGCAAGCTCAAGACCTCGGCATGAATTTGTTCTGAAATTGGTAAACTTAAGTCATTCCACTCTTTATAAGCTTGTTGTTTATGCGGTGGAATCGGATAATGAATCAGTGTCTGTACCCCATGGTCTGCCAGATATTTTTGTAATTCTTCCCGATGTCTGGTTCGAATGACAAACAAATGCCAAACATGCTGGGTATAAGTTTCCGTGTCTATAATTATGAGTGGAAGCTCAATGGCCGGATTTTGAATTCCTTTTAAATAGAGATCTGCAATCTGGCGGCGATGCTGGTTCTCCCGGTCCAAAAATTTCAGTTTTATATTTAGAATTGCAGCCTGGATTTCATCAAGGCGACTATTTACTCCAGGTACCAGATTTTTATATTTTTCATGTGAACCATAATTACGTATAGCCTTTAGCATATCGGCTAACTCGGCATCGTTGGTGGTAATCGCTCCCCCGTCTCCTAATGCACCCAAGTTTTTACCCGGATAAAAACTAAAGCCTGAGGCATCTCCCCAATTTCCTGCTTTTTTACCCCCTATTTCAGCACCGTGAGCTTGGGCTGAATCCTCTAAAACCAGTAGATGGTATTTCTTGGCAATACTCATAATTTCTGGCATTGCAGCAAGCTGTCCATATAAATGAACTGGTAAAATTGCCTTGGTTCGGTCTGTAATGGCTGCTTCAATTTTTTTAGTATCAATATTAAAAGTATGAACATCCGGTTCGACCAGCACCGGTTTTAAATTATTTTGTGAAATCGCGAGAATACTTGCGATATAGGTATTTGAAGGCACAATGACTTCATCTGCCTCATGAAGTTTTCCCAATTCCTTCCATGCACGTAGGGTCAGAATAAGTGCATCCAGTCCATTTGCCACTCCGACGGCATACTGTGTACCACAATAGTTTGCAAAATTTCGTTCAAATTCTTCTAATTCTTTGCCACATATATACCAGCCTGAATCAATGACCTGCGTACAAGCAGTTATAAGTTTTTCACGGTATTGCGCGTTTATTGCTTTTAGATCAAGAAAAGGAATCATTCTTATCAATCTCACATCATTTTTTATTTATTTTTTAATTTCAATTCTATTAAAATTAAAGTTTATTTATTTAGTTCATAACTCTTAGATTTAAAACCTGGTTCTAATAAAAATTGTTTCATTTTCCTATTGAGAGGTTTTTCGATATATTTATACATTAAAAAACTAGCGATCAAGGTGATTATAAAAATAATTCCTGAAAACAGCATTAAATCTATATCGAATGACAGTAGCTTTTTTATATAATTTAAAACTTGAATTTCTAAAACATGAAGCAGATAAAAAGAAAAACTAATTTCACCCGCTAGTACCATATATTTACTTGATAAAAATCTAGTAATAATGCTCTTTTCCTTTGCAACATGAGATAATGCAAAAACAAGGATAATAGCTGCCATCGGTAGCCAGTAGTAAATAGAATACCTGTAACTTATATTGATATCATCATGAAATACAAAGAATAGAACAAAAAGCAAAATTGCTGCAATTTCAATAACGAAAACAGATCGGTTTATTTTAGAGTAACTTAATTTTATTTTTTCAAAAATATCAAACAGGACCATGCCCAGTAAAAAATCAGAAAAACGCACAAATGGTGAGATATATAGCCAATAGTGATTCTGATTTTTATCCAGCTGAAAATTTAATAGTAAAATACCTATAAAATACAAAATAAAAATATAGCCTCTTAATTTTTCAGATATTAAAAGTGCAAAGGGAAAAAGTAAGTAAAAGAACATTTCATCAGAAATACTCCAGGAAGGAGAATTTAATGAAAAATGAATATTTTCTTCCAGAAAAAAGCTTTGCATCAGAAAAATATGCTGAAACAGGTATTCCCACCCTTGTCCATACTGGATAAAGGTTAATAGAAGCACAATCACCGTAGTTGCAATATGTACCGGATATACCCGTGCTAAGCGAGAAATATAAAACTCTTTTTTTGAAATACTTCCAGTGAGAAATTTTTCTCTATAGTTATAGGCTAAAATAAATCCACTTAATATAAAGAAGAAACTGACACCTAAAAATCCTTCATTAAAAATATTATTAAAAACATCTGCATAATATGTGTCATTTTTGAGAAAAGCCAAATGACTCAGAAAAACAAATAGCGCAAAAAACATACGCAACGATGTAAGCGGCTTAATCATCTCATACATCTCCTTAATATTTATTATTATTTAAAACCCTGTTTTTTATTATGCTATTATTTTAATTCACTATTGCGTACAGGTCTTATGCAGTTCTTTTAAAAACTGGTCATAATTGCGGATATAATCGCTTTCATCATAATAATCGCTTGCCAATACCAGCAATATGCAATCTTTGGAAAAATCATGCATCTCATGCCAAACCATTGGCGGGATAAATAATCCTTTATTAGACTGACCTATTAAGACCTCTAGCTTTTCTTTGCCATTATCCATCAGCATTTTGCAACTGCCTTGAATGCAAAAAGCAATTTGTTGAAGGTCTTTATGTGCATGAAATCCACGAGGAACATCAGGCTGAGCACCGAAAATATAATAGAGCCTCTGTATACTAAAAGGAACATTCCGATTAGCTTCGGCGACCACCAAGCTACCACGATGATCTCCCAGATTAGGTAATTCTATCCATTCGATAAGATTCATCGTTATTACCCCACTAAAGAAATCAGATATTGTCCATAGCCATTTTTATTCATTGTTTGACCAATCGCTAAAACTTCCTCTCTGCTCAGCCAGCCATTATTCAATGCAATTTCTTCCAGGCAGGCCACTTTATAACCCTGACGTTTTTCAATAGTTTCTACAAATTGAGCTGCCTCAAGCAGACTGCCCTGTGTTCCTGTATCCAACCAGGCAAACCCACGCCCCAACAATTCAACATTTAAATCACCTCGTTCCAGATATGCCTGATTAATCGAGGTAATTTCCAGCTCACCCCGTTCGGAGGGTTGCACCTGTTTGGCAATTTGAATCACATCATTGTCATAAAAATACAGGCCCGTTACGGCGAAGTTAGATTTAGGATGTTTCGGTTTTTCTTCAATTGAAATCACGCGGTGCTGTTCATCAAATTCCACCACGCCAAAGCGCTCAGGATCTTTCACCTGATAACCAAATACCGTTGCTCCTTTTTGCCGTGCTGCAGCTTGACGTAGCATAGGGGTAAAACCTTGCCCGTAGAAAATATTATCGCCCAGCACCAGACATACATTGCTTTGGCCAATAAATTTTTCGCCCAGGATAAAGGCTTGTGCCAAACCATCAGGGCGAGGCTGAATTGCATAACTCAGCTCCATGCCAAACTGTGAACCATCTCCCAATAAACGCTTAAATCCCTCAATATCCTCTGGCGTACTAATAACCAGAACGTCACTGATACCAGCTAACATCAGGACAGATAATGGGTAATAAACCATCGGTTTGTCATAAATCGGAAGTAGCTGTTTCGAGATGCCTTTGGTAATCGGATGCAAACGTGTGCCCGAACCACCGGCTAAAATAATCCCCTTGGTTGTGCTAGCCATTAGACTGCCTCCCCTAAACGTTCACGCTGATAAGAACCATCCTGAACGCGATGACACCATGTCAGATTATCCAGATACCATTGCACAGTTTTACGGATACCGGTCTCGAATGATTCCTGTGGCTTCCACCCCAGTTCCCGTTCAATTTTTGAAGCATCAATGGCATAGCGCAGATCATGTCCAGGCCGATCATTAACAAAAGTTATGAGGCTTTCATAACGTTCCCCATTCAGTTGGGGTTTTAATTCATCTAAAATCTGACAGATGGTTTTGACTACGTCTATATTTTGTTTTTCATTCCATCCGCCAATATTATAGGTCTCACCTACAATGCCTTGAGTCGCAACCTGATATAAAGCGCGGGCATGGTCTTCTACGAAAAGCCAGTCCCGAACCTGCTGACCGTTGCCATACACTGGTAAGGGTTTCCCCTCCAAAGCATTGAGGATCATCAAAGGAATCAGTTTTTCAGGAAAATGATAAGGTCCATAGTTATTGGAACAGTTTGTGACCACGACTGGCAAACCATAAGTTCTATGCCAAGCACGCACCAGATGATCCGAGCTGGCCTTACTGGCCGAATAAGGTGAACTTGGCAAATAAGGTGTGGTTTCTGCAAACAGATCGGTTGTGCCTTCCAAATCTCCATAGACCTCATCTGTTGAAATATGGTGGAATTTGAATCTGGATTTTTTAATTTCAGGCAGCTTTTGCCAATACTTTCGTGCAGCTTCTAATAAGGTATAGGTACCGACAATATTTGTTTTAATAAATTCGGCCGGGCCATCGATGGATCGGTCCACATGAGACTCTGCCGCTAGATGCATGACCACATCGGGTTCAAAGCTTGCAAATAATCGTGTTAAAGCTGCATGATCACAAATATCAGTTTGAGAGAAATGGTAACGTGGGTGATCCGATATAGAAATTAAAGATTCTAGATTACCCGCATAAGTTAACTTATCAACATTTAAGACTTGATGTTCAGTCTCCTTGACCAGATGCCGGATGACAGCAGATCCAATAAAACCGGCTCCACCAGTCACTAATATTTTCATCACCATTTTAAATACCCTTTAATATTTTTATTCTACTTTTCACTAATTATTTTTAATATATTGATGCCTTTTAAGCTTCTCTATTTTTATTGATTTGTTCATAAGATATATTAATTCTATTACACAAACCACTTACAAAAAAAGCCGATACTTAAATGTAGTTACATTTTATGAATCTATTTTCGTTTTTAAAAATATTTTTACCCTATATTGATCTTAATCCTGCACACACTTTCCAGCCAATATTGTTCTAATATTCATCATTTTTTTTATTCCAATACTTTAATTAACAATGTTTTATTTTAATTCCATAAGGCATAATTATTCTATAAATTATTAAACTAATGCTTAAATTAAATAAAAATCAACAATCTAAGAAACCTTTAGATCAGATAAAAATTATATAAAAATACTTTCCTCGATTAATTTCTATCGTTATTGCTTCTTTCATTGGATTCAACTCATCTATTAAAAAATAACAATTAGAAACAATTAATCTTCTTTATAATCTTAAAAAATTTTCTATATCTCTACCGCTTGTTCAATCAAGCTTTCACGTCCATTTTCGTCCATCTTTTTGCAAAATCTTAGCCTGGCGTTATTTAATTGGGTCAAAAATAGCTATAGACAAGGTATGTGATATATTATATTTTTTAGACGTTAATCACATAAATCGAATTAAAAAAATTAATAATTATTAATAAATACCAATTCTGAACATATAAAAATAAAGGGGTTTCAAGTGAACCATAGACACCTTTTAGGTATTTTTACCTTAAGCCTATCTTTAGTTGGATGTGCAGCAATATCCGGCTTTCAAACCTATAATTTACCGAAAGAAGGCATCTATCAAACTGAGCTAGGAACACCTGTCAATCTGGTGCAATTAAATCAGCAAACCCTGCCTGTCGTACAGTCGGCCCAAACAAATAATCTCAGTCATTATGCTGCTTTATTTCAGACCGAGGTGCAGGATTACCGCTTGAATCCGGGTGATATCTTATCTTTTCAATTATGGGCTTATCCTGAAATCAGTGCCGCCCCTACGGCCAGCGATAATAACAACGGCTATCAAATTGACCGGAATGGTTATATTCACTTTCCATTCATTGGACGCTATAAAGCAGCAGGAAAAACTCTTCCGCAAGTGAATCAGGAAGTACGACGCCTATTAACACCTTATTTAAACCGCCCGGATGTAGTGGTACGCGTGATTTCATATCAAGGACAACGCTATTCTGTGGTTGGCAATGTGAAATCGGCAGGACAGTTTTACCTATCTGACCAACCGATCAGTGTTTATACAGCATTAGGTCTGGCTGGCGGTATCAATGAGCAGGGTGACTCGACTTCAATTCAACTGGTACGTCAGGGGGTGACCTATGACCTGAATACTATTGCACTGGAAAAGGCGGGATATTCTTTACATAAACTCTTGATTCAACCAAATGACACTCTTTATATCAGCCCTCGTGAAAACCAGAAAATCTATGTGATAGGGGAAGCAGGTGCCAATAAACCGTTGCCAATACGTGATCAGGGAATGACGCTTGCGGATGTACTGGGTGAAAGTGAAGGCATCAACCCCTATTCAGCGAGTGCTAGCCGGATTTATGTCTTACGTGGCAATTCCGATAACAAGATGACCGACATATATCACTTAAGTTTAAACAACCTTGGAGATTTTGGCCTGGCCAAACAGTTCAAGATGCGTAGTAACGATATTGTCTATGTAGATGCCACAGGTCTGACTCGTTGGGAACGCGTTGTGAGCCAGATTCTTCCATTTTCATATGTCGCTGACTCGGCTATACGATAGGTAGTTTAGTTATAGTACCAGGTGCTTAATACTGTATATGAAACAGACACAATAAGAACTGTCTTCTTCTGATCATTATTAAAATATCTGGCCTTATGCGGGTTAGATATTTCAAGAAAGGACCATATAACCAGAATTTTAGAGTCCTTTTTCGCAAAGGCAGCAAGTCTTTGATTATTTTATATAATTTTATTAAAAAATAACTCACTGACTGGAAAAATCACTTTTAAACTTTTAGATAGTAAAATTATGAACAAAAATAACAATACCGAAAATATGATTGACCTAAAAGGGGTGTTCTTTTCCCTGCTCGCGCAATGGAAACTCATCCTTTTATGTGGCTTGCTCAGCCTGATTGTCGTGCTGCTGTACATACGTACCGCAGCCCCTAGCTATAAGGTAGATGCAATTGTCCAGGTCGAGGAAAGTAGAGGGGCATCAGCTGCTTTATTAGGCAGCCTGTCAAGTATTATTAGTCAGATGTCTTCGTCGAATGCTGAGATTGAGGTGTTAAAATCACGCACTATTCTTGAATCCGTGATTGATCGCTTAAATCTGGATCTGCATATCGCCAGTACTGAAGAATCTTTTATCAACCGTCTTATTCAGGGAAGAAACTCGCAAACCGAATATCAGCCTGAAACAGTACGCTTTAAAGAAGGTTTTAAAAGCTTTGATATCCGTCAGTTTGAAGTTCCTGCAGCGTATCTGGATAAAAGTCTCCTGCTAAAATTTCAACCACAGAGCTTTAGCCTGATCAATCCAGCTACAGAAGAAATTGTCTTTCAAGGGCCACTTAACCAGGCCGTTCAAGGCAAAGCTGCACAGGGAGACTGGAAAGTTGCCATCTTCACTCAGGATAAGCTAGATAACAGCTATCGAGTTCAAAAACTCTCGCTGCCTACAGCGATTGATTCCATTCTCGCCAATTACTCCGTTACAGAAAAAGGCGAACTGAGTGGTGTTCTGCAGCTTCGTTATCAGGGGCAAGATAAACAGCACATCACCAAAGTACTGAACACGATTTTAGCCCTTTATAGCCAGCATAATATTACACGCCGTTCCACAGAAACAGCCCAGACACTGGCATTTCTGGATGAACAATTACCGGATTTAAGAAAACAGCTGGATAATGCAGAATTTGCCTTTAATAAATTCCGCCAACAGCATAATACTGTTGATATTGCTAAAGAATCTGAATTGTACTTAAACCAGAGCGTCACCCTCGAAACACAAAAAGTCTTACTCGAACAGAGACAGGCTGAAATAGGTGCCAAATATGCAGCACTACATCCGGCCATGCGGGAAATTACCGCTCAACTTCGGGTCATCAATGGCAAGATTGGCGAGCTGAATACCGCACTTAAAAATGTTCCAGAGATCCAACGCCAGTTCTTGCAACTGTCACGTGATGTAGAAGTCAAACAGCAACTGTATACCAACCTGGTAAATTCCTATCAGCAACTGCGTATTGCCAAAGCGGGTGAAATTGGCAATGTCCATATCATTGATACCGCACTTGAACCGATTGACCAGATGCAACAGAAAACACCCCTGATTCTGTTCCTCGCCTTCTGGTTCGGTATTTTCCTGGGAATCCTGGTGGCATTATTCCGCAATATGCTGCGTTCCGGGGTGAAAGAGAGCAGTCAGATAGAATATCAACTGGGGCTTCCGGTCTATGCGAATATCGCACACTCCCCGAGTCAGAAACCTGGGCTAAAACTCCTGAAAAAGAAAAATATTCCTTTTGTATTGGCCCTTAAACATAGCGATGATATTGCGATCGAAAGTTTGCGCAGCATCCGCACTGCGAGCCATTTTGCCCTTGGCCAGGCCAAGAACAACATCATTATGATTTCAGGTCCCGCACCCAAAGTTGGAAAATCATTTGTTTGTAGCAACCTGGCGGTCATCATGGCAGAAAAAAACAAACGCGTACTGGTGATTGATGCAGACTTGCGTCGTGGTCATATCCACAAATATTTTGATCTGGATCATCAAAATGGATTAACTGAATACCTGAATGAGCAAATTACATTAGAACAGACGATACAAAACACCAATCTTCCGAACTTAAATGTCATCACCTGCGGTAAAAGCTCAACCCATCCATCTGAGCTTCTTAATTCGGTATGCTTTCAGGAGCTACTGCAATCTGTGATTCCACACTATGACCATATCATTATTGACACACCACCTGTATTGGCGGTCACGGATGCGACTATCGTAGCCCGATATGTCGGACTCAATTTGGTCGTGGCACGCTATGCAAAAACTCAAATGAAGGAGCTTGAGCTGACATTGAACCGTTTTAAACAAGCCGGTTGTATCGTAAATGGCTTTATCCTGAATGATATTCAGCCTTCGGCCGCAGGAAGCTATACTTACGATTACATTTACAGTTATAAGTCTAGAGTACAAAATAGCTGACCCCATTCATAAAAAAAACCAGCAATTGCTGGTTTTTTTTATGTCTTCCAGCTTCAACAGAATTGCGGTATTCGCTTGCTAAAAAACCACCCATTCTGCAAGATTTCTCAAAATTTTCTGCTAAGATGGAATGAACCTCCACGATAACATTAGATTGGAATAATACATGAGTAAGGCCTTACCGATTGCTGTCGCTGTTCTTTTAGGCGGTGCCGCGCTAGTACCTGTTTACTATGCAACTCAAAACCCAGCTGCTCAAACAACAAAAGCATCTAAAAATGCCTCAGCTGTTTCTAAAATCAGCTATGCACTTGGTTATGAAGTCGCTCACCAAACTCCACCTGAGCTGGATATTGACAGCTTTGTGACAGGTGTTCGTGAAGGTCATGCCCGTACTGCACCTGCTTATACTGAAGAAGAATTACAGGCCGCTTATGAGCAGTTCCAGAAAGAAATGCAGCAAAAGCAAGTCGACAGTGCCAAGCAGGCTCAAGCATCCAGCGATACTTTCCTGACTGAAAATGCCAAAAAAGCAGGGGTAAAAACCACAGCATCTGGTTTGCAATATCTAGTCACTAAAGAAGGCACCGGCAAACAGCCTGCGGCATCGTCAATCGTGAAAGTCCATTACACCGGAAAACTGGTTGATGGTACCGTATTTGATAGCTCGGTCGAACGTGGTGAGCCGATTGAGTTCCCACTCAACCAGGTAATTCCAGGCTGGACCGAAGGGTTGCAACTAATGAAAGAAGGCGGTAAAGCCACGCTATATATTCCGGCAAAACTGGCTTATGGCGAACAGGGCGTACCAGGAACTATTCCTCCTAACAGCACTTTGATTTTTGATGTGGAACTGATCGAAGTCAAATAATCCACGAATAAGGAGAGCATTGTGCTCTCCTTTATTTTGAGAAATGATAATGAAAATACAAATAAGCTTGCTGGTTTTACTGCTAAGTTCTGGCAGTCTTTTTGCCAAAGACATCACCACTAAAAGTTCTGAAGCAGAACAGGTGGGTTACAGCTTTGGTTATCTGATGGGAAAAAGTAATGCAGACTCTTTACAAGGTATTGATCTGGATGCCTTCAGTGCCGGTTTAAAAGCTGCTGCTGCCGGAAAACAGGCGACTTTAAGTGAAGAAGAGATGGCGCGGGTACTGACCCAGTTCAAGCGCCAGGCAGAAGCCAAAGAGCTGATTACCCTGAAAAAACAGGCTGATGAAAATGCCAGAATTGGTCAGGCATTTCTGGCAGAGAATGCCAAAAAACCTGGGATCAAAACCACCAAATCAGGCCTGCAATATCAGATTCTTCAGGAAGGTAAAGGCAAATCGCCGAATGCAAACAGTAATGTCCGCGTACATTATGAAGGCCGTTTGATTGATGGTACAGTTTTTGACAGTTCGATTGCCCGTAATCAGCCCGTGGTATTCCGTACCACCCAGGTCATTACTGGCTGGACCGAAGGCTTGCAGCTGATGAAAGAAGGTGCCAAATATCGTTTCTTCATTCCGGCTGAACTGGCCTACGGACAAATTGGTTCAGGGGATGTAATTGAGCCGAACAGTACCTTGATTTTTGATGTGGAATTACTGGAAATTATTAAATAATAAATCCTATTTTTCCTGATAAAAAAGCAGAGAGGTTCTAGATTTACCTCTCTTTTTTTATGCCTTTCAACCTCCCTAAATTGCAAGTTTTCATGTCACATCCCGACCAGTTTTGCTATGTTATGTTTTAATCAAGCGATTCAACAACAATAGAGGACGTCAGCATGGCAGCAATCAAGACCCGCGAAATTCATTACACTGCACAGGATGGCAGCCCATTAATCGGTTATTTTGCCGCACCAGAAACTGATACTCCTGTTGCCGGTATACTGGTTGCACCAGAATGGTGGGGTCGTAACGAATATACCGAACAGCGTGCCCGTGAACTTGCAGAACATGGCTATGCGGCCTTGGCCATGGACATGTATGGGGACAAAAAAGTCACGACCAATTCTGATCAGGCATATCAGTGGATGATGCAGACTTTTGCAGATCCTGACACCATCGTTAACCGTGCCACAGCGGCTTTGAATGCTCTGGCAGCGCAGGATGAAGTTAATCCCGAAAAACTCGCAGCGATTGGTTTCTGCTACGGAGGCAAAGTCGTACTGGATCTGGCCCGTTCCAATGCCCCATTAAAAGCAGTCGTCACTTTTCATGCCAATCTGACGCCAAAAGCACCGGCTCAGGAAGGTCAGGTACAGGCAGAAATCCTAGTGCTGCATGGAGAACTGGACAGTATGGTAACGCTGGATGATGTTGCCAGTTTCCGCGAGGAAATGCAGGCTGCCAAGGTCAAACATGAAGTGACTGTTTTTGAAAATGCCAAACATGGCTTTAGCAACCCGCTTGCCGATGAACGGGCCAAAGCCAATGGCGTGGATCTTGGCTACAATCCAGAAGCGGAACAAAAAGGCCTGGCAGCAATGTACGCCCTACTGGATCGCTGTTTGGCATAAATAGAAACAACTATTCGGCTTGTTTACAGGCTGAATATTTCAGATACTTCATGAAGAAAAGAAAGATAAATCCTACCAGAGGAGAATGTATATGACGGCTGAAACCAACTGCCCCTACTGCAATTTTGACGAATATGATGTCATTGCCAAAAATGATTATGGTGTGGTGTTGCCTGAACCGAATTCATTGTCCGAAGGTCACTGTGTCGTGATTCCATTACGGCATGTGGCCTCATTTTTTGAAGTGACCGACAAAGAACGTAAAAGTTTGATGTCTTTACTGGAACAGGCACGTAATGAACTGCAATTACGCTACCAGCCTGCCGGATTTCATGTCGGTTTTATTGATGGTGAAGTATTTCAGGAAAAGGTAGAACATCTGCATATTCATATTATTCCGCGTTATGCAGGCAAAACCTTGAAGCTGGATGAGCGCTGGGGAATTAACGATTAACCGGGTTCTATATCAAAAATAAATGCTCTACGGAGCGTTTATTTTTTTGAAATCACTCTTCTGCCCAAACAAATGAGCAGCTATTTTTATCCTACTTTTCACATTCCCACCCTGCTGATTCCGCTATACTAGCTGCTGTTTATTCGGTTGCTAGGTGTTCATGTTCGTATTTTCAGATGCCCTGTTGGAATGGTTTGATGTGCATGGTCGTCATGACTTGCCCTGGCAGGTGACCGATGATCCCTATAAAGTCTGGGTTTCTGAAATCATGTTGCAGCAAACCCAGGTCAAAACTGTACTGCAATATTTCGAACGATTTATCCAGCGTTTCCCGACTGTTCAGGACTTAGGTCAAGCCTCATGGGATGAGGTTGCACCTTACTGGGCAGGTCTCGGCTATTATGCCCGCGCCCGCAATCTGCATAAAGCGGCCGGCATCGTGACGGCACAGCAGCAGTTCCCTCATACTCTGGAAGAATGGATGGCTTTGCCCGGCATTGGCCGTTCTACCGCGGGCGCCCTGATGTCACTCGGTTTACGTCAATATGGCGTAATTATGGATGGTAATGTTAAACGGGTATTGTCACGTTTCTTTGCCATTGAAGATGATCTGTCCAAACCAGTGCATGAACGTGCCCTATGGCAGCTGGCGGAGCAGCTCTGTCCTATTGAACGCAATCATAACTATACCCAGGCGATTATGGATCTGGGAGCAACCGTATGTACGCCAAAAAAGCCTTTGTGTCTGTATTGTCCCATGCAGCAGCATTGCAAGGCACATCAGCAAGGACTGGAAAATGAATTGCCTTTCAAGAAGGCTAAAAAACCGGTTCCGGTACGTTCTGCGCAGGTCTTGCTGATCCAGTCCGGTACAGACTGGCTCTGGCAGCAACGTCCCAATAGTGGTCTTTGGGGCGGTCTCTGGTGTCTGCCGATTATTGAAAATGCACATGAATTGGAACAGCGATGCCAGCAGCTGGGCCTGAAAAATATCGTCAAAAAGACCCAGATTAGCCACAGTTTTACCCATTTTACCTGGCACCTTGAAGCGATTGTTTTTGCTGTAGATCAGTATCAGCAGGAGCATCTGGCGATTGAACTGCAAGGCTGCTGGATGAGTCCACAAACAGCAACCGATGCCGGTATTCCGACTGCCATGAAAAAATTGATCACTAGCGTCAATCTGTGACATAGTCTGGACAAAGCAAAATATCGATCAGCTCGACATGAGCATTGCCAATATTTAAGGATGAATAAAGTGCGCCAATACCTTGCTTTGACATGGATTGCTTTCATCACTGTGCTGCTGGCAGCCTGTAGCAGTACACCGAAAAAATCCCCCGCTGTACAACTGAACCCTATCCTGGTGAAGAAGCTCAACAGCCTGCAAATGCCTAGTTCATTGCCAATCCCGGTGGCACGCGTACAGGCACGTGAATTAACAGATACCTGGGGCGCTTCTCGCAGTCGCGGACGTCTGCACGAAGGCATTGATATCCTGGCTCCACGTGGAACCAAAGTTTTTAGCGCGACTGAGGGCCTGATTGCGGATTTACGTAATAACAATTTGGGTGGTAAAGTAGTCTGGATTCTGGGTCCAGGCGGCTCCTGGCATTATTATGCGCATCTGGATGGCCATAAACGTGGCTTAAAAGTAGGCGACCATGTCAAAAAAGGCCAGCTGATCGGTTATGTCGGCAATAGCGGTAATGCCCGGCATACTGCTCCTCATCTGCATTATGGAATCTATTTACAGGGCAAGGGCCGCGGTGTGGTCAACCCTTATCCCTATTTACGTTAATTTTAGGATATTTACATGTCAGAAGCGTTGATCAATCGTCTGGTGGAATTTGCTGAATCAGGCAATCAACAAAAAATTGTATTGAATGGTCAAACTTATCAGGGCTGGGTGATGGAAATTACCGAGGATGCGCTTCTGATCAGTACCGGCTATGCTGACAAGGCTGGTAAAGATATGTGGATTCAATTTAGCGATCTGGATCAGGCTGAACTGTGGTACTGGGACAATCAGCAGGATCAATGGACTGTGTTTAAATTATAAAAGCATCAAAACAAGGAGCATCACATGACTGTGCAACGCTGTGGCTGGTGCTCCGATGATCCGCTGTATATCACCTACCATGACCAGGAATGGGGACAGGCCCTGCTGGATGAAAATCGCCTGTTTGAAATGCTGTGTCTGGAAGGACAGCAGGCCGGTCTGGCTTGGATTACCGTTCTTAAAAAACGTGAAGCTTATCGTGAACATTTTTTTAAATATTCGATCGAATCTATCGCCTCACTTACAGATCAACAACTCCAAATAAAACTCGAAGATGCTAGCCTGATACGGCATCGCGGCAAACTCAATGCCATTCGGGAAAATGCCCAAGCATGGCTAAAGCTGCGACAGCAAGGGATTAATCTGGTGGATTGGCTCGGGTCTTTTGCACAGCAACCGCGACTGAATAATGATGTTGTGGATTATCGGCAAGCACCCGCTCAAACCATTGAGAGTCAGCAGATGTCTAAAGCCCTTAAACAGGCCGGTTTTAAATTTGTCGGACCCACCATTTGCTATGCCTTTATGCAGGCCGTTGGTATGGTCGATGACCATGAAAATCATTGTGACTTTAAAACAATATCCTCCCATTTAAATAAGAGTCGAAATCATGTCGAATAATATTATTCAAGCTTATGCAGCCATGTCTGCAGGTGCGGAACTTGAACCTTATCAGTTTGATGCCGGAGAACTGCAACCGCATCAGGTCGAAATCAAAGTAGAATACTGCGGTCTCTGTCATTCCGATATTTCAGTGATCAATAATGACTGGGGTTCTTCAGTGTATCCGGTTGTAGCAGGACATGAGATTATCGGTACCATTACCCATCTGGGTGCAGAAGCCAAAGGCCTGAAAGTGGGTCAACGGGTGGGTATCGGCTGGACGGCAGAAAGTTGCCAATATTGCGATCCTTGTATTTCAGGCCAGCAGGTGCTGTGTACTGGCGGTCAGGTGGCTACCATTGTCGGACATGCCGGTGGTTTTGCCGACAAAGTGCGTGCCGGATGGCAATGGGTCATTCCCCTACCCGAAGATCTTGATCCTGAAAGTGCTGGCCCCCTGCTCTGTGGCGGGATTACCGTATTTGATCCGATCCTGAAACATCAGATTCAGGCCATTCACCATGTTGGCGTAATTGGTATTGGCGGTTTAGGGCATATGGCCATCAAGCTGCTAAAAGCCTGGGGCTGTGAGATTACCGCTTTCACCTCAAATCTGGATAAAAGTGATGAGCTGAAAGGCATGGGCGCTGACCATGTGGTCAATAGCCGTGATTCGGCTGCCTTAAAAGCCCAGCGTGGCAAGTTTGATTTATTGCTGAGTACGGTCAATGTGACTCTGGATTGGCAGGCTTATCTGGCAACTCTGGCACCCAATGGTACTGTACATATGCTCGGTGTACCTCTGGAACCGATGCAGATTCCGGCTGGCATGCTGATTGGTGGGGCCAAGTCAGTAAGCGGCTCACCGACAGGTTCGCCGGCTGCACTGCGCCAGCTGCTGAAATTTGCTGCACGTAAAAATATTGCTCCGCAAATTGAAGTATTCCCGATGTCACAGCTGAACCAGGCGATTGAACATCTGCATTCAGGCAAAGCCCGTTACCGGATTGTGCTTAAAGCAGATTTTACAGCTTAAATCCTGCTTATTTTCAGCTGTTAAAAAGACCCAGAAATTGGGTCTTTTTTATTGCAGGGCTTTAGGCAAGACCGCAATACTGGCAGGTTTGGCCAGTTCAGTCTTCATCTTTTGCAGCATCTGATAAGGCTGCTGTTGCACAAACATATTCACAAAAGTCAAAGGAATGGAACCTTCCGGATTGGCATAACCATAGGTTGAAACCTTGACCTGGTTATTGGCCAGTTTCTGAAAAGTCCAGTCCCCCTGATAATCGGTTAAACGCACATAATCCGGGTTTAAAGGATAACCACTTTGGATGGCTTTATTCTTGATGGTGATCTGGCCATTGGCTTCCTTGATCATCTTGCCCTGTACAATCAGGTCACGGTCTTTTAAGGGAAATGGAAAATCCAGCACCATATACAGGGTAAAGTCGCCTTTTTTATCATCACGGGACAGGATCTTGATGCTGCCCATATAGGGAACCCACTGTACGGCATGCTCGACATTTAGAATCAGGGACACGGCATTTTCAATGGGTGCGGTATAGGTGGTTTCAGCTTTATAGAGAAAGACCGGGTTTTGTTCATTCTGGTAGGTCCAGACCTTGATATTATTTTTATGAATACTGAGTTTAGGCGTCCCGACAGGCTTGGCCTGCGCAATGGCACCAAGCGCCACTGCACAGAGCAGGAAAATCATTTTTTGCATTTTTTATTCGTCTTATTTTAGTTTTAGATTTTTTTATAAATGATTTTAACTCGATTTTAAACCTGAATATCGTTAAAACCAAGCACGTCCTTCATATCATATTTACGCGCTTCACGGCCCACTACCCAGGCAGCAGCACGTACCGCACCAGAAGCAAAGTTCATGCGATTGGTGGCTTTATGGGTAATTTCCACACGCTCCCCGTCGGCAATAAACATTGCGGTATGTTCACCGACAATATCGCCACCACGAATGGTCTGGAAGCCAATGCTCTTACGCTCACGCGGACCAGTATGACCTTCACGGCAATATACCGCATCTTCTTTCAGGTTACGGCCTAAAGCACCCGCAATCGCCTCACCCCACATCAAAGCTGTACCCGATGGCGCATCGACTTTATGACGGTGATGTGCTTCAATCACTTCGATATCAACCGTATCACCAAACACCTTAGATGCCAGTTCAAGCAGTTTGATCGAGACGTTTACGCCCACTGAATAATTCGCTGCATAGACTACAGGGGTTTCCGTCGCAGATTGTTCCAGATAGGCTTTTTGCTCGTCATTCATACCCGTCGTACCAATCACGATGGCGACACCCGCTTCACGGCAGATTTTAAGATGATTGACGGTGGCTGCGGGTGCAGTGAAATCGATCACGACATCACAGTCTTTGACTACATCTGTAAGGCTACCCACGACCTTCACACCTGTTGCGCCAATTCCGGCAAGTTCGCCCGCATCAGCACCCAATAAGGTACTTTCAGGGCGTTCTACTGCAGCCGCCAATTGATAACCTGCTTCATGCACAGCCTGAATAAGGATACGCCCCATACGACCGCCTGCACCCAAAATCCCAATGCGTGGTGTAGCTGACATAACATAGTCCTGATGTTGATCCAAAATTGTTCTTACTATAACAAAACTCTGGAATAACACTAAGATGCATTGCATAAATTCAATAAAAATACTTTTTTACGAAACTCCCTGACAGTGAGCATGTCACAAAGCCGTTCTTATAGATACTTGCTACAGTTCCTGTTTCAATTGTGGCTGACCATGAAGCTCCCTGACAAAGGACTGAAAACAAGCGAATAGGAGAAAAATATAAAAAATTATGGTTCTCCATCATATTGATTATATTTATAAAAATTAATATATTGTATATAAAATAGTAAGTTGATTTTAGAAAAATTGATTACTTAGAACGTAATAATGAAGCTTTTTCCTCATATTTTTTAACTGCGTTTGGGGTTTTATAAGAGGAATAATTTATAATATAGTTTTTCTATTTCCAATAAAATTACTTATTTATCTATCCAACAAGACTCATTAATTATATTTGCAAGCTGAATATAATTTTATATAAATAAATGATATCCAGGGTTTAATTTTGAATAATATAAATTTAGTAGGTTTCCATGGTGGTATATTGGGCTATGACCTAGAGACCAGTTCATTAAAATGCTATAGGGATGGTATCCCGATTGGTATATATGAAGTACTGTTTGATGGAAAAAACATTTTTATTCAGCTAAATGATTCCAAGAAATATATATTCTTTCTAGAAAATAAATTTTCTTTAACTGATAATTTACAAGAAGTAAATCTGATCGTTCATCATCATGGATATCACCTTAATATAAAAATAGAAAATAAATATTTATCCTGCAGATCAGATCTCAATATTGTGAATGGCTCAGATAAACCTTTAGGATGGGAAGAATTCTATTTAAAATTTAATGATTATGTTGATACAACAGAAAAATTTCATTATTCAGATTTGTTTGAATACAATAAACTCACTCAACCCAAATCTATTGAAAAAAATATATGGTTATATTGGGATTCAAATCCTCCCCCGCTCATTAACAAAATAGTTAAAAAACTTGAAAATTTAAACCCGGGCTATGAGATTACCTTAATTAATAAAGACAATATAAGAGACTATACAGAATATGATTTATTTAAGGATGATATGAATCCTACTTTTCGGAGTGATTTATTAAGGCTTATTCTACTATACAATTATGGCGGTTTTTGGATTGATGCCTCCACTCTGACCAACACCTCGATCAATAACATTACTGGCTTAAATCAATATAATCAAACTCATTATGAACTTATTGGCTTTTATAGAAAATGTCATTTTATTCATGATCTGCCGTGTGTCGAATCCTGGTTCTTAGGTTCTCCAAAAGGTAGTTTTATCATTGGAAAGTGGTTAGAAGTTTTGCTAGAAGCCTTATATTCTTCACCCGAGGCACTTTTAGAAAAATTAAAACAAGATATTAACTTTGAAAAAATTAAAAATACCTATTCAGAAGGATCATTCCTCTATTTTCTAGCTTATTTATGCCAGCAGAAAGTCTTTATAGATTATAAACAATATATGAGTATTCAGGCATTCTGTGCAGATTATTCAGCTTTCTATTTTAAAGATAGACATGGCTGGTCTAATCCAGATCGATATATCAACTTGTTGTTTAGTAGAGAAAATGAAATCATTTTCTTGCCTAAAATCATTAAATTTACTAAGGGCGACCGGGATCTTTTTGAAAAAATCAGGGCAGAGAAAAGATTTAAAACCTATTCATATTTAGGAAACTATATCTAAAAATGGGGTTTGCCGGGATTGATAAGACTTGAGAATATGCAGGCCCTTCTGATTGAGAAACCTACAGCAGAATAAAATTTGCTATAAGCCATAAAAAAGGACGCCAAAGCGTCCTTTTTCTAGTTTCATTCCATTAATCGAATAAACGGTCAAAGAATGATTTTTTCTTCGGTGATGACTTGCTGTCGTCACCATCCATGGTTTCCTGGAGTTCTTTTAACAGTTCGCGCTGACGTGAACTTAAGTTGACTGGCGTTTCAACCACAATCCTGCACAGCAAATCGCCTTGCATACTGCTACGTACCGGCTTAACACCCTTACCGCGTAAACGGAACAGTTTACCAGTTTGCGTTCCTTCAGGAATTTTCAGGCTGACACGACCGTCGAGGGTCGGAATCTGAATTTCCTTGCCTAAGGCAGCATCCACGATCGAGACTGGAACATCCATATACAGATCGGCCCCATCACGCTGGAAGATTTCGTGCTCACGCACCACCACTTCTACGTACAAGTCACCAGGCTGGCCGTCACGGATCGCTTCACCTTTACCAGTCAAGCGTACACGGTCGCCATTATCTACCCCGGCAGGAATAGTCACTTCCAGAGTTTGCTGTCGGTCTACTACACCAGAACCATGACATTTATTACATGGGTTCTTGATGATTTTACCTTGACCACGACAGGTGCTACAGGTCTGCTGTACCGAGAAGAAACCTTGCTGCATACGCACCTGACCTGCACCATGACAGGTCGGACAGGTTTCTACATCGTTTGGATTTTTTGATCCCTTACCATCACAGGCATCACACGGTGCCGGTGCAGTAAAGGTAATGGTTTTCTTGACACCCTTAACTGCTTCTTCCAGGGTCAATTCCATCACATAGCGTAAGTCTGAACCACGGCGGGCACGTTGCTGGCTACGACCACCACCCCCAAAAGCACCACCGAAAATATCACCAAACTGACTGAAAATGTCTTCTGCGCTAAAACCGCCGCCGAAGCCACCACCGCCCATACCACCTTCAAAGGCCTGATGGCCCATACGGTCGTACATGCTACGTTTTTCACTATCAGACAGGACTTCATAAGCTTCTGAAGCTTCTTTGAATTTCTCTTCTGCTTCAGGATTTTCCGGGTTACGGTCTGGGTGATATTTCATCGCCAACTTACGGTAGGCTTTTTTGATTTCATCATCACTAGCGGTTTTAGCGACACCCAAAACCTCATAATAATCACGTTTAGCCATGTCTGGCGATGCTCCTCACGGAATTTCGTTTAATATTCAATTGAGGTTTAAAATTGGGGGTTAAACCTAGTTTTACAAGGGGAAATTTTAAAAAAATTATATGTTTTTAGAAGACTGCTTTGTTTTGCGAAAACTTGTAGATACCTTTAAACCAGGCATTGATCAGAAAAATAAAGGCAATAAAGCTGAAAATCACCCCGGTCACTACACAGGCTTTGACCCAGAGCTGGCTATCCCAGGCAAAGAAAAACAGTGGGATAAACCACAGCGAAGCAAAGATCGCCAAAATGGTATAAATCACGATATTACGCATGATCCATAGTGCCTGTGCCTGTAACCAGACTTCTGCATAATCGACCTGGGTGACTTTACGGGCAAACCAGTAGGCGAATAATCCACTAACCAGCGTAAATAAGGCCAAAAACATGAAGACATAAGCCATCGCTACGGAGCGTCGCATCTTGGTTAATGGAACTTGAGTCATGTTTGGATCAACCTCGTTACCATATTGGCAGTTCGGCCAATGCAGCAAATACTTATTTTTTTAAATTATAAAAATCTCAGGTGCTACTATATTGAAAATTTCATAATTTCGCACCTGAAATTATGACAAATTTAAACAGAATTTAAACTTTTTCTCACTTTAAACCACTGTGCATATAAGGCAGGCAGGAAAAACAGGGTTAATAGTGTGGCTACAATCAAACCTCCCATAATCGCCACTGCCATCGGCCCGAAGAAAATACTGCGGGACAAGGGAATCATGGCCAGCACCGCAGCCAGTGCGGTCAATACGATCGGACGACAACGGCGTACCGTGGCATTGATGATGGCATCCCACTGCGACTCTCCGGCCTGAATATCCTGCTCAATCTGGTCAATCAGAATGAGCGAGTTGCGCATGATCATTCCGGATAAGGCAATCGTCCCAAGCATCGCCACAAAACCGAAAGGTTTATTGAAAATTAACAGGAATAACACTACTCCGATAATGCCCAAAGGTGCAGTCAGGAACACAATAAAAGCCCGTGAGAAGCTCTTGAGCTGAATCATCAATAAAGTCATGACGACTGCGAGGAATAAAGGCATGCCGGCATTAACCGAGTTCTGTCCACGAGCCGATTCTTCAACTGTACCGCCCACTTGCAGCAGATAGCCATTCGGCAGCTCTGCCCGGATTTTTTCCAGTGGCTCTTTGAGTTCATTGACCACAGTAGCGGGTTGCAACTTGCTACGAATATCGGCACGTACGGTAATGGTCGGCAAGCGATTACGATGCCAGATCAGGCCTTCTTCAAAGCTGTATTCAATTTTGGCAAGCTGCGCCAAAGGTACCGATCTACCGGTTGCGGTCGGAACAGCCAGACTGGCTAAAGATGCTACCTCCACCCGTTCAGCCTGAGCACCACGCAAACGGATTTCAATCAGTTCACGTTTTTCACGGTACTGGTCAATGCCGGCCCCCAAAATCGAGCTGTTGAGTACATTGGCCAGTTCACTGCTGCTCACCCCAAGCTGACGGGCACGATCCTGATCAATCTGCAATTTGATGACTTTGCTCGGCTCTCCCCAGTCCAGATGCACATTGGTGGTATTCGGATTCTCACTCACGGTGGCAGCGACTTTCTGCGCCCATTCACGCACCAGCCCCAAGTCTTCCCCCGATACCCGGAACTGCAGTGGATAGCCCACAGGTGGACCATTTTCCAGCAAGGACACCCGGGTACGCACTTCCGGCAATAACCTGCGAATCTGGTCACTTAAGGATTTGCGGATTTCATTACGGTCTTCCAGCGATGAAGCCAATACCACAAACTGGGCAAAGCTGCTTTGCGGCAACTGCTGATCGAGCGGTAAATAGAAACGCGGCGATCCCATCCCGACATAAGCCACATAGTTATCAATGCCCTCTTGTTTCGATAAAAAGGCTTCGACTTTTTTTACTGCAGCTTCAGTGGCCTTCAGTGATGCACCTTCTTCAAGTTTCAGATCTATCAGAATTTCCGCCCGGTTCGAAGGCGGGAAAAACTGCTGCGGCACCAGCTTAAACATTAAAATAGACAGGATAAAAATTCCGACGGTGGCAGCAATGACAGTTTTACGATAGGTCACACAGGCATCGACCCAACGGCGAAAACCCTGATAAAACCGGGTTTCATAAGGGTCATAATGTTCACCGGCATGATGCACAATCGGCGCCGGTTCCGGCTGTTTGCGCAGACGTGCCCAGAGCCGCTGATACCACGGTGCTTTTTGAATTAAATCTTTGTTGAAATCCGGTAGAAGTTTATCGCCTAAATATGGCACAAACAGTACCGCGGCCAGCCAGGATACCAGCAATGCGATGGTCACTACCTGGAAAATCGAACGGGTATATTCCCCGGTACTCGAGGCTGCAGTGGCGATCGGCAGAAAACCGGCAGCGGTAATCAGGGTCCCGGTCAGCATCGGAAAAGCCGTGGTGCGCCAGGCATGCCCGGCCGCTTGTAAACGGCTATAACCCTGCTCCATTTTAATCGCCATCATTTCAATCGCGATAATGGCATCATCGACCAAAAGACCGAGGGCCAGAATCAGAGCCCCTAAGGAAATTTTATGCAGTCCGACATCAAACAGCTGCATACCGGCAAAGGTCATGGCCAGCACCAGCGGAATCGAGAAAGCCACCACCAGACCGGTCCGGAAACCGAGCGAGAAAAAACTGACCAGCAATACGATAATCACCGCTTCTGCCAGCACTTTCATAAATTCGTTAATACTGCGTTTAACTGCCACCGGCTGATCGGAGACTTTTTGCAGTTCCATGCCGAGTGGCAAGGTTTTTTGCAGGTGGGCAAACTCCTGTTCCAGATGTTTACCCAGTGCCAGAATATCCCCGCCCTTACGCATCGATACAGCAATACCAATGCCGTTTTCGCCCATAAAGCGCATCCGCGGTTGTGCCGGATCACTAAAGCCTCGATAGACTTCCGCGACATCCCCCAGCTGAATGGTTTTGCCATTGACCAGCAGCGGCATCTGTCTTAATTCTTCAACACTGTTTAATGCACCACTGACCCGCACCTGTATCCGGTCTGAACCAGTTTCAAAAAAACCAGACTGGGTGGTGGCATTTTGCTGCTGCAGGGCTTGCTGAATCGCCATCACTGGAACGCCCAGCTGGATGGCCTTGGTATTGGAAATTTCAATCCAGATTTTCTGGTCTTGCAGGCCAATCAGCTCAACTTTGGCAACATCTTTGACCCGTTGCAGTTGCAGCTGTAAGCGGTCGGCGTATTCCTTGAGGGTCGCATAGTCAAAATCTTTACCCTTGAGCACATAAATATTGCCAAAGGTATCGCCGAATTCATCATTAAAGAATGGACCTTGTATCCCTTGTGGCAATTCATGCCGGATATCGCCCACCTTCTTGCGCACGTTATACCAGACATCCGCGACATCTTTCGAAGCGAGGGAATCCTTGGCAACAAAAGTCACCATGGATTCACCCGGACGCGAATAGGCCATGATGCGATCATACTGTCCCGTGGTCATCAGTTCCTTTTCAATCCGGTCAGTGACCTGCAGGGATACTTCTTTGGCACTGGCACCCGGCCAATAGGTCTGGATCACCATGACTTTAAAGGTAAAAGGCGGATCTTCACTTTGCGACAGTTTGGAATAAGAGACGATGCCGATCAGACCCAGCAGGATCATAAAATACAGCACCAGACCTTTATTTTTTAAGGCCCATTCCGACAGGTTAAAGTTCATGCTTAACTCCCTGCCTGAATGGTCACACGACGGTTTTCACGATCAATCGGATTGATTTTTTGCTGGTTACGCAGCAGATGTACGCCGCCAATCACCACATAGTCTTCCGGCTTGAGGCCACTGAGTACAGGAACACTGTCCCGGCCATAGGCACCGAGCTGGACCGGGACTTTACGTAAGGTATGATCCGGCTGGACCACCATGACATAAGCCTGCTGATCCGTTGCCGAGACACTGGATAGCGGCACACTAAGCATATTATCGCGGCTGTGCTGAAAAAATACCCGGGCACTTTGTCCCAGCTGGATCTGGCCATTGCCTTCACGTAAGGAAACTTTAACCCGGAAGGTACGCGACTGGTCCGCTGCTGGTGAAATCTCACGAACAAAAGCGGCAAATTTTTCTTCAGGTTTGGACCATAATGTCACTGTAGCTGCCTGTCTAACCTTGATCTCCGAAATAGCCTGTTCCGGTACGCCAATTACCACTTCACGCTCACCGGCAATCGCCAGTTCATACGCCGCCTGCCCGGCAGCGACCACCTGACCTGTTTCAATATTGCGTGCAGTGATTACGCCGTTTCTGGTGGCAATCAGCTGATTATAAGCAGTCTGGTTTTTAGCGGTATCATAGTTGGATTGTGCCTGCTTCAGATTTGACAGGGCGGTCTTGTACTGGTTTCCGATCGCGTCATATTGTGAGCGGCTCACGGCATTGGATGGCAATAACTGCTTGAAACGTTGTAATTCATCCTGAGCAATCTTAGTGGCAGACTGCGCGCTTTCCAGCTGGGCACGTGCTGCATCCAGCTGCAGCTGGGCATCTTTGACATCCAGAGTTGCCAGCACCTGTCCGACTTTGACCTGGTCACCCACATCGGCGAAGCGCTGGGTCACCTGTCCAGCGACCCGAAATGCCAGCGCCGTTTGCTGACGTGCCTGCACATCACCGGCATAACTTTTTAATTCATGCTGTGAAGTAATGGGTGTGGCCACCATGACAAAGGGAACTTCCTGTTCTGCTGCAGCAGTATCTTTGCTGCACCCGCTTAAGGTCACGCTGCAAAGCACCACCATGCCAGCCAATACGCTGTAAATCCTGCTCATCTTATTCGCTCTTATCTGATCGTCTTTTTTAGGGCAAACTATGCTGATATATTGAATTGCTTGTTTTTTAATTAATATACCACCCGGTACACTAATTACAACTCAAGCTTCAAAGCAATGACCGTGTTGACTTTTTTTGGAAGAAATTGTGCAAATACCTGTAGGACGACCCAAGGATCTGGAAAAGCGTCAGCGCATCCTGAGTGTGGCCAAAGCGCTGTTTTTAGCGCATGGCTATCATGCCTCCAGCATGAACCAGATTGCACGTGAGGCAGGTGTGACCAAGCTGACGGTGTATAATCATTTTCAGGACAAGGCGACCCTGTTTAGCTGTGCGATTGAGGATACCTGTGAAGCCATTCTGCATGAACATCCTCAGCTCTTGCAGCCGAGCAGTGACTTTGTGCAGGAATTTTATCAGGCCTGTCAACGCGCTTTAAATATTATTCATTTACCAGAAGCGATCAAGCTGGACCTGCTACTGATGGAACTGGCCTCGCAGCAAAGTCCTCTGGCAGAACAGTTTTATCAGGCCTCGCATAGCAAACTGGATGCAGTCTGGAATGATTTTTTTACCCTGGCCCAGCAATACCGCTTTATTCAGATCGATCTTCCAGAAAAACAGACCGAGCTGATCGTATCCTTGCTGACCGGAACCCGTCATCAGAAAATCCTGCTGGGTCTCAGCCCTCCCCCTTCAAGCGCAGAACAGCAACAGATTATTAGCGAGGCCATTGAACTGTTTATGCTGAAATATGCCCTGCCGGATTAACTCCTTTCCTTCGGACTGATCATCGATCACCGTATATGGCCTAAAAGTTGCTAAAAAAGTAGCCAATGCTCTGCAACTTTTGTCTCTAGGGGACTTGGATTGTCATGCAGTCGCGGTATAGTCAAAGCATGCATGTGAGGGAATAAAAAATGATTCAACAGATTGATGCACCACTACGCGAAGACGTACGCTTACTGGGTAATTTGCTTGGGGAAACCTTAAAATTACATGCCGGGCAGGATTTGTTTAATCAGATCGAGCAGATCCGTGCCCTGTCCAAAGGCGCTCGCGATGGACAGGTCGAAGCAGAAAAACAACTGGAACAGCTGTTTTTGAGTCTGGAAGATGCCGAAATCCTGCCGCTGACCCGTGCCTTTACCCACTTTTTAAACTTTGCCAATATTGCCGAACAATATCATGTGGTACGTCGTCGCCGTCAGAGCGAGTTTGATGACACTGCAGAATCGCCCAATCCTCTGGTGCCTTTATTTGAAAAATTTAAACAGCAGGAAATTTCTGCCGATACGCTGTATCAGCAAATCTGTGAACTGAAAATTGAACTGGTCCTGACCGCGCATCCCACAGAAGTCAGCCGCCGTACTCTGATTCAAAAATATGATGGCATCAACACTGCCCTGTCCAAATTCGACCAGCAGAAACTGACTCCACGTGAACGTCAGGCAGTTCTGGCCGATCTGAAACAGCTGATCAGCTCTGCCTGGCAAACCGATGAAATCCGTCAGCATCGCCCGACTCCGATCGATGAAGCCAAATGGGGTTTTACCACCATTGAACAGACCCTGTGGAATGCAGTCCCGAAATTTATCCGCGAACTAAATGGCATGGTGCAAGCGCAATGTGGCCAGAACCTGCCCTTAGATGTCGCACCAGTACGTTTTGCCTCCTGGATGGGTGGTGACCGCGACGGCAATCCAAATGTCACTCACACCGTCACTCAGGAAGTACTGTGGCTGTCACGCTGGAAAGCAGCCGACCTTTATGTACGCGATATTGAAAACCTGCGCTGGGAACTGTCCATTCAGCAATGCAGTCCGGAAATTTCCGAAGCCTTGGGCCAGCCCCATCCAGAACCCTATCGTGAATATTTACGTGACACCCGTACCCGCCTGAAAGCGACGCGGCACTGGCTGGCAGAAAAATTAAAAGGCAATGATGCCGATGACAGTCTGGTGATTAAAAGTAAAGACGAACTTTTACAACCGCTCCTGACCTGTTACCGCTCGCTGATGGACTGCAATCTGGCTGAAATTGCCAATGGCAGCCTGCTGGACTTTATTTACCGGGTCAACAGTTTTGGGATCGAACTACTGAAACTGGATATCCGTCAGGAATCTGGGCGTCACCGTCAGGCGATTTCAGCCATTACTGAATATTTGGGACTGGGGAATTTTGAAACCTGGACCGAACAGGCCCGTCAAAACTTTTTACTGCAGGAATTGCAAAGCAAGCGTCCGTTACTGCCTAAACATCTGAATGAACCGGCCGGCAGCCTGATTGAACATCCGGATGTACAGGAAGTCTTTGCCACCATGCGCACACTGGCAGAACAGCCGAGCGAGTCTCTGGGTGCCTATATTATTTCCATGGCAGAATATCCAAGTGATGTCTTGGCGGTACTGCTGTTACAAAAAGAAGCCGGCATCGAGCAGGCCTTACGGGTGGTTCCTCTGTTTGAAACCTTGAAAGATCTGGATGGTGCAGCCGCAACCATGTCGACCCTGTTCAATATGCACTGGTACAAACAGCATATTCAGGGCAAACATGAAGTCATGATTGGCTATTCGGATTCTGCCAAGGATGCCGGTTTTATGTCAGCCAACTGGGCGCAGTATCGTGCCCAGGAAGAACTGACCGCAGTTGCCCAGCAACATGACGTGCAATTGACCCTGTTTCATGGTCGTGGCGGTTCAATCAGCCGTGGTGGTGCGCCCACCCAGCAAGCCTTGTTCTCTCAGCCACCGGGTTCTATTTCCGGTACGATCCGGGTGACTGAACAGGGTGAAATGATCCGCTTTAAATTCGGGCTGGAAGAAATCGCGCTGCAAAATCTGGAAATTTATACCGCTGCAACCCTGGAAGCGACACTGCTCCCGCCACCTGAGCCAAAACCGGAATGGCGCGACCTGATGCATCAAATGACCGAACTGTCGGTTCAGGTCTATCGCCAGACCGTACGGGAAAATCCGCATTTTGTAAAATACCTGCGTACCGTTACCCCTGAGCTTGAACTGCAGATGCTGCCTCTGGGTTCACGCCCCGCCAAACGTAAAGTCAGTGGCGGGATTGAATCCCTACGTGCGATTCCCTGGGTATTTGCCTGGACCCAGATCCGCCTGATGCTGCCTGCCTGGCTCGGTACCGGTGCTGCACTGAATGAAGTCCTGGATCAGGGACAGCGTACTGTACTCGATGAGATGCTGGCCGAGTGGCCATATTTCCAGACCCTGATTGATATGCTGGAAATGGTACTTTCTAAAGCCGATGCCCATGTGGCACTTTATTACGAATCGCATCTGACCCAGGATGAAGATCTGAAAATTCTGGGGACAGCGTTACGCCAGCGTTTGCAGGATGCCGTACAAACCCTGTTAACCTTGAAAGGTGAATCGAAACTTCTGAGCAGCAACGGCGTACTGGATCAGTCCATGAAGGTGCGTAAACCGTATCTGTTACCCTTGCACTTGCTGCAAGCCGAACTGATGAAACGTCGCCGTTTATATCTTGAACAGCAACAGGCCGAAAACACCCCGGTGGATCATGCGCTGATGGTCAGTATTGCCGGAATTGCGGCCGGTTTACGCAATACCGGTTGATTTTCTGACTTCAATTTAAAGCACATCTATACGATGTGCTTTTTTATTGACCAGTCAATAGCTACAAAAAGCTTTATTTATATATCAAATTAAAATTAGTTATAGAAGTTGAATATGAATTGTTCGGGAATTAATCTACTGATTTAACTTTAGTTTTAATTTCAAAAACTTTTACCGCACGGTAAAATATTAAATAAAGTCATAGAATTAATTTGAACAAAATTTTTGTTCTGGTAATTAAATCTTGAAAAAAACAAGAGTATGATGTGCACAATTTATCTTTCGAGTGCTCATTTTATGTCCAATTGGTTTCCCAAATGGCGCCCTTACGAGGGTAGTATCGATGCACGACCAGTAGGTACCGCAGAGTATTTACCGCCTGCCCAAACCCTGATCCTAGGGGTACAACATGCTTTTGCCATGTTTGGTGCAACGGTACTGGCACCATTTTTGATGGGCTTTGACCCAAATCTGGCAATTTTAATGTCAGGGATCTGTACCATTCTGTTCTTTCTGATCACAGGTGGCCGGGTTCCAAGTTATCTAGGTTCAAGCTTTGCTTTTATTGGGGTGGTGATCGCAGCAACCGGTTATGCGGGTGGTGGCGGACTCAATCCGAATATTGGTGCTGCAGCCGGCGGTATCATTGCCTGTGGTATCTTCTATGCGCTGATGGGCTTTCTGGTCATGGCGACGGGCACCCGCTGGATTGAAAAGCTGATGCCCCCGGTGGTGACCGGTGCCGTGGTGATGATCATTGGCCTGAATCTTGCCCCCGTTACGGTGAAAAGCGTGATGGGCAATACCTTTAATATGTGGATGTCCCTGGTCACCGTCCTGTGCATGGGTTCAATTGCCGTATTTACCCGTGGCTTGTTACAGCGTCTGCTCTTGCTGATTGGCCTGCTCCTAGCCTATCTGATCTATTTTGTACTCAGCAATGTCATGGGCTATGGCACGCCCATCAACTTCCTTCCCGTGCAACAAGCTGCCTGGTTCGGTTTACCAACTTTCCACGCACCGACCTTTGAATTAAACGCCATGCTGATTATTGCACCGATTGCACTGATTCTGGTGGCTGAAAATCTGGGGCATATTAAAGCTGTAAGTGCAATGACCGGTGAAAATCTGGATCCATATATTGGTAAAGCCTTTGTTGCAGATGGCGTTGCCACGACGCTGGCCGGTAGTGTGGGTGCGCCGGGTATGACCACCTATGGTGAAAACATCGGTGTAATGGCCGTCACCCGGGTCTACTCGACCATCATCTTTGCCGTCGCGGGTGTCTTTGCCGTGTTTCTGGGGTTATCGCCAAAGTTTGGTGCAATTATTCACACGATTCCAACAGCGATTCTGACGGGTGCTTCGATTGTGGTGTTTGGTCTGATTACCATTGCCGGTGCCAAAATCTGGATTGAAAACAAGGTTGATTTCTCGCAGAACAAAAACCTGATGGTAGCCGCGGTGACCATTATTCTGGGTACAGGTGATTTTGCCCTGACCTTTGGCAGCTTCAATCTGGGTGGGATTGGTACCGCAACTTTCGCTGCCCTTCTATTGAACTGGTTCTTTGGTCTGGCCGATAAAAAATAATTCTCAGACTTAATTTTTCAAGCAGCCACATGGCTGCTTTTTTTATAGCACAAGAATTGTTTAAGATAAGGCTGATCTTTTGTGTGAGCATCCTGCCGATGCGTCTGGATTTTTTTGATTTAGATCTTTTTCTCAATATTGTCGAAACAGGTAGTCTGACCAAAGGTGCTGAACGCTCTGCCATTTCCCTGCAAGCGGTCAGTGAGCGGATTAAAAAGCTGGAACAACACTATCAGGTCAGTCTGTTTACCCGTCATTCAGGCGGGGTGAAACTGACTTGTGCAGGACAGGTCTTTGCTGATCATGCTCAAGTGCTCTTGCAACAGGGACACCAACTGTCTCAGGCCATGGCCAGCTTTGGCGAGGAACTGAACGCCAACATCAGTTTATGGTGTAATTCCTCAGCACAGAGCGAATACCTGCCCTTACTGCTGCCACAATATCTGGTTAAAAATTCCCATATCCAGATTGATTTAAAAGAAGCAGAAAGCAATGACATCATTACAGCTTTAAACAACGGTACTGCCAAACTCGGACTAATCTCGAGCTTTTTCCCTGCATTTGAATTACAGACACTGGAATTTGCAGATGATCCTTTGGTCCTGATCTGTCCGGAACAGCATGATTTAAGTCACATTCAGACATTAACATTAGCAGACTGTTTAAATTACCCCTTTGTCGGTTTGATGCAATATCACTCATTACAGCAGTCGATTGAAACCCAGGCCCGTTTGCTGAACTGTGAGATTCAATACCGCCTGCGTTTACCGAATTTTGCAGCGGTTGCCCAAGTCGTGGCCAATAGTGTTGGCATTGCCATCATGCCAAAACGCGCCGCGCAACGTCTGGCAAAATTATATGCATTTAGGCAAATCAAGCTGGATGGGGATTGGGCTAACCGCAAACTGTTATTGGCCGCAAAAAATTTTGATGAACTCAATACGACTTATCGGCACTTCAGCCAGTTTTTAGTTTCTGCAGATCTACAAAAAATTCTGGATTAAATCCAGCCGAATTGATGCAGCATCATATAACTGCCCAGGACCATCAGGCCAATAAAAAATACCGTCCGGAATTTCTGTTCAGGAATACGATAGCGGATTTTCTTGCCGAACCACATCCCGATCAGCGCAGGAATGAGTGCAATCGCTGACATCGTATAATCGGTCGGTATATCTTCAACAGGATTTTGATGCAGAAAGATGGCCAGACATATAGTTGAGGTGGTAAATACCAAGCCTAAAGCCTGGACCAGATCGTCACGTTTTAAATGTAAAGTCTGTAAATAAGGCACGACTGGAATTACGATGACACCGGTCGCCACGGTCAAGGCACCGCCCAGATAACCCATCATCGGAGAGAGCCATGTTTCATGCCGGCTCAAATCTGGCATTGTTCTAGCGTATAGACCGTAGAGACCATACAGGGCCAGCATTCCTCCCAAGAGGGCTTCACTATGAAATTCAGCATGACCTAAAGTCGGAAAAATACTCCATACTGAACCTATGATGATACCGGTCAGCAGTAGCCAGAAACGGCGGATTAATTGCAGGACATGGCCTTCGGCAAATAACTGCCAGAAATTGGTTAGCAGTGAAGGTACGATCAGTAAGGTCGCGGCCTGAAAAGGACTCATAAATATGGTCAGCAAACCCATAGATACTGCAGGCAGACCTAAACCAATCGTGCCTTTAATCATGCCAGCCAGAGCAAAAACAGCAATAACAAAAGCAATCATCCGATAGCCCTAAATTTATTTAGAACCATGTTATAGCTATTGCTGATAGAGAAAAATCAGGTTTTTAAGGAGACAGCCTCAAGCAAATCTTGAGGCTCGAGTTTGATATGCCAGAAACCATCATATTCATCAGCAGAAAATGAATCTGAACATCACTTAAGGACGAAACTCTTTCAGTTCACGTTGAATAAAGTAATGGAACATTTCACGATACAGATGTTCTATAAATTCCTGATCAACACCCTGCTTTTGCGCCAGAGCTCTAACATTTTCTACAATCTGCTCCATACGTTCGGGTGACTGCAAATCGGTCTCGGTTTTCTTGAAACGGGTCGTTTGATCAACATAAAATTGACGCGCAGCGATCAGCTCAACTAAAGCTGTATCAATGGCATCGATCTGGTGACGTGCATGTTGTAATGATTCAGCTTTGATCTTTTCCATGTTTTTTCAGTTCACTTTCAGTTTGATTATTACTCTTATACTTTTCTTCTAACACATTACTGAAAATACTTTCAATCATCCAGACCCGATATAAGCTATTAAATGTATAACTTTGATCATCTATGCGTAATTCCAGCACTGGAAAGTTTGGTTGCGACTTCATTTCACACAGCATGTCGTTATCCTGCAACTTGGCCAGAATGTCGTCCTGGGTCAGCTCCACAATATTTAACTGCTGTTGCAAACGCCTGAAATGTGGCGCATAAGACAGGTCTGCCCCTTGGGTCCACACGGCTTGCAAAATCTCATACATAGCCTCGATCCGCTGTTCTTCAGGACAGCTATAAAATAACTGGGCCATAGGTACGATTGCCTGCTCGGTCGGCCGGCAGAACGGGGTGAATTTAACATCAGTCCGTTTGGATAAACGAGTAGCCAGACTCCAGTCAAACTTGTCCCGGCCACGATAGGACAAGGGATAGACATTCAGCTGGATATTATAAAAATCCGCCAGCTCTTCCTTGATGTAGGCAAGCAATAGCCAGGAAATCGGATCTTCCAGCGCGATATACAAGTCCAGTTCCGGATCCATCGACTGGATCTCGTTCAGTTCTTCGGCATCACTGATCAGATGCTCACGCCATTCAATGTGATCGATCATAAAAATCGGATTACCGGTCAGCAGTTTTTGCTGCTCCAGACGCCGGGTGAGACGCAACAGGTCATCGACTGCCTGATACTGGCGTCCGCCTAAATTAAAATAGCTGGCCAGTATGGGCGTCTGGTCAAAAATACGTTCGGGAAAATCCTGTGGCTGATGATGGCGACTGGCCATGACATACAGGGTGCGCAACTTTCCGGTCTGCTTCTGCCAGAGCATATGGAATACATCTTCCAGCAAGTACAGAAAATCCTGTCCCCGCAGCGGTGTATAGCGCAAAATCAGTTCGGCCTGTTTTAAGGCCTCAGCACTCGGTAATTCCGGTGTGTCGTGAAAACTGAAGCGATGCTGTTTCGACAAGATCTTGGCATCATTAATCGTGTAGTGCTGCCATTCATCAAAAGACATCTGGTTCGGCGGTTCGGCATGCTCACTAGAAATGATCACTTTTAGCGGTTTTAATGCCGGACTTAAAATTTCTTCGAGCTGGGGCAACTGCTGTACCGCCAGATAACTGTAGACATCGTCCAGTCTTAAATGGATACTCAGCCCATCTTCAATAGATAACACCGTTTGACGGGTCGGTTTTTGGTAAAACCAACTCGATCGGATTGGATCAAACCAACGGCGTAACAGGGACATGAGATCGGCCTCGACAAGAGTGACTGTGCACAGCGCCATACAGTAGCAGCTACACAGAATAATCTATTTTTAAAATTGCAGAACCAAAGCTCTGCATGGTGTAAAAACTTATATCAAGTCATAAGCAAATGTTCAATGTTTAACAATAGATTAGAGATCAAGATTCAGGTCAGTGACTGCTCCGGTTTCTGCACCTGAGGTCAGTTTGGCAAATTTGGCCAGCGCACCATGCGTATAGTTTGGCTGAGGTTTGGTCCAGGTCGCTTGACGTGCTGCAATCTCCTGTTCATCCACATGCCAGGTCATTTCCCGGGTTTCGGCATTAATCGAAATCTGATCGCCATTTTGCACCAGCCCAATCGGGCCACCCTCATAGGCTTCTGGCGTCACATGACCAATCACAAAACCATGACTACCACCGGAGAAACGTCCGTCGGTAATTAATGCTACTGAATCACCCAGACCTTTACCAATAATCGCAGAAGTCGGTTTCAGCATTTCTGGCATACCTGGCCCGCCTTTCGGGCCGACGCCACGAATCACCACTACTTCGCCCGGCTGGACTTCGCCATCCAGAATGCCACGCATCGCACCCTGCTCACCTTCAAAGACCCGTGCCGGTCCTTTGAAGTGCAAGCCTTCCTTACCGGTAATTTTCGCCACGGCGCCTTTTGGTGACAGGTTACCTTTGAGAATCACCAGATGTGAGTCTTTTTTTACCGGCTTGTCAAAAGGTAAAATGATCTGCTGACCTTCCGGATAATCTTTTACATCTGCCAGGTTTTCTGCCAGCGTCTTACCTGTGACCGTTAAACAGGACCCATCCAGCATGCCGGCATCCAGCATGCGCTTCATCAATGGCTGGATTCCGCCTATAGCAATCAGTTCCGACATCAGATATTTCCCGGATGGACGCACATCGGCCACCACCGGAATATCTTTGCCAATCCGCACGAAATCATCCAGGCTCAGTTCCACCCCTGCGGTATGCGCCATGGCCAAAAGATGTAGTACCCCGTTGGTCGAACCACCCAGTGCAATCAAGACCTTGATTGAATTTTCGAAAGCAGCCTTGGTCATGATGTCACGTGGCTTGATATCCAGGCGCAACAGATTCATGACTGCTTCACCGGCACGGGCACAGTCGATTTGCTTGTCTTCCGAAACTGCTTCCTGCGCGGAGGAACCCGGCAGGCTCATGCCAAGTGCTTCAATTGCAGAGGCCATCGAGTTGGCCGTATACATGCCGCCACAGGAGCCCGGACCCGGCAAGGATACTTCTTCAATATGCTTGACCTGAATCGCGTTAATTTCACCTTTGGCATACTGACCTACCGCTTCAAATACCGAAATCATGTCAGTATGACCTTCACCGGGTTTGATGGTACCGCCATAAATAAACAGACCGGGGCGGTTTAGACGAGCCAGTCCCATAATGCAGCCCGGCATGTTTTTATCACAGCCGCCAATCGCAATAACCCCATCATAGGCCTGACAGCCAACCACAGTTTCAATCGAATCGGCAATAATTTCACGCGATACCAATGAATATTTCATCCCTTCCGTACCGTTGGAAATCCCGTCAGAAATGGTAATGGTATTGAAGATAATACCCTTGCCGCCCGCAGCACTCACGCCCTGCTCGACAGTTCTGGCCAAACCATCAATATGCATATTACATGGTGTGACATTGGCCCAGGTTGAGGCAATCCCAATGAATGGCCGATCAAAATCAGCATCTTTAAAACCGGTAGCACGCATCATGGATCGCGCCGGTGCATTTTCAATGCCTTCATAAACGGGGGCTGAATGCTCGCGGATATTATCTTTACTCATTATTTTCTTCCTGGGCGATGACCAATTTTAAGCGTCGGTCTTGGACAATTTATTTTAAGGTCATTGTATAGAAAGCATTCAGTATGTAAAAGAAATTCGCCTACAGAAAAACATTTTGATGAATCCTTAAAAATTTGAATCACATGACCAAGCGACATGGATGTCGCTGTTCCGCTACCATACGGGCAAACGTGCGACTTCCTGTCGCACTCCACTGGGCAAAATTTGGCAAGTCTAAACATAGTTTCTTGTATAAAAAAAGCACCCCGTCTGGAGTGCTTTCTTGCGCTATAAAAATTTACAGCTTAGATTTCACGTACCGCACCTTTTGCCGCACTGGTGGTATGCATGGCATATGCTTTCAGGGCTTTCGAAATTTTGCGTGGGCGCTCCTCTACCGGGTGCCAGCCCTTAGCGTCCTGCGCTACACGGCGCTCTGCCATGACAGCGTCTTCAACAGCCAGGTGAATAGTACGGTTTGGAATATCGATTTCAATACGGTCACCATCTTCAACCAGACCAATCGCACCCCCTTCAGCTGCTTCTGGCGATACATGTCCAATCGACAGACCTGACGAGCCGCCAGAGAAACGGCCATCAGTTAACAGTGCGCATTCCTTACCTAAACCTTTCGATTTCAGGTAGCTGGTTGGATATAGCATTTCCTGCATGCCCGGCCCACCGCGTGGACCTTCATAGCGAATCACCACCACATCACCTGCAGTAATCTTGCCACCCAGAATCGCGTCTACCGCAGCATCCTGACTTTCAAAAACACGTGCAGTACCGTTGAATTTCAGGATCGAATCATCTACACCCGCAGTTTTTACAATACAGCCATCGAGCGCGATGTTACCGTAGAGTACAGCCAGACCACCGTCCTGAGAGAAAGCATGTTCTGCATTACGGATCACCCCATTTTCACGGTCACCATCTAGACGTGAATAATAACGGTCTTGTGAGAATGCAGTTTGTGTTGGTACACCGCCTGGAGCTGATTTGAAGAATTGATACACTTCTTCATCATCAGTACGAATGATGTCCCATTTATCCAAGGCATCTTTCAGCGTTGCTTCATGAACGGTGGGTACAGACGTATCCAGCAGACCTGCACGGTCCAGCTCACCCAGAATTGACATGATCCCGCCAGCACGGTGTACGTCTTCCATATGCACGTCCTGCTTCGCCGGTGCCACTTTACACAGTACAGGCACTTTACGAGATAGACGATCGATATCATCCATAGTGAAGTCCACACCAGCTTCATTCGCTGCAGCCAGCAGGTGCAATACGGTATTGGTTGAACCACCCATGGCAATATCCAGGGTCATGGCATTTTCATAGGATGCTTTGGTGGCAATTGAACGTGGCAGTAAGCTGTAATCGTCCTGTTCATAATGACGTTTGGTAATTTCAACAATCAGTTGACCCGCACGTTCGAACAGTTTTTTACGGTTGGCATGCGTCGCCAGAGTTGAACCGTTACCTGGAAGTGACAGACCCAAGGCTTCAGTCAGGCAGTTCATGGAATTGGCAGTAAACATGCCTGAACATGAACCGCAAGTTGGGCATGCAGAACGTTCATACTCTGCGACTTCTTCATCGGTATAGCTGTCGTCTGCAGCTACAATCATCGCATCAATCAGGTCAATCGCCTTATCATTACCACGGATTTTGACTTTACCCGCTTCCATCGGACCGCCAGAGACAAATACCACTGGAATGTTCAGGCGCATCGCGGCCATCAACATTCCCGGGGTGATCTTGTCACAGTTCGAAATACACACCATGGCATCGGCACAATGTGCATTGACCATGTACTCAACCGAGTCTGCAATCAGATCCCGTGAAGGCAGTGAATACAGCATGCCGTCATGCCCCATTGCTATTCCATCATCTACCGCAATGGTATTGAATTCTTTTGCTACACCGCCTGACGCTTCAATTTGACGTGCCACCAGCTGACCCAGGTCTTTGAGATGTACATGACCCGGTACAAACTGGGTAAAGGAGTTCACTACCGCAATAATCGGTTTACCGAAATCTTCATCCTTCATACCGGTGGCACGCCATAAACCGCGTGCGCCAGCCATATTTCTTCCGTGTGTCGATGTTTTTGAACGATAGTCAGGCATTTTATACTTCCAACAAAGTTTGAGCTTGCAATGAATCGGACAGATCCACTCTGGCTAAATCATACTGACAAGGAGCTTAAATCAGTTGAATTTTAAACCTATCATACTACAAGCCCTTGTTTTACCAGATGGCCTTTTGGATGTAGATGCAGGCAAAAATGTCTATAGAGAGGTTTTGGCGATCTGACGATAAAAATTTCTGGATGAAATCTACTATAACGCCATCACCCTTGCGACAATACAAAACTTTCATGAATAATTTTTACAATTTGCATGAGTTTTTTTTATATAAAAATTCCACTGAAATTCAAGCACTCACAGGCCCTATCCGATAAGTTTTGGTAAGGATTAGGCTGAAATTTGGCTTTTGGCTTATAATACGCTTTAAGTTTATTTGGAATTTCATGTGTGAAGATCATATTTGCAGGCACACCAGAATTTGCAGCGACTGCATTGGCTGCGCTGCTCAAAACCAATCATGAAATTGTGGCGGTTTATACCCAACCTGACCGCAAGGCTGGACGTGGACAAAAACTTACGGCCTCTGCAGTGAAGCAGTTGGCGCTTGAACACCATATTCCGGTCTATCAGCCTTTACATTTCAAGTCATCGACTGAAGAAGGTCTGGCGGCACAGGCGGAACTCAAAGCTTTAAATGCAGATGTGATGGTGGTGGCGGCTTATGGCCTGATCCTGCCACAAGTGGTTCTGGATACGCCAAAATATGGTTGCCTGAATATACACGGTTCACTGTTGCCACGCTGGCGCGGTGCAGCCCCGATTCAGCGCGCGATTGCTACCGGCGATACCGAAACGGGTGTGACCATTATGAAAATGGCGGCCGGTCTGGATACCGGGGATATGATGTATAAAACACGATGTCCGATTACTGCCGAGGATACTTCTGCCAGCCTGCATGACAAACTGGCGCTGCAAGGTGCTGAGGCGATTGTGGCCGTGCTTGAATCGGAACAGACCTTACAGCACTATCTTGAGACTCGCGAAGTCCAGGATGAAAGCCTGACGGTTTACGCGCATAAACTGTCAAAAGCCGAAGCACAAATTGACTGGACCCAGCCTGCAGCAGCCATTGACCGTAATATTCGTGCTTTTAATCCCTGGCCGGTGGCATTCACCCCACTGGATGACGGCAACAATTTACGCATCTGGAATTCATCACTTTCCACGCAAAATGCAAGCAATGCCCTGCCTGGTGAAGTGATTGCCCTGGATAAAGATGGCGTACATGTGATGTGTGGCGATCAACATGCCATTTGCATCACCAATCTGCAATGGCCAGGCGGCAAAGCCCTGAATGCTGTTCAAATTAATCAAACTCAAAAACTATCGGTAGGATATAAATTCGCATGAGCCAAATTCAATCATCAGCTAAAAACTTGAATTTGCGCGCGCAAGTTGTAAAAACGCTATTGGCTGTACAAAATGGTCAATCACTTGCTTCTGTACTTAATCAACATATCAACATCGTGTCTGAGCGTGACCGTGGTCTTTATCACGAGTTAACTCTAGGCTGTTTACGTCAGTGGCATGGCCTTAAAGCCATCACCCTGCCGCTGTTAACCAAACCTCTCGATAACCAGGCTCTAGAGAGCTGCTTATATTTGGGTTTGTACCAGATTCTATGTACCCGTATTCCGGCACATGCTGCGATTTCAGAAACCGTAACTGCTGCCAAACAACTGGGCTTTGAACCTTTAAGCGGTCTGGTCAATGCGGTACTGCGTCGTGTTTCACGTGAAACAGAAGAATTTGACCTGGCTTTAAATCAGGCGCATGGCCTGCCAAGCTGGCTCTACAAGCGTTTAAAGAAAGACTGGCCGGAACAGCTTGCCGAGCTGTCACATGACTTGAAACAGATTGCACCGCTCACTTTGCGTGTCAATGTCAATCAGGTCAGCCGTGATGAATATCTGGAAATTCTGGAAGAAGAAGGCTATGAGGCACGTGCCTGCACTCTTTCTGAAGTTGGCATCGTTCTGGAACAGAATGTGCATATTCCGAACCTGCCAGGCTATGAAGCCGGCGGTTTCTCGGTTCAGGATGAACATGCCCAGCTTTGCGCAACCTTGCTTCCTGACCTTGAAGGCAAAGTCGTGGTCGATGCCTGTGCCGCTCCGGGTGGTAAAACCGCGCATATATTGGAAAAATATAGCCCGAAAAAACTGTATGCCATTGATCAGGACGCCAAACGTTTAGTCCGTGTGGCAGAAAATCTGGAACGTCTATTGTTAACTGAATATGCCGACGTTGAAATTATTGCGGCTGATGCGATCACCTGGACAGCTCCGGAGCCTGTCGACTGTATCGTTCTCGATGCACCGTGTTCTGCAATTGGTGTGATCCGTCGTCATCCGGATATCCGTTTACTGCGTCAGTCTACCGATATTCCGAAAACGGTTGAGCTGCAAAAGCAGATTCTGGAAAATATGTGGCAGCAACTGAAAGTCGGTGGTACTTTGCTGTACATCACCTGTTCAATTCTGAAAGCCGAAAACGAACAGCAGATGGTCGAGTTTTTTAATACCCATGCCGATGCCAAAGAAATCAAGATCGAAGCCGATTGGGGTATCGAACAGATTCATGGTCGTCAGTTGTTGCCGAAAGCAGATCAAGGCGACGGCTTCTTCTATTGCCGTATAGAAAAAACTGCATAAGTCATGTGTTTAAAATGAAAGGCAGCCTAAGCTGCCTTTTTTATGGCGCGTGATTCAGGAATATGAGGCTTATTGAATAAATTTAAAAATTACCAGACTAGTAGCCAGAGCAGCCATGCCGCTCACCAAGCCATAGACTGTTTCATGCCCTTCAGAATAGCGTTTTGCCGTCGGCAATAATTCATCTAGCGCCAGATAGACCATCACACCGCCAATCACGCCAAAGATCAGGCCATAGACCGTTTCATTCATATAAGGCGCCAGAATAAAATACCCCAAGGCTGCACCCAGAGGCTCGGCCATTCCCGAAACCAAACTGGCCCAGAGGGCATAATCTTTACGGCCGGTGGCCATATAGACCGGCAAGGCAATCGCCACGCCTTCTGGTATGTTATGAATCGCAATCGCGACCGCCAGAGGTGCACCCAGAGCAGGACTTTCCAGGGTGGCAAAAAATGTTGCCAGTCCTTCCGGCAAGTTATGGGCACTAATCGCAAACAGGGTCAGCATGCCAGTACGCAGTAACTGTTGTGAACTGACTCCCTTGGCAGACTGGGTTTCAATAGTGTCATGCGGATTCGGGACAAAGCGGTCCAGCAATAACACCAGCACCACGCCCAGTAAAAAAGCAAAAGTGCCAAAGGCGAAACCGGTTTTTTCACCAAAATCCACAGTGAAGGACGCAATCGACTTATTCAGAATTTCGGTTAAAGAAACATAGACCATGGCACCGGCAGCAAAGGCCAGACCAAAAGCAAGCAGGCGGAAATTGGGTTTTTTTAAGAACAGTACCAGTCCACCCCCCACTACGGTAGCCAGACCGGCCAAAAAAGTCACGGCAAAAGCTGTATAGACTTGTCCATCTGAAACGGAAATCATGTCAAAGCATCAGCCATTAAAAAAGTCATTATCATCAAAGATGATAATGACTTCCGTTGCTTGTAAATGTAGGTTTATGTCAAGATTTTTAGTCTTCTGGTTCTTCCGGATTTTTTGCCAGATGAATAACCGCCAGTACCAGCCCTCCCCATAATAGAACGATGGAGAAAATCATCATGATCAGTGCAGATGTATTCATATTTATTCTCCTAACTACGACGGTCTTTGACTAGACTTAACAGAATGGCACCCAGGATAAAGAATGCCATGACGCCTCCGCCAACCAGCCACAAGGTACTGGCAGGATAATCACCATAACCTTCGGTCATAATCGATTTCAGAGTCAGGCCGAGTGCCAGTAATAACGACAAAGGGGTGACGAAGGTCAGCATGAAATTCCAGCTGCGTCCCAGCTTCACGCTGGCAAACTGGTTAACATGGTCTTCCAGCTGTTTCATCAATGGACGGCGGAACCACGACAACAGAATAATCGATACCAGTCCACCACCGACAATACCAATATTATTGGCAAAATAATCAATGATATCGACAAAGGTAACGGCACTATGCGTCGAGAACATCAGGGTAGAAATGACCGCCGAACCACCCGCAATGATTGTGACTGACTTGTTCTTCGACCAGCCCAGTTTGTCCTGAAACGCAGCAATCGGAACTTGCAGGATACTCACCATCGAGGTAATACCGGCAACCGTCAATGACGCGAAGAACAGGAAGCCAAACAGGTCACCACCTGTCCCTAAACTGGAAATAATTTTCGGGAATGCAATAAAGGCCAGACCAATACCGCCAGACACTACATCTTCAACTTTAGCACCTGAACTGAACGCCATAAAACCAAGCGCTGCAAATACCCCAATACCCGCCAGAATTTCAAAAGACGAATTGGCCAGTGCCACCACGATTCCCGAACCGGTCAGGTTGGTTTTGCGTTTCAAATAAGAGGCATAGGTCAACATAATCCCGAAGCCCACCGACAGTGAGAAGAAGATATGACCAAAAGCGGCCAGCCAGACTTTATAGTTGGTCATGGCTTCCCAGTTCGGGGTAAAGAAAGCATTTAAGCCATCAACTGCACCCGGTAAGCGCACTGCCTGAATCACCAGAATGGAAAATAAAACCACCAGCAATGGCATAAAGATTTTATTGGCCAGCTCTACTCCACGGCGTACCCCGCCGTAAAGAATCAACATGACCGCAGCCCAGACCACCACCAGACCAAAGAACAGTGTAGGCACAAAACCTAAGGTCAGGCCTTCACCATTTTGCAGGTAGGAGTTGAAGAAAAAGGCCTGGGTATCTGTACCCCATTGCTGTCCAAAGGAATAGAACATATAACTGCCGGCCCAGGACAATACGCTGGCATAGTAAATCCCGATCACTAGCGTCACCATGACCTGCCACCACCCCAGGGATTCGGCATTCATGAGTTTCTTGTAAGCCATAGGCGGCGCTTTGCGGAACTTGTGTCCGACTGCATAATCTAAAAATAGTAAAGGTAAACCTGCTGCGAAAATCGCAATCAGATAAGGGATCAGGAATGCCCCGCCACCATTTTCATAGGCCACATAAGGGAAACGCCAGATATTCCCCAAACCAACGGCGGAACCAATCGCTGCAATAATGAATCCTGAGCGTGCGGACCAATTCTCACGAGTTTCTGTCATAGAACACCTAAACTTTTAACTCCTTCAGATGCTGCTTGTTATGGTTATAGCGCAAGCAAAAAAAGAAGCATTTCAATAATTTTGGGTGTTTGAATTAGAGGGCACCTTGTGGGTGTCGAATTCTAATATACAAACAGGTCAGCAGGTCTTACAGCTTGCTTAAAGTCTGATCGAAAAACTGACCTTGTAGATGATTTAACAATACTGACTTTTGTAAATTTTTTCTGTAAATTCTGCTCAAAATATTCGTTATTTATAATCTGTTTGAATTAATTGCTCAATAATTCTACGGAAAAGACTTTATTTTTAAGGTTATATATTGACAAACTTTTTGGAATATATTTTTTATTAAGTTTTACTACAGACTTATGGTTCTTAAAGCTTTTCCTGTCATCAGGATAAATCGCTGTTTAATATCCTGTGTCTAAGCGCTACAAATCTCTACGGATGAATCCCTTTTTCTGGTCGAAGTATATGGAGCAGAGTCTTTCCCTGCCCCGGCCTGAAATTTAAGATTATGCAATAGACCCAGATCCCATCACCCGATTGAAAAACCACCCGGCTTGCGATCTGGGCAAAGAACATGCTGAACTTAAGCTTTAATGACCAGCATGCGCTCTTCCTGCATGTCGCGAATGGCGGACTGAATCCCTTCACGGCCCAGACCCGAATCTTTTACCCCGCCATAGGGCATGTTATCCACCCGGAAAGACGGTATATCATTGATGATGACACCACCGACATGCAGATGATCCCAGGCATATAGCATCTTGTTCAGATTCTGGGTATAGACCCCGGCCTGCAGGCCAAAACGGCTGCGGTTGATACAGGCAATACCGGATTCAAAATCGGTATAAGGTTCAATCATGGCCACTGGACCAAAGACTTCATCCCGATAGATTTCCAGATTCTGATCCACATTCTCCAGCAAGGTCGGTGCGAACAGTACCTCGTCCAGTTTGCCGCCTGCCAGAATTTTTGCATCTTTTTTCACAGCTTTATCCAGCCATGTTTCTAGCCGTTTGGCCTCAGCTTTCTTGATCATTGGCCCCACCAAGGTCGTGCTCAGATTTGGATCATCCGCTTTAAGCGTTTTCAGCTTGGCCACCATTTTCTGTTTCACGTCATCATAGATATCCTGATGCACCAGAATCCGCTGTACACTGATACATACCTGTCCGGCATGGCCATAGGCGCCACCGATCAAACGGCTAATCAGTGCATCATTAATCTCTGTATCTGGTTCGATCATCACTGCAGCATTGCCGCCCAGCTCCAGTGTGACTTTTTTACGGCCGGCACGGGCTTTCATGTCCCAGCCCACTGCATCAGAGCCGGTAAAGCTGAGTAATTTAAAGCGGTCATCCGTGACCAGCACATCGGCCAGTTCTCGTGGACAGGGTAAAACTGAAAATGCACCATAAGGCAACTCAGTTTCTGCCAGAATCTCGGCAATTTTAAGCGCAGAAATTGGAGTCAAACTTGCCGGTTTCAGTACAAAAGGACAACCGGCTGCAATCGCAGGTGCAATTTTATGCGCAGTCAGGTTCAAGGGAAAATTAAACGGACTAATCAGAGATACCGCACCAATTGGCACCTGTTTGACCATTCCCTGATAACCCGAAGCTGCCGCAGTGACGGCCAAAGGCAGGATGCGTCCCTGATCCATCTGGGTCACGGCATCTGCTGCGATCTGAAAGGTATTGATCAGGCGTTCGACTTCAGCTTCTGCAGCTTTACGTGGTTTACCGCCCTCTGCAATCAGGATTTCCGTCAGTTCTTCATGAATTTCGCGGAAACGTCGCACACAGTGCAGCAGAATTTTCTGTTTCTGGAACGGCTCTAATGCGGCCATCTCGGCTTCAGCATCTGTTGCAGACTGAATTGCCTGTTCCAGCGTGCTGGCATCTGCCAGGGCGACACGTGCATACAGCTTCTGGCTATATTTATGTTTAACCTCCAGCCATTCCCCTGTCTGAACCGCCTGACCGGCGACATATAATGCATAATCTTTATGCTGTTTTGCTTCTACAGATACCATCTTCTCGTCCTTCAACATCCAAGGATATACATTTTTGAAATTCTCTATATCATGCACTTGCTCAGACATATAAAGAAAATGTTTTTAAGTAACAGACCGGCCTGATTTGAAGCAAGCTATAAGGAAATAGAGCCATGCGCGCAAACATACTCACCTCACTATTATTAGGTTTTGGACTCAGCACATTCAGTCATGCAGATGTGATTGGCGTAAAAGCTGATCTTAGTTACTGGAATTTTGATGGCTATAGTCAAGACAACAATTTCAAGCATGAACTGGATCGGCAAGGTACCGCACAGCTATCTGTTGCTGTGGAGCATCCGCTACCACTTTTACCCAATGCGAAAATCAGATATGTCAATCTTGACAGTAACAGCGAACAAAGCTCGCCTGCCAATGCCGCAGATATCGAGCTGAATAACATTGACTATATTCTGTATTACGAACTACTCGATACCGTAGTACATGCCGATATTGGTGCTGGTCTTAACAATCTGGACGGTACGGTGAGAAACCTGAATGCAGGTGCTCTAAACCAGTATGATCTGGATGAATACAGTCCGCTACTCTATGCAACAGTTGGCGTAAAACTGCCATTTACCGGTATGAGTGCCAAAGCCGAAGCCATTTACACGCATGGCAGCGATAGCAAAAAAACCGATGTACAGGCCGAACTGCAATATGACTTTATTGATAATCTGTTGGTCGATGTCGGTGCCAAAGTCGGTTATCGCATGATGCAGGTGGATTTTGAACAGGATCAACGACCAGATTTACGGCTGGAATTTAAAGGTCCTTATATCGGTCTGGATGTACACTTTTAATGACATGCCACTGCTTCAGTCTACACAGCTCAATTTCTCTGCGCTGTTGTAAGCCAAAGCGTACATTGATAAGCGTAATCTGCTGCTAGTAGCCTGTCGGGATGTATATTATCTTATAAACATAGAGAGCAGGATGCTCCAAGAAGACCTAAAAACAAGAATAACATCGCAACACCAGGACGTGAGGTACGACAGGAGTTATACCTAAATCACGAGATACGGAAAAGCCCCGACAGGATGTCGGGGCTTTTTTTCTGCATATTCCTTTTCATATACATTGCTTTATTTATCATTGCTTAACAGTTCCGAGTTAAAACTCCAACATTGTAAAAATCTGCTTGTTGTTAAGCTAAAAATCCTCACATTTTTTGGGAACAGCAATCATGGTAAAAAAGGTCCTCTTTATTACATCCAATCAAGGCGTTGAACATGATGAACTGACTGAGCCTTTAAATTTTTTAAAGTCCAAAGGTTTTGAAGTGATTCATGCCGCAGAAAAAAATGAAGATGTAGCCACTGTCAAAGGTGATACCAAAGCTGCTACCCAATATACGCCGGATACCAGTTTCGACCATGTCGATCTGAATGATTATGATTTGTTGGTGATTCCAGGCGGTACAGTCAACGCGGATACTCTAAGAATCAATCAGGATGCGCAGAAAATCATTCAGCATTTTGCCGACAATCACAAACCGATTGCCGCGATCTGTCATGGGCCATGGGCCTTAATTGATGCAGATCGAATTAAAGATAAGAATCTGACTTCATATAAGAGTATCAAGCTGGATCTGGAAAATGCTGGCGCGAAATGGGTCGATGAAGAAGTTCATCGTTGCAATACCGGCGACTGGGTACTGATTACTTCACGTAATCCGGATGATATTCCGGCCTTTAATGAAGCCATTTTAAAAGAACTTGAAGATGAAGCTGCTTAAGCTCCTACCAATAAAAAAGAACCTCAGCATTGAGGTTCTTTTTTATATTCAGACACCACCAGCCAGACTTTTCAGATAAGCCACAACTTCTTTGTTGCCTGCCATTTCGGCCAGTTCTAAAGCAGTATTTGGACTACGATGGGCAATATCTGCGCCTTTGCTAACCAAGAGTTTGACCACTTCCAGATGATCATTTTCAGCAGCCGCCTGTAAGGCGCTATAGCCTTCTTCATCGGCGGAGTTGACGTCCAGACCTTCCTGTAGTGCCTGTTCGACCTGTTCAACGTCGCCTAAAGAAGCCCAGTACACCAGTTCAGGAAGATGTAATTCGTCATCATCTTCAGGGATTGGGGAGAATGAGTCGAATTGCATAGAATCTACCTCAAGATTTATTTTAAGTCTGAGGGTATAAAAGCATATCCATTATAACTAATCCAATCCAAATGTAAGAGATTTGCTAAAGACCTAATAGACTCATACTCATCTGTAGGTCTTATCAAAAAATCAGAAATTGCATATTTACTTTTGTTATTCTGATATTCGTGTATATACCACACTGCGTGGATATTTTTTCTTTCAAAATCTCCCTCAGGATTTTTTTTATGTAGTAAACGACTTATTTCTTGATATATAAAATTTTGGTCATGGAAGTCATTTCTTTCATTTAGTACAACTAAGATTCCAATGCACAAAGGATTTTTTAAAGCATTTTTTGTTTCAGCTATCTGTTTATCTGCCTTGGAACAAATAGCCTTTAAATTACGCGCAGCATAATTAAATAATTGATTTCTTATAAAATCTGGATTTTTATGTTTTTGGATTAACTCCTCAATATGTACAGTTCCATAAAATTTAGGAAAATCAGGATCTATCTACTTGTTTATTTATATAATCATTAATATTGGGGCTCCTGTCTGTTTCTAAAAACTTTACTTCTAGAATCCATGAGCGATCAAAAGTGAAATAATCAGCTTTTTGTCCTTTAAATTGAATATTATAGGCATCATCAATAGATTCGTATTCCAGATCAGCAAATTTTTTAAATCTTTCGTTTAAGTTCATTTATTTATCACTTTTTTAATATTTTTAAAATTTATCATTTAATGATAATAATAAAAAAGCCCCCTTTCGGAGGCTTCTTATTTAATACTTAGCTTTAAGCTTTAGACACTGCTGGTTCAATTGAACCAATCTTTTCAGACTCATCGTCATGCATGATCAATGCAACCGCAATTGCAGTAATCAATACCGGTAAACCAACTGCCATAAAGTTAAAGTAAGCAGGCAGGTTCATCCCCAGTAAGCCACCAATCAGGATCGGCCCTACAATCGCACCCATACGACCAATCGCAGAAGACCAGCCAATACCTGTCGAACGTACCGCAAGTGGGTAGAACTGCGCAACATAGCTATATAGCAACATTTGTGAACCAATTGACGCTGCACCGGCCAAGAACACCAGGATGTAAAGTAAGAATTGGTTAGATGCAAAGCCCATTGAGCTCATCACAATCGCACCCATCATACCGAGGAACATCAGTACCGGTTTCAGGTGGAAACGATCCGCAAGAATACCGCCACCGACAATACCCACAACCGCACCCACATTCATGACCATCATGAACATCAGACTGTTGTCCATCGAGTAACCTGCTGCCATCATCAACTTCGGTAACCAGCTGCTCAGCGCATACATGGTTAACAGACAGGTGAAGAACGCGACCCAGAACAGTAAGGTATTCACCGCACGACCACGACGGAACAAGCTCACCACGTTAGCGGCTTCAGGCACATTTTCCTGCGGCAAAGTAAAAGTCGTGTTCTCGGTGACTTTCAGGTTTGGTTCCAGGCGACGTACGATGCGACGCGCTTCCGTCTGCTTGTTCTGTTTCACAATGAAGGCAAGTGATTCAGGCAGGAATTTCCAGATCACTGGTAATAAAAACAGTGGAATACCCGCGATAAAGAACATGATTTGCCAACCAAAACTTGGCGTGAACCATGAACCCAATAACGCAGCCATTACGCCACCGACTGCATAACCGCTAAACATGGTGGTCACCAGCGTACTACGCATTTTTTGTGGGGCATATTCAGACGTCAATGCCACCAGGTTTGGCATGACACCACCAATACCTAAGCCGGCAAGAAAACGTAAAATACCGAATTCGGTTGGGTTTGAAGCAAAGCCACCGGCAAAAGTTAAACCACTAAATAATACAATACAGATCATGATCACTTTCTTACGACCAATCTTGTCCGCTAGGGAACCAAAGATCATCGCACCAAACATCATGCCAGCCAGTGCAGTACTTGCAAGCATTCCTGCCTGCACTGCACTTAAGCCCCAGTCTTGCATCAATAATGGTAAAACTACACCATTAATTGCTAAATCGTAGCCATCAAATAGGATAATGAGTAAACACCAAGCAACTACATTGAAGTGGAAAGGCGTGAATTTCGCATTATCGACTACAGAATTTATATCTACTGTTTCCGTTGTCATCGTTCTCATCTCCCATGAGTACTTGTCCGTAAAATCCTTTTGAATATACGAGTGAATATTCAAGTTTTAGCAATATACGCAAGTGGAATTTGAGGCACAATAAGACTAATTGATATTCTGCTATGCATATTTCAATATCATTTTTTTGCGTGATATATCACGTTTTCATTAAGATAAACTACTGAATATTCGAATCATTGTAATTTTAATTAAACTGAACTTATAACAGGTGTTTGAATTATTTATTTTTTGATTTATTCAATTCTTTATGAACTGTATGCAAAAGCCCCTTTTATCGAAGGGGCTTTTGTCATCCAATAGAAGTTTAAGTCATTGTGATTGGCAAAAAGTGACTAGGTTTTAACCGAATTCAGTTTCTGTTTGGAGAGTAAGGTTTCCGCATTTCTTTCCGCGTTCAGATCTTTGCGTACAATCAGAGCGACTGAAATTGCCCCAATAATGGCTGGAATAGCAACTGCCAGGAAGTTCATCTTGTGTGGCAACTCCATACCCAACAGGAATCCAATAATAATCGGCCCCACAATGGCGCCTACCCGACCGACTGCTGAAGCACAGCCAATACCTGTAGAACGGATTGACAGCGGATAGTACTGGGCTACAAAGCTGTAGAGCAGAATACTACTACCAATCGCTGAAGCACCAGCAGCGGCAACCAGTAGATAGATCACGGCTTGTGGAGAGTTAAAGCCTAATCCGACCAGTGAAACTGCACCTAGTAGGAACATGCCAATAATGACCGGTTTCAGATGGAAACGGTCAGCCAGAATACCGCCACCAATGGTTCCAATCACTGCGCCAATATTCATGGCCATCAGGAACATCAGACTGTTACCTAGAGAATAACCCGCTGCCATCATCAGTTTTGGTAACCAGCTACCCAATGCATAAACCATCAGCAGACACATAAAGAAGCAGCACCAGAATAATAAAGTACTCATGCTCCTCCCCTGTCTGAACAGAGCAGCAATTGAAGCATCAGGTGCGTGTACTTCATTCAGTACAAACTGGGTACGAGCAGTGGCATTTTGCTCAGGACTGATCTGCTGAACAATTTTACTGGCCTTTTCATTTTGCTGTTTTTTCACCAGAAAAGTTAAAGATTCTGGTAAATAGAACCATAAAACCGGAATAATTAATAATGGAATTCCGGCAATGTAGAACATGATTTCCCAGCCAAAACTTGGGGTTAACCAGGCACCGAGCAAGGCCGCCATAATACCACCCACCGCATAACCGCTAAACATGGTCGTCACTAGAGTACTACGCATTTTTTGTGGCGCATATTCAGAAGTGAGCGCAACCAGATTGGGTAATACACCGCCAATACCTAAACCTGCAATAAAACGCAGGATGCCGAATTCAGTCGGATTAGAGGCAAAACCGCCCCAGAACGTAAATCCGCTGAACAAGGTTACACAAATCAGAATGACATTTTTTCGTCCAATTTTATCTGCCAGCATACCGAAAAACATGGCACCAAACATCATGCCTGCCAGAGCAGTACTGGCCAGCATTCCGGCTTGAACTGCCGTCATATTCCATTCTTGCATCAGTAGCGGTAAAGCAACACCGTTAATTGCCAAATCATAACCGTCAAAAATCACGACAAATACGCACCAGAGTACGATCTTTAAATGAAAAGGTTTAAACTTTGCCTCATCCACTACAGCATTCACATTTACCGTTGTTGCTGTCATTTTTCCTCACCTCCAATTGTGAGCTTTTTTATTCTATGAAAAAATGAATGGTCATTCACTTTTGTATACAAAATGGATGATTATTTTTACTTTGTCTACTGCAAAACATACCAAGTTAAGTAATTTTAAAAAATTTGGACTAAAGTTTTAGCAGGAAGGGTTTTAAATAAAGTGCTAGTAACATAAAGCTAGCTTAATTTAATTATACTTTTCACGTTATTTATATTTTTATTAATCACATTTAATAAGAGTTTCTACTTATCTTTCAATAAATTCCCGCACATAAAAAAACACCCCCAACCGTTTAGTTGGGGGTGTTTCGAATAATGAGCTGGCGATGACTTACTCTCACATGGGTAATCCCACACTACCATCAGCGCTAAGAGGTTTCACTTCTGAGTTCGGGAAGGGATCAGGTGGTTCACTCTTGCTATGGTCGCCAGCACAACTGTTCATGACTTTGCA
>NZ_LSZI01000002.1:20177-168833 GCF_001647535.1 Acinetobacter sp. SFA | reverse complement strand
TAATCCACCCGATCGCAATGGACCCAGGTCTACGTTTTGCGATCCGTGAAGGCGGTCGTACAGTTGGTGCTGGTGTAGTTTCTAAAGTAACTGCATAATCACTTGATTGTAAAAAAAGCGCTCCTTTGGGGCGCTTTTTTTAATTCTTATTTTTATGAAACCAAAAATAAATTGTCTGACAATTTTATCTAAAGCTGTCCTTAACTGATATTGGCTTGACCTAAACAGCGCTTATGTAAAAAAAAATCCCACGTAATATACAGATAAGAATATGAATATTACATTTTCAGGCCTGGACGGGCTTGATGGGAGTAGTCACATGAACGCTAAAGTAAATATTACCAATCGTGCGGGTGCAAGTTTTCCAGTTCGTCGCATGAACTTCGATTTTGATGCTGTACCAGAATACTGGATGAATGGTTCAGCTGGTCTTACTCATTTTATGACCGCATTATCTGCACTGTTTCCAGCAGGTGAAAAGTTTTTTATAGATTCAGTCCGCGCGGTGCGTAAACATCCTGCGATTTCTCACAATGAAGCCTTACAAAAAGAAATTTCCGCCTTTATTGGTCAGGAAGCGATGCATACTCACGAGCATATCGGCTTTAATGCTTCTGCGCAAAAGTATGGTCATGATGTCGATACGCTTGATCATTACACCGATAAAGTCATTCAAACAACGCGAAAGTTCATGGCAAAGTTGGCTAAACCTGTGGGTATTAGCCAGGAAATGATAGATTTAACCGCGACAACAGCACTTGAACACTTTACCGCAACCATCGCCTCACAGCTGTTAACCAATAGCCATATTCAGGAACTGATGACAGATGAGACCATGAAAACCATGTGGTTATGGCATGCAGTCGAAGAAAATGAACATAAGGCAGTCGCTTATGATGTCTTTGAGGGGGTTTTTGGCAAAGGCTTAAAAGCATATGCACTGCGTACGTCTTCCTTGGTCATCGCAATGGCCACCTTATTTGTGGTGCAAAGCTATTTCCTTGCACGATTACTCAAACAGGATCAGCAGCTCAATCTTGAATCCTTGAAGGCCATTTATAGCTATGCCTATAGTCCTTCCAAAGGCATCATTACCGGCATGGCTAAGGAAATGCTGATGTATTTTAAACCGGGATTCCATCCGAATGATCATTATACAGATCAACTGCTGGCGGGCTGGAAAGCAAAATTGGGTATTTAATAAAGATGAAGAGTGAAGAGCGACAGGAATCGCTCTTTTTTTTTGCTCGATTTTTTTTATGAAGTTTCTATAATGCGGAGGTTGAATCTATATAAGATGAACGAAGATGATTCGTTTGATGCAAGCAGCGGATGTAGAGGCCGTTGTAAAAATTGAAAGATTGGTCCAATCACATCCTTGGACCTTAAAGCAGTTTCAGGATGCAGTGACTGCTTATCAAAGTACCGTGATTGAAGTGCAAGGGCAGGTAGCCGGATTTTGTATTTTACAACCGGTGCTGGATGAAGCCAATTTATTGCTGATGGCGATTGATCCGGCACAACAGGGCCAGGGCCTGGGCTATCAGTTGCTGGAGGCGTCAGTGGCGATGCTGAAAAATAATCCGGTGCAGATTTTCCTGGAAGTACGCGAGAGTAATCAGGCTGCGATCAAGCTATATGAAAAATCAGGCTTTCATCAGATTGATCTGCGCAAGAACTATTATCCAAATGCCAATGGCAGTCGTGAACATGCCATCATTATGGTCAAGGCATGTACGGATGATTTTGCCAGCCTGTTTAAATAAGAGAGACGGGCCATCTTATTTAATAATCTGATGATTCCATCCGCTAGGTAAGGTCGTCATTAATGAGTTTCCCAAATGCTGAATCTCTGCGGCACTCAAGGCATGATTTAAGCGTCGCCATTGTCCATCGATCAGTAATTCAAGCGGCAGGTATTGGGATTTGTAGTTCATCTTGGCTGAATGGGGAACCCAGTAGCCCAGATAAACAAATTTCAAACCAAGCTTTTGTGCGTGTTCAATCTGTTTCAAGATTGCAAATGCGCCCAGCGAACGGCGATTTTCATTTGGGTCAAAGAAGGTATAGACGGCCGAAATGCCATCATCCAGCAGGTCGCAGGTGGAAACGCTGATTAAACGCTGATCCTGCCATAATTCCAGAAAGAAGCTGTCAGTACAGCTTTGCAATAAAAATTTTTCAAACTGATCGCGAGTCGGAGGGAACATGTCGCCATCTGCGTGACGTTCGTTTATGTAGCGTTCATACAATGCATAATGTAAATCACCCGCCTGCTCTGGAGTGGTAATTTTCATCACCAGATCCTGATTACGTTTCCAGGCTTTTTTTTGTGAACTGTTCATGCGAAATTCAGTAACAGGTACGCGCGAAGACAGGCATTGACGGCAAAGATGGCATTCAGGGCGATAGACGAAATCACCACTGCGGCGGAAACCGGTACGCGACAGCTCGGATAAAGTTACCACATCAATACGATGTGCAGGATCCAGAAAAACCATGCGCGCCGACTTATTGGGCAGATAGCTGCAATCATGCGGCGGCGTAATATAATACTGTAAATCGTTCAGTAGGGCCTTGGGCTGATAAGAGTTCATAACAACTACCCTCTGTTATTTTCATTCACTTAATCGCGCGTTTTGCGCTATTGTTTTACTTGAAAATACACCTTCCTGATACTTTTTCCAATCAATCGCCGGCTTTTTTACGATATCTTGTAACGAATTAAGATAGGCTTGGCGAGAAAGTGTACAGGCACCCAGACTTAACAGATGATCATTAACCAGTTGGCAGTCAATCCAGGGCAGTTTATTTTCTTGCCCAATCAACATTAAAGTGTAGAAAGCCATTTTAGAAACATCAGTTTGTGTACTAAACATGGACTCACCAAAACAGCCCTGACCGATGGTCACACCATAAAGTCCACCGACGATGCGATTTTCATCCCAGACCTCAATGCTATAGCCGTATCCGGCTTCAAACATGTCGCAATAGCCTGCGATAATATCTTCACTGATCCAGGTATCTTCAGCATAAGCACGCGGCAGGGAGCAGCAACGGATTACCCTTTCAAAAGCATGGTTGACTGTAATTTTATAATCCTGCTTTTTCATATTGCGTAGCAGGGATTTGCTTGGATGATAATCTTCGGGGCGAATAATGCAACGCGGTTCCGGACTCCACCAGCAAATCGGATCACCTTCTGAAAACCATGGAAATAAACCATGCGTATAGGCTTCAAAAAGTGTGGAAGGGGAGAGGTCTGCACCAATACAAATCAGGCCTTCACCTTCAGGATTAACCTCGAGCGGATTGGGAAATATATACTGTGAAGGAGGAAGGAGATGCATGCAAAAATCCGATCTTTAAATAGGCTATTTTTATCATACATAAAAAAACCGCCCAAGATGGACGGCTTTTTATAGTTGCTGCTTAGTCCAGTTTGCCCATTGCATCAAGATATTTATCTGCGTCCAGCGCAGCCATACAGCCTGAACCTGCAGAAGTAATGGCCTGACGGTAAATACTGTCAGCAATGTCACCAGCTGCAAATACACCCGGTACAGAAGTTTGTGTTGCATTACCTGTAGTACCGCTTTGCACCTGGATATAACCATCACGAAGCTCTAACTGGCCTTCAAACATGCTGCTATTTGGCTTGTGACCAATTGCGACAAACATGCCGGTCACGTCGACATTTTGAGTCGAGCCATCCAGGGTTGATTTAATACGTACTGAGGTTACGCCGGATTGTGCATCGCCCAGGACTTCATCGACCTGATGATTCCAGATAATACTGATCTTGCCTTCTTTTTCTTTAGCAAATAAATGCTCTTGCAAGATTTTTTCAGAACGTAATGAGTCGCGGCGGTGAACCAGGGTTACGTGAGAAGCAATATTAGATAAATACAACGCTTCCTCTACAGCAGTATTACCACCACCTACGACCATCACTTTCTGATTTTTATAGAAGAAACCATCACAGGTCGCGCAAGCGCTGACACCTTGACCCATAAAGGCAGCTTCAGATTCCAGGCCAAGGTATTGTGCAGTGGCACCGGTACAGATGATCAGGGCATCACAAGTAAACTCTTCCATATCACCTTTTAATACGAACGGGCGCTGGTTAAGATCCACTTCATTGATATGGTCATATACGATTTTGGTGCCAAAGCGCTCTGCATGGGCCTGCATACGTTCCATCAAGGCTGGACCGGTTAGGCCTTCAGGATCACCCGGCCAGTTATCTACTTCTGTTGTCGTGGTAAGCTGACCGCCCAGTTGCAAACCTGCAATCAGGGTAGGTTTCAAGTTTGCCCGCGCTGCATAGACTGCTGCACTATAGCCTGCAGGACCAGAACCTAAAATAATCAGTCGTGAGTGACGTGCGCTCATCAGCTGTATCCTTTTTTATTTAGAAATTTATTGAATTATACGTGAAACTGTATAACAGTGGTGTGAGATTAAAGTCGATATTATTGATCATTGAAATCGATTTGGGCTATATAGCATAAGTAACATTGTGCTTGCACAATAGTGCATCTTTTTTTATAGAACAGGTGCATAATATATAGATTATTGCGTCGCTTTTTTTAAGTATTAAAGCAAAAGAATATTCATGAAGAATTGGTTACAGGACAGTATATGACAGCGGTGTCGAGTGCCTATGCACAGCGCTTAATAATGACATTATTTTTAGTCTCATTTGGGATTTATCTGTTTCTTGCAACAGTGACCTATACGCCATTTGATCCGGGATGGATGCACATTTCCAGTGATACACAAACCGTTTCGAATGCGAGTGGGGTTGCGGGTGCCTGGATTGCAGACCTTTTGTTTGGCTTTCTCGGTTGGGCAAGTCTGCTGATTCCTGTCTATCTGTTTATGGAAGCAATTCAGGTCTGGTGGCCGCGCAGCTTCCTGAACCGGCCATTTCGCTATGCTGCCCAATTCTTCCTGTTACTGACCACCTCAGCATTGCTGTTTTTATTTTGGCAAGTGCCTGCAGATACGCTGGATAATTCTTCCGGCGGTATTATTGGCTATGAATTAGGTCAGAGTCTGGAACAACTGCTGACTGTATATGGTGCAGCATTCTTCCTACTGGTGCTTTGGGTGGTATTATTTACCTTGGCGTTTGGGGTGAAGTGGAACAAGACCTGGAGCAGCCTCAAAGCAACGCCTGCTTATTTACAAGACCTGTTCTACCGTAATGTGCCTGAAGGCATGTCTGATTTTGACCGTACTGCACCTGTTGCGAAAAAAGAGCCAGTCAATACTACGAAAAAAGTAGCGGTTGCAGTCACGCCTGCGCCTGAGCATCAACTGGTAGAAATAGATCCGGTAGTGCGTGATCAGGTGGCTGAACGTCTATTTGATGATTTTGCCGATAAAGAATCCCAGCAACCCCGATTCGATGACGATATTCCTGAAAATGTGCAGCAGGTTGCTGAGGAGCCAGTCGAAACATTTAAAAAAGCACAGCAAGAGCCACCACAGTCTGATCGTGTGGTAGCAACAGGGCAGATATGGCGTGCCTTACATTCTACTGAGGATCAGCGCCATAAACAGGATATTGATGCCTTACTCAAAGCAGCCGAAGAGGAACAGCTTAACTCTTCTGTATCGCCTTTAGCTGCAGAACAAGCTGTTTCAGCGCAGGCTCCTTCTCAAACCAGAACCACATCTGCGCCACATACAGGCCTGGACTGGGATGATGATGAAATCTTTGACGAGCTTCTGGCTGCGGTTCCACAGGGCAAGACAGCGACGGATGTGCATAGCCCATTCAATCCGGTAACGGCTGAAAAGACCTCAAGAATTGTAGAGGATATGGTAAATGTTGCTCCGGCTATGGCTGCTATGGCAACGGCACATGGGGTGAAAAATAGCGCATTACAGGCCGATCTGGATGACCTGGGTGATTTGCTGATTGAGGAAGATGAACCAAGGCAACCGGTACGTGCATCGAGTTATGCGCAATCTTCTGCTTTTGTACAGGCCCCGATTCAGCATCAGGGTATAGAGCAGGCTACATCTGCCACTTCGGCCAGCAATGCTGCAGTCCGGGAAGCATTATCCAAAGAAGATTTTATTGAAGCCTGGCATGAAACTGCTGGCAAGCCACAGGATGAAGACGAGTTTGATTTTGATGCGCCTTTAACTGATGCATCAGGACGTCCGATGTCACGTGCCATGCAGGTGGCAGAGCGCCGTAAAGATTTATCACCGCTTCCAGGTCTGGATTTACTGGATGAAGTCGATCCCAATAAAAAAGTGAATTTTACCGAAGAGCAGCTGGCACGTTTATCTGAGCTGCTTGAAATCAAGTTGCAAGAATTCAACGTCAAAGCCAAGGTGGTAGAAGCACAGCCAGGCCCAGTCGTGACACGTTTTGAACTGGATCTGGCGCCAGGGGTAAAAGCTTCTAAAGTGACGAATATTTCGCGTGATCTGGCACGTTCGATGTCGATGGCATCGGTGCGTGTGGTTGAAGTCATTCCAGGCAAGCCGTATATCGGAATTGAAGTACCAAACAGCACCCGTGAAATGGTCCGTTTAATCGAACTTTTGACCATCCCCGCCTTTACTGATCCGAATAGTATTCTCTCTATGGCAATGGGTAAGGATATTTCCGGTAATCCGGTAATTGCTGATCTAGGTAAAGCGCCGCATATGCTGGTGGCAGGGACCACAGGTTCCGGTAAATCGGTGGCGGTCAACTCGATGATTCTATCGATGTTGCTGAAATATACCCCAGATGAATTGCGTCTCATTCTGATCGATCCGAAGCAGCTGGAACTGGCAAACTATAATGATATTCCACATTTGTTGACGCCTGTAGTCACTGATATGAAAGATGCAGTCAGCGCATTGAACTGGTGTGTCAATGAGATGGAACGTCGTTATAAACTGATGTCTTTCCTGAAAATCCGTAAACTGAGCGACTATAACCGCAAGGTGGAAGAGGCGATTGCCAATGGTGAAGACCTGATCGATCCAACCTGGAAAGCCAGCGATTCTGTTGTGGGTGAGCGTGCGCCGCGTTTGACGCCGTTGCCTTCCATTGTGATTGTCGCGGATGAGTTCGCGGATATGATCATGCAGGTGGGTAAAAAAGCCGAAGAAATGATTACCCGTCTGGCACAAAAATCACGTGCGGCCGGTATTCATTTGCTGCTTGCGACCCAGCGTCCCTCAGTAGATGTAATCACCGGTTTGATCAAAGCCAATATTCCAACACGTGTCGCATTGCGGGTTAACTCCAAGATCGACTCGCGTACTATTCTGGATGCGGGTGGTGCAGAAGACTTGCTCGGTCACGGTGACATGCTGTTCTTGGGTCCGGGTAAAATCGAACCTGAGCGTGTGCATGGCGCTTTTATTGCCGATGACGAAGTCAACCGGATCTGTGATGCATGGCGTGAACGTGGTTCACCAAATTATGTCGACGAGATCCTGACGCCATTTGATGAAGAGCCATCGAGCCGTGGTTTTGAAGACGGTGGCGACGGTGGATCAGACCGCGATGCGCTGTATGACCAGTGTGTTGCTTTTGTTTTGGAAACCCGTAAGGCTTCTACTTCATCCTTGCAACGTAAATTCAGTCTGGGCTATAACCGTGCTGCACGGATCATCGACCAGATGGAAGAAAACGGCATTGTCAGTGGTATGGGTGCTAATGGCAAACGCGAGATTCTGGTTTAGTAGTCTAGCTTCAATAAAAAAGCCTGCTTTGAAAGCAGGCTTTTTTATGTATTTTTGACTCAGGCAAACTTTGCCAAGACATCCAGAAACTCGGCACTTTGACGTGGGTAGGTGGCAATCACGTCATGAATGCGTTGGCCTTCCGGATTGGTTGCATTGACATTGCGGCCATCAGCAACAAATTTCGTCAACAGGCGTTCATAATCGAATGGACGCATATGTTTGAAAGCATGATACAGCACATGAAAATCCGCATTAACACCTGCAGGAGGAAGCTGGTTCAGGTAGGCAAATACACGCTCATCTGACCATTCTTCGTTAAAAGTTGCTGGTTGAGATAATGCCATCGCAATTTCCTTGATCTAATGTAGTTTTTTCGGCATGAAAAAAGGCAAAATATGAGTACGCAAGTGACAATGTCTTTAAAACGACGTTGTCTAGGCGAAGTCTCGTTACTCGTCTTGCGACTGGGTAAAGCAGAGCTTTATGACCAGCCTACTCGAAGTAAAGCTTCTCGTTTTGAGGCTTAGTGCAGTGTGTTACTACTAGCCCACTCGAAGCAAAGCTTCTCGCCTTGCGGCCGGGTAAAGCAGAGCTTTACTGATCCGGCCTCATATTTTGCCTTGAATCAATTTGCTTGACCAATCAAAAATCAGATTATCGTTCTTCAGGTAAATTGATATTCATTTCAAGCATTTCAATATTGGCTTCCGAACGTACCGACATTTGAATATGCTGCTCATCCACACCGCGGACATAACGATTGACCACCTGCATGATTTCAGTCTTCATCTGGTCAATTTTGTCCTGGCTCAAACGACGACCCAAGCCTTGTTCGGATGCAACGATGACCTTCAAACGGTCTTTAGCAGTCCGTGCACTTGATGGTTTATCCTCGCCACTAAAAAGTTTACTCCAGAATCCTGCCATGTCTACGCTCCAAATAGTCGTGCTAACCAGCCCTTAGGTTTCACCTCGATATGACGGTAAGGACGCTCTTCTCCAAGGAAGCGCGCAACCAGGTCATCATAGGCCTGACCAGCTGCAGCTTCAGTGAAATTAATCACTGGCTTACCTTCATTCGATGCCTGTAAAACGCTTGGACACTCAGGAATAACGCCTAAGGTTGGTACACGTAAAATATCCTTAGAAATATCATCAATGGTCAGCATTTCCTGTTTATCGGCACGTTCCGGATTGAAACGGGTAATACACAGGTGCTTACGAATGCGACCTTCATTTTGTTCTACTTTTTTTGTTTTGCTATCGAGCATGCCAATGATACGGTCAGAGTCACGGACTGAAGAAATTTCAGGGTTGGTCACAATGATCGCTTCGTCAGCATGGTACATGGCCAAAATAGCACCACGCTCAATACCGGCAGGTGAATCACAAATAATATAGTCAAATTCCTGCGAAAGCTCATCCATTACACGTGCTACACCCTCATCGGTTAAGGCATCTTTATCACGTGTTTGGGAAGCAGGTAAAATATATAAATTCTCAATATCTTTATCGCGAATCAGTGCTTGTTGTAATCGTGCTTCGTTATTTAAAACATTCACAAAATCATAAACTACACGGCGTTCACAGCCCATAATCAAATCAAGGTTACGTAAACCTACATCAAAATCAATAACAACAGTTTTGTGACCACGTAGGGCTAAACCTGTTGCAAAAGATGCACTTGTTGTAGTTTTACCTACACCACCTTTGCCTGACGTTACGACAACAATTTTCGCCACCGAATCCACTCCTGTTATGGTTCAAATCCCCTGTTTAAAATGGGGTTTTTGGTGTTTATTTATACATTAAAATTGTAGAGCTTCAAATACAAGCTCTAGTTGATCATTCAAGTAAATATGCACTGATTTTTTAACCACATGAGGTGGAATGTCATCCGCCACACAATAGGTTCCTGCAATCGAGATTAGTTCTGCTTCGAGGTTATGGCAGAAAATGCGTGCTGCAGTATTACCGCCAGCACCCGCAATCAGGCGACCGCGGGCACTGCCATAGACATGGATGTTACCCGATGCAATGATTTCTGAACCGCTGTTAAGACCGGCATTGAGAATAATGTCGCCATTATGTTGCACAATACATTGACCGGTACGCAGAATTTCATCATGGTATGAGGTGATGTGGGCAACGATTGGAGGCGCAGATGTTTGCTCATTATCCTCTGCAGCAGGTTCTGGCTTAACTTCCACGACCTGCTCTTTGGTGGCTTTAATTTCTTCTAGCTGGCGGTCAGGTGGCAGTACCGGGAACTGAATGGCACGCGCCTGATCGCCAAGTAAGCCTTCAGTTACGGCCATAGGCTGTACATCCAGACTGATTAACAGCTGGATTAATGCAATGAGTTCCTGTTCAACTGAACTTTCAATGACTGCCAAAGTGCCGGGTGGAAATGCTGCTTGTAATTTTGGGCTAAGTTGCTGGCGGATTGCATCATGATCATTGGTATCTAGGCTAATGCGTATCGCATTGACCATTCTGCCTTTTATCCGTATATCAGCCATAATTCTTCCTTAAATACTTCTGACGTGCTGGTTTTGTGTCGAAGCAATGTTGTAAATAGTGCAAATCCTAGAACAAATTGCAGTAATTCTCTAGCGATCTCAGTTATTTTTTTATGCGAACAGAACCGGACGGATTGATCCGATTCTGTACTTTAAAATTTACTTATCTATTGAGCTCTGATTTTGCTCATGTTCTTCTAGAATCTGCTGCCACTGTTTGACTTTTACCTGTTTTCGGATTGCTTCAAGTGTTTCAAAAACAGCCGATTCAACCAATTTATCAATATGTGGATTATGTTCAATCTGTATCTGGCTGATTTTATCTGAAATTAGGGTAAAAGTCGGATTTTCTTTTGTACCTGTATGGGTAAACGGCTCAATCAGGCCCTGAGTAATATTTTCGCCCAGGCGTTGACCAATACTTTGAATTTGCTGTTCAATCCGGCTGCCCACAATTGGAATCAGACGCAGCAGCTGAGTAAGTTCTGGAGTTTCTTCAATCGCCTGATTCACTACTTGTCCAACATTTTTAGCGATCATGGAACGTTGTGACTGTAGTTCCTTGCCTAAAGACTCCTGCAAGATATCTGCCAAGGCAATGGCCAGTAATTTACGGTGATGTTCCACCAAATCATCAATTAACTGTTTATGTGATGTGCTTGTGGTCAGTTCACGCTTGATACCGTCCAGTACGGTCAGGACCACCCGGCTGGAAAGCTCTTCCATCAGCATGTTGTAATAAAAATTGCCCTGGCGGTACCAGCGAGCGGGAATCACTTTATAACCATGGCTATGCAGGTTATAGCCAATCGCCACTGCACGCAGCAGACGCAGAAAACGCAACTGCGGGAGAATGGCTAAAATTTCATACCAGTGCACAAAAGGGAAGAACCACCAGCGTCGGTGATGACGCAGGACAATCGCAATGACCCAGCGTGCCAGTAATTCACAGATCAAAAAAGTGGTAAACCAGCCCTCGGTAATGATGACCCAAGGGCGTAATTCAGTTTTATAAAACTGCAATATTTCAGGTAAACGAATGAAGTCAAACAACCAGTGACCAAAATCGCTCATTAAAATGGCATTGGCACTGAGACAGAACAGGTTGATGATAATTAAAACCATCATGAAAATGTCGTAAATCAGTGCAATTTTCCAGCCCCAGGTTCCTTTACGAACAAATTTAAATGAGCTGGAGGTAATGTCTGGGTTGTCGTTGTTCATAATTACTCGGTTACAGATCCGATCGGGGCTTGGGCAAAGTTCTGCTGCATTTGTGCGATGAGCTGATCTTTTTCAGTCCAGATCTGATCTATCCATTTCTGGAAACGTGCGCGGTATTCAGCATCATCTTCATAATTGCCACCGAGCACCCAGTCAGGAATATCAATTTTTCTTAAATTTACCGCAATACGTGGCACTTCACCTAACCAGAATTCACCATAACCTGGAATGCCGTCAGGATAAACAATGGTCATATCGACCAGCGCATCAATTTTATCGCCAAGAATACTGAGTGCCAATGCCAGACCACCGGCCTTAGGCTTCAGTAAATAGGTATAAGGAGATTGCTGCTGATCATGCTTTTCCTGGGTAAAGCGGGTGCCTTCCAGATAATTTAACAAGGTAAACGGCTGACTGATCAGCTGTTCACAAGATTTACGTGCCTCTTCCATATCCCGGGATTTCAGCGCAGGATTTTTGGCAATCTGTTCCTTGCTATGTCGTTTCATCATCGGGAAGCCCAAAATTTTAAAGGCCTGACCAACAAAAGGAATAAAAATAAGTTCCCATTTGGTAAAGAAACGCGTCAGGGGCATACGGGATACGCCGAAGTATTGATTAACGGTCGTATCCACCCAGCTTTGATGATTGCAGGTCATCAAATAGCGGCCCTGCATATTCAAATCCAGTGATTCATCTACGCTGATTTGCCATTGCGTATTTTTCAGCACATGTTCAATCAGCCAGTTGTTGACCCCTAACCAGCTATTAGTAATTTTGATATTGGTTTCATCTACTTTTGCGGATTTTTTAAAAAGTTTAGTTAAGCCTAAAGCCAGCACCGGGGGACCATGAAAAAAAGTACTGCCGGTCATGACTGAAGTGACCGTCAGGCCACGTGCCAGTTTTTTCAACGTCGGTTGCTTGTTGCTATTCGATGACATATCAGATCAGTCCCCCGAGATTAATCGCTTAAATTTTTTCATATTTTGAGTAATATAGAGACAGTTGAGCAAATAAAAAAGTCTGAATAGGAAACTATGAAGATATTGTGATGAAGTACCTTGAAATAGTTACATATAAACATTACAAAATATTACTAAACGATTTATTATTAACAAAAATTCAATGGTGATCCCATTCTATTTCATCCATTATCTCGCTTATACAACAAAGCATACAAAAGGAGGCATGCAATGCGTGCACTAGTAATTTCAGCAGCTGTAGCAGGGGCAGTAGCGCTTACAGGTTGTCAATCAACAGGGAATAACTTGGGTGGTGTTGAGTATGACAAAACTGCTTTAGGTACCTTGATTGGTGCTGCAGCAGGATACGGTATTTCTAAAGGCAATGCGAATACTAGCCGTCAAAACAACCGTGCTGCTGCTATTGGTGCAGTCTTGGGTGGTGCAACGGGTGTTTATCTAGATAACAAAGAGAAAAAATTACGTCAGCAAATGGCGGGTACTGGTGTAGAAGTTAACCGTAATCCAGACGGCTCTGTTGGCTTGATCATGCCAGGTAACATTACGTTTGATACCAATAAATCGAATATCAAACCGAATTTCTACTCAACTTTAAACAAGGTTGCGCAAACGCTGACTGAAGATACCAAGAGCGGTATCCTGGTAACTGGCTATACCGACAGCACTGGTAATGACTCAATCAATATCCCGTTGTCTCAGGCACGCGCACAAGCTGTTGCAAACTACTTGATCGCTCAGGGTATTTCACCTACACGCATTAATGCGCAAGGACTTGGTTCAGCGGATCCAATCGCATCTAATGCGACTCCACAAGGCCGTGAGCAAAACCGTCGTGTTGAGCTAAGCATTTACGCAATCCAATAATTCTTTATGGATTGAACGGCGAATTACAAAACCACCTTCGGGTGGTTTTTTTGTGCCAGAACCTTGACCATTAAAAACGTAATTTGCATTAGGCAAAGTGCTACAGAGATGACTATAATCGGAGCCGAATCTAGAAGAGGAAGCCGTATGTCACTCGCCAGTCAGTTAAATGACAAGCAACTTGAAGCCATGAAATACACTCAAGGACCCTTGTTAGTACTTGCAGGAGCGGGTTCAGGCAAGACTTCAGTGATCACGCGAAAAATCGCGTATTTAGTCAAGCATTGTGGGATTCCCGCACATCGTATTACTGCGATGACCTTTACCAACAAGGCAGCACGTGAGATGAAAGAGCGTGTTAGCAAATTGTTGACGCGTGAAGAAAGTAAAGGCGTTTCAGTTTCGACCTTTCATACCTTTGGCCTAAATATGCTGCGCCTGGAGTTGAAACATACCCCACTTAAAAATAATTTCTCGATTCTGGATGCTGACGACTGTAAACGCATTCTGATGGATTTGATGCAGCGTGATAATTTATCCGGTGCAGAAAGCAAAGAACTGATTGCCAAAGCCATGAAAATGATCTCGGACTGGAAAAATGATCTCATTCCACCCGAGCAGGCGCACACCACCTGTGAAACTGCCGAAGATGTCCAGTTTGCGCATCTATATCAGCTCTATGAGCGTAATTTGCGTGCTTATAATGCAGTAGATTTTGATGACCTGATTGTGATGCCAACGCGCTTACTGCAGGAAAATGCCGAAGTCCGTGACAAATGGCAAAACCGCGTGCGTTATCTGCTGGTGGATGAATATCAGGATACCAACACAGCACAGTATATTCTGGTGAAATTACTGGTTGGCGTGATGGGACAGTTCACCGCCGTAGGCGATGATGACCAGTCGATTTATGCCTGGCGTGGTGCCAAACCGGAAAACATGGCGCTGTTACAGCAGGATTTCCCGAATCTGAAAGTCATCAAGCTGGAACAGAACTATCGTTCAACCAGTCGTATTCTCAAAGCAGCCAACACAGTCATTGGCAATAATCCGCATATTTTTGATAAAAAGCTCTGGTCGGACAAAGGCCATGGTGAAGTGATCCGTGTGATTACCTGCCGCAATGATGATGACGAAGCAGAACGCGTGGTCAAAGACCTGATCACGCATAAATTAATGAACGGTAAAAGCTGGAAAGATTATGCGGTGTTGTACCGCGGCAATTTCCAGGCGCGTATTTTGGAAACCCATCTACGTCAGATGCAGATTCCGTATAAATTATCTGGCGGACAGTCCTTCTTCGCACGTGCCGAAATCAAGGACATGATGAGTTATTTGCGCCTGATCATTAACCCTGAAGACGACAGCGCATTCCTGCGAATTATCAATACGCCAAAACGGGCAATTGGTCCGGTAACGCTGGAAAAACTTGGCTTATTTGCTCAAGAAAACAACTTGTCCTTGCTGGCTGCAGCAGCGGATCAGCGTCTGACCATGGCGATTCCGAAAAAGGCCACGACCCAATTGGCAGAATTTGCCGATTTTATTGAGGGCTTTACCCGCAATTTACTGGATGATGATGAACCGGTACCGATCATCCGCCAGATGATGATTGAAGCCGGTTATATCGATTACATCAAGGAAACTGCAGCTACGCCGGCACAGGAAAAAACCAAGCTTGACAATATCGAGGTGCTCTACAGTAGCATTCAGAGCCTGATTAACCGCGCTGAAGATGTTGATGAAAAAAATATTGAAAGTGTGATTCGTAAAATGGTGCTGCTGGATATGCTCGAGCAGCAACAGGAAGAAGAGGACACCGATAAAGTCAACTTACTGACCTTGCATGCGTCTAAAGGTCTGGAATTTCCTTATGTCTATTTAATCGGGCTGGAAGAAGAAATTCTGCCACATAAAAACTCGATTGCTGCTGAAACGGTCGAAGAGGAACGCCGTCTGATGTATGTGGGGATTACCCGTGCACGTCAGGGACTGACCATTACTCTGGCAGAACAGCGCAAGGCAGGCGGGCAGATGAAGCAGATGACCCCAAGCCGTTTCCTGGATGAATTGCCGGAAGATGAGCTGGAATGGTTAGGTCGCAAGAAAAAGCTGGCTGGCAACATCGATCCAAAATTACAAGCACAGCATTATCTGGATAATTTGCGCAACCTCATCAAACGATAAGGTGCAGCGCTGTCACTTATTTTAAATGAAACAACGGGAATGAATACATGAAAGTTCAGGTGAAAGTCCTTGACTCGCGTCTCGGTCAGGAATGGCCATTACCCACTTATGCTACGACGGGTTCAGCAGGGCTGGATTTACGTGCGTGTGTTGCAGAAACTACGATCATTGAACCGGGCCAAACGCTTTTGGTAAAAACTGGTCTAGCCATCTATATTGAAGATCCTGCATTTGCTGGCTTGATTTTGCCTCGTTCGGGTTTGGGCCATAAACACGGGATCGTGCTGGGTAACCTGGTGGGTTTAATTGATTCTGATTATCAGGGTGAGTTGATGGTGTCGGTCTGGAACCGTAGCCAAACTGCCTTTAGCTTAGAGCCGGGTGAACGTTTGGCGCAGTATGTCTTGGTGCCGGTAGTACAAGCTGAATTTGATCTGGTGAATGAATTTGAAGCAACCGAACGTGGTGCTGGCGGTTTTGGTCATACTGGTAAAAACTAAGTTTTAATAGTGACTTAAATGACTTACATTCTTTAAATATGATGTAAGTCATTTTTAGGTTGATGAGAAAATATTAAAGAATGGACTGATTAATATGCATTTAAACATACAAGTCTATTTTATGGTCAGATAGATTTATTTAAATTTATATAAATTAGCGTTTGAATAAGGCGATATTTAAAATAAATATAAGTAAGTAATCGCTATTTAATTACAAGAATCCTATACTTCTAAAGTTGTTGATTATATTTTTATAATTGATTGTTACATTGAAATCGTTTAAAAATGGCTAGTCTTAAAACAAAAACAAGTGTTTAAAGTCATTATGATGAAACCATCATTTTATATCTCCTGATACTAACCAATTGTGAAAAGAATAGTTTATGGGATCCCTGAAACATCCTCTCCCTTTACATATTTTTCGTGCTTATGACATACGCGGTAAAGCCAGTGTGTTGGGGGCGGGAATTATTGATGCAATTGCCCACGGTTTGGCACAGCAATATCGGGCTGCGGGACAGGTGCGTGTCGCCATTGGTTATGATGCGCGGCTCAGCAGTCCAGCTTTTGCAGACATTATCGCGCGTATTTTTAAAGATTATTCACTTGAAGCTACTATTATCGGCTGTTGCTCCAGCCCGATGCTTTATTTCACTGCACGCCAGTTCGATGGCAATGGCATTATGGTCACTGCCAGTCATAATCCTAAAGAAGATAATGGAATTAAATGGATCATCTGTGGTGAGCCGCCATGTCCTGATCTGATTCAGCAGGTGGCGCAGCTGGCAGAACCTCACTGTAGTCAGCAGTTGTTGACATTGCCGGAACAGCCACATCTGATTATTTCAGAGTTTTGTCTCCAGTATCAGCAGGGAATATTAGAAGATATTCAATTAAAGCAACCGTTTAAAGTGGTACTGGATGGCTTGCATGGCTCAGCTGGGCGTTGCGCCAATCTGGTACTCGGAAAAATGGGCTGTGAAGTAATTGCTTTACGTTGTGAAGCTAATGGACATTTTCCGGATCATGCGCCGGATCCTTCACAAGACAAACATCTTGAAACCTTACGCCAAACTGTCATGCAACAGCAGGCTGACCTCGGTATTGCCCTAGATGGTGATGGCGATCGCCTGGTTCTAATCGATGAGCAGGGTCAGATTATTACAGCTGATCAGTTGTTATGCCTGTTTGCCGAAATCTGCCTGAATGATTCGGTGCCACGCCAATTTGTTTATGATGTGAAATGTTCGACTCTGGTTCGAGATACGGTGCAACGTCTGGGTGGCGAAGCGGTGATGATCCGTACAGGTAGTTCCTTCTTGCGGACTTATCTGGCGCAATCTCAGCAGCAGGCGATTTTTGGTGGTGAATATGCCGGGCATTATGTATTTAATGATGGTCGTGGCTGGGGCTATGATGATGGACTCTATGCAGCGCTCAGAGTCATGGAGTATCTAGACCAAACGGGACAAACTCTGGCACAGGCCTTGGCAGTTTATCCAAAACGTCATGGTACTGAAGATCTTTATATTTCCACACATCACGTGCCTCCTGTTGAACTTTTAAACTTCGTTGAGCAGCAATCTGAAAGAATTAATGCGCAAATCAGTAAAATTGATGGCATACGTCTTGATTTTGAGGATGGTTTTGGCATCATTCGAGCATCCAATACAGGTGAGTATTTCACGGTGCGCTTTGATGCCAATAATGCCCAAGCTCTGAATGAGATTCGTCATCTGTTTGTAGCCATGTTGCGTGACCGTTATCCAGAGATCGCTCAAGACATTTTAGATGCTCAATAAGGAGAGGCGAATGCCAAATCAACAAACAGGCATCGACAAAGCACAGATTTTGACAGAAGCTTTGCCGTATATTCAACGCTTTGCGGGTAAAACCCTGGTGGTAAAATACGGCGGTAACGCAATGACCGATCCTGAGCTGGAAAGTTCATTTGCACGTGATATCGTATTATTGAAAACAGTCGGTATTAATCCGATCGTGGTGCATGGTGGTGGTCCGCAAGTCGATTCCATGCTGAAACAGCTGGGTCGCGAATCAGACCGTATCGACGGCATGCGTGTGACTGATCCTGCGACCATGGAAGTAGTCGAGATGGTACTCGGTGGTAGCGTCAACAAATCCATTGTGAATCTGATCAACCAGCATGGTGGCCGTGCCATTGGTCTCACCGGTAAAGACGGTAACCTGATTCGTGCACAAAAACTGCTGATGGAAAAAGTGGCTGAAGATGGTTCGGTTCAGCAAATTGATCTGGGTCTGGTCGGTGAAGTTGTTGGTGTAAAGACCGATGTTCTGGAAATGTTCACCAGTAGTGATTTTATTCCTGTCATTGCTCCGCTGGGTGTGGACGAAGCAGGCAATACTTATAATATCAATGCCGATCTGGTCGCTGGTAAAGTCGCTGAAGCTTTGGGTGCAGAAAAACTGATTCTGCTGACCAATATCACGGGTGTTCTGGATGAAAATAAAAACCTGCTGACTGGTTTGACCACTCAGGAAGTTGATCGTCTGATTGAAACCGGCGTGATTTATGGCGGCATGATTCCGAAAGTGGGTTGTGCCCTAGATGCTGTAAAAGGTGGGGTGGTGAGCGCACATATTGTCGATGGCCGTGTACCGCATGCAAGTTTGCTGGAAATTTTCACTGATCATGGTGTTGGTACCCTTATTACCAACCGTGTAAACCCGCATCGTTCATAATCGATTTTTTGTGAAAAAGAGTCTCTATGCAGGCTCTTTTTTATTTGGATTTCTTATAGCCAGCTATTTGAAATGGCAGGGACAGTCATGCACAATAAGCTTTTAAGTGAAATAAAGAGCTGAAATCAGACCATGTGCCAACTGCTCGGAATGAATTGTGCTACGCCAACAGATATTACTTTTTCTTTTCGCGGGTTTTCCCAGCGGGCAGGCATTACCTCTGATCATGCAGATGGTTTTGGGATAGCTTTCTTTGAAGATAAAGCCTGCCGTCTATTTGTTGATAATCAGTCTGCAGTTGAATCTCCGATTGCTGAACTGGTACGTAATTATCCGATCAAATCCCGCAATGTGATTGCGCATATCCGCAAAGCCACGCAAGGTAAAATCAATCTGGAAAATTCCCATCCCTTTAGCCGCGAACTTTGGGGCCGGCAATGGATTTTTGCTCATAATGGTGATTTGCATGATTATTTCCCGGCACTAAGTGGACGTTTCACTCCAGTAGGGAATACGGATAGCGAGCGGGCTTTTTGCTATCTGCTGGACCAGTTAGTGAAACGTTTTGGCTATCATGAACCAAAACTGGATCAGGTTTTTGATCTGCTGGCCGAAATTTCACCTGGAATCGCGGAACATGGTACCTTTAATTTCTGCCTGTCGAATGGTCAGGCGCTATTTAGCTATGCGATTACCAAACTCCACTGGCTGGTACGTGAATACCCGTTTAGACCGGCGCAGCTCATCGATATTGATGTCGAAGTAGACTTTAGTCAGGTCACCACACGTGAAGACCGTGTGGCAGTCATTACTACTGAACCTTTGACCCAGAATGAAGAATGGACAGCTTTTCAGCCCGGTGAAATGATCCTGTTTCAACATGGGATGAAAGTGCGTTCTCAAGTGACGCATGTCGAACGTTTGGAACGTGAACGGCTAGATCCTTCCCTAAAACGCATCACGCGCGCTGACCAATATTAAAAATTGCATCAAGACGGAGTTTAAACTCCGTTTTTATATTAAAAAATAGAGAAAAATTTAAGAATAAATAATAGTTTAACACTCATTTCTGGTTAAATAATATCTTAGCCTTTTACTCAAGATAAATTATTTTTAACTATATATAACAGAAACTTAAAATGAAAATACAGGCTTTAGGCTGAAAGCCGACTAATTTGCTTCATTTTTATTTGAATCAATAAGCTATATGCTCATTTTCACGTTATAAGTCCTTAATATTTCTAGGTGGTCGTATGAAAATGAAATGGGTCCCAGATTATAATACTGGTATCGATGTGATTGACGATCAGCACAAACGAATTCTCGATTATATCAACGAAATTGATGGAATCGATGCCAATACCGAACGTGCCCGTATTAAACAGATTCTTGACAATATTATTGATTATACCCAGTCACATTTTACCTTTGAAGAATCTCTTCAGGAAGAAGCCGGGTATAAATACCGGGTGCCGCATAAACGTGTGCATGACCTGTTTATTAAGAAAATCGAATCTTATCGTGACCGTTTTGAACTGGGACAGTCAATTGAAAATGAACTGCATGAAGTATTATCGAAATGGCTGATTAACCATATTCAGCATGATGATGCCGATTATGTGGGTGCAGTCAAAGAAAATATGATGGGTATCATTAAAGAAAAAGAACAGAAAAAAGGTAAAAACTGGTTCGCCCGGTTTTTCTCATAATAAAAGATTTCAGCAAATAAAAAGAATTAAAATTTAATTATAAATTTGGCGCAGCAAATCATCCTCATGGTGGTTTGCTTTTTGTTTTTGATTTTCACTGCTTCACAAGGCAAAATAGCGCTAGATTTTTATAGGAATGCATCATGCAGGACAATGCTATGTCAAAATGGTTATCGCCGCTGATGGCTTTCTGTCTATCGTTTATTATCATCGCGACACTCGCACCGATAACCGGTATACAGATTGAACGTCAGCTGGATTTCTGGATGCTCTGGTTAGCCACCATGCTGATTCTGGCACTTCCAGTCTGCTACTTGGAAATTGCTTTGGCCAAGCGCTCCAAAACGACGCCATTACAGGCGCTGTCGTCGCTGACCCGTGAAGCTGATGCGTCACAGAAATGGCGTATTGTCGGCTGGTTAAGTGTGATTTTTATTCCGTTTTTGGCAGGTGCAATGCTGAATAATGCCAGTAATGTTCTGGCAGTAGCGGCCCTTGATCTTGCACCAAATCTCTTGTTGATCGGATTGGCAATCGTGGCGCTGGCTCTTTCATTGCTACCGCGTCAAATCCTGTTAGCAATCACTGCGATTGGGGTGCTGGCATCTTTGATCTTGGCAAATGTAATGGGAACTGCACTACCTGCATGGCAAGTTACGCCAGTCGAGTTTTCTGAATGGGGAAATGCGACGGTATTGGCACTGGTTGCAAGTGGTCTGGGCATGGGCTTGTATTGGCAGTCTAGCCTGAACACTGTGCGACAACAGGATATCGCCAGCAAAACGGTATTGCCGATCTGGGTTGCGCAGTTAGTTGCTGTTATTGCATTTACCTTCTTCGCAGTACAAGCGCAAATTCCTGCATTTACTCTGGTCACCGCCATAGTGGCGGCTGCCGCATTAATGCTGCAAATGGCACGTGAACAGCTACAGCAACGTCAGCTTCATCCTGTAGTGCAATGGGCAATTATCGCTGTAGTCACGCTGATCTGGGCTATTCCAAATCTAAGCCCAATTTTCAATGTGGTCTTGCTCGTGTGGGGGCTGGTGATTTGTCTGATTTATGCACTGTTTGCCGGCTGGATCATGAAGATCAGTCATTTGCGTAAATCAATGAATTTCAGCTCTGAAGCATTCTATAACCTTTGGCGTATTGCAGTACGTGTGGTATTGCCAGTTGGGATTATTCTGGCAATAGCCGCTGTTCTAGGGCAGTTCGTCTGATGAATGAGGCGATGATCTGGGTGGCATATGCGACGCCGCAACAGCAGTTTCATCTGGCTGTGTCATTTCAGCCCGGCATGACGGCACTGGATGCGATTGAGCAAAGTGGAATCCGTGAGCAGGTCGACTTGCCTGAACCGTTATCTTTGGGCATTTTTGGCGTGCGTTTGCAGGATCATCAGCAACCACTGGTAGCAGGGGACCGGGTAGAAATATACCGGCCACTGACCATTAATCCCAAAGATATCAGGCGTAAACGTGCCGAGAGAAATCCGGTAGGACGTTATGCCAGAGGCAATCTTTTAAGAAAGCTGAAACCGTCTTCCGAGTGAAAAGCTGTTGGAAAGAACAGTGTGCTTCCATGATCTGCTCAATCAATCAACTTAATCAAAAAAGCCCCTGATGATTCAGGGGCTTTTTTATGAGGAACCGGTTATAGTGGCGGAGCATTTAAAATTGCTTCTTTTGATCCTGGTAAACCGGGTTGAGATTCAGGAATCGTTTCCAGACCTTCAATGCGTTCCACGATCCCAGACTGGTTAAAGTAGATTTTCAAATGCTGGCCTTGGGCCGCCGGGATCTTGGCTTTTTTAGCATAGGTCCCTGGGGTATAGTTATAGATGTAGTCCCAACGTAAAGGATTCAGGGGATCACTTACTGTTGGACTGCCCAGTAAGAAACGCACCTGTTGATGACTCATTCCCACCTGAATTTTAGCGGCTTGTGCCTTGGTTAAGGGAGTTCCTTGTGGAATATCTACTTTATAAACACCTAATGTCGAACAGCCGACGAGCAATGAAGTGACGAATAACGTCAGCATGATTTTTTGCATTTTGCTAAACTATCCCAAATTAATTATGATGCATTTGATCCAAGGATAGATCATACTGCATCTAAACTTTGTTGCATATTCCAACTTTGATTTTGTTGAGAGACCTTTTTACATGACTATTTCAAACCAAGATTTACGAAAAGCTGGACTGAAAGTTACCCTTCCACGAATTAAAATATTAGAATTACTAGAAAATTCAAGACAACATCATTTAAGTGCGGAAGATATTTACAAGACTTTACTCGATCAGGGTGAAGATGTAGGTTTAGCAACTGTGTATCGTGTGTTAACGCAGTTTGAAGCGGCGGGCATCATCGAACGCCATAATTTTGAAAATAATCATTCAGTTTTTGAAATTATGCAGGAAGATCACCACGATCACCTGGTATGTTTAAATTGCAGCAAAGTTGTTGAATTTATTAATGATACGATTGAAAAAGAGCAGCATGACGTTGCTGAGAAATTTGGATTTGAATTAACTGGTCACTCACTGAATCTGTATGGCTACTGCGATGCGCCTGCCTGTCAGGAAGTTTTCCGTAAAAAATAATTTGAGCGCTGGTTCAAACAAAAAAACAGGCTTCATGAGAAGCCTGTTTTTTTATGCCTTTACGATCATTAGCTCTGACCATCAAAAGTAATATTGGAATGCGCACGTAATAAGTGGCTGCCACCTTCTTCTGAGAGCTTGATTTGCAGACGCAGGTCGTTGGGTGAGTCCGCATGTTTCAGCGCATCTTTATAGCTGATCTGTTTTGCTTTATACAGATCATACAGCGCCTGATCGAAAGTCTGCATGCCCAGTTCACGGGAACGCTTCATCAGGTCCTTGATCTCATGCACATCACCTTTACGGATCAGGTCGGCAATCAGTGGTGAGTTAATCAGAATCTCAATCGCAGCACGGCGGCCATTGCCATCGATGGTTGGGATCAGTTGCTGCGCCACAATGGCTTTCATATTCAAAGACAGATCCATAAACAGCTGGTTATGCCGGTCTGCTTCAAAGAAGTGAATAATCCGGTCAATCGCCTGGTTGGCATTGTTGGCGTGTAGCGTGGCAAATACCAGATGGCCGGTTTCAGCAAAGGCAATGGCATAGTCCATGGTCTCGCGGGAACGAATCTCACCAATCAGAATCACGTCTGGTGCCTGACGCAAGGTATTTTTCAGAGCAATTTCAAATGAATCCGTATCAATACCGACTTCGCGCTGAGTAATAATACAGCCTTTATGCTGATGCACAAACTCGATCGGATCTTCAATGGTAATGATATGACCTTTGGAATTTTCATTGCGATAACCGACCAAAGATGCCAGCGAGGTTGATTTACCGGTACCGGTTGCCCCGACAAAAATAATGATGCCACGTTTGGTCATTGCCAGTTCTTTCAGAATTGGCGGTAACTTGAGTTCATCCATCGTGGGAATAACAGTTTCAATCCGGCGCAGCACCATCCCCGGTTCATCACGCTGCTGGAAAGCACTGACACGGAAACGTGCGGACTTGTCCGGATTGCTGATCGCGAAGTTACATTCACGTGTTTCGGCAAATTCCTTACGCTGCTTTTCGCTCATGATCGAGTTCAGCAGTTGCCCCACAGCCGGCCCCGGCAATTTCACCGAACCAATGGGTAGAATTTGACCGTTAATTTTGATAGAGGGTTCGACATCGGCTGTGATGAACAGATCCGAGGCCTTTTTCTCTACCATGTAGTTGAGTAAGCCGTTAAAGTCCATGATAAAACCCCAATAAAATGAATTTTTTTATAAGAATGATTCAGGCTGTTTTGCTGCAGTACGGGCGACTTGCGGGCTGATAATACCTTTAGACACGAGTGTTTTCAGGCTTTGATCCATGGTAGTCATACCATAATTGGCACCGGTCTGGATTGCAGAATACATTTGAGCCACTTTGTTTTCACGGATCAGGTTACGGATCGCCGGAATACCAATCATGATTTCATGTGCAGCCACACGACCGCCACCATTTTTCTTGAGCAGGGTTTGGGAAATCACCGCTTGCAGCGATTCAGACAACATGGCACGAACCATGTCTTTTTCTTCGGCCGGGAATACATCGATCACACGGTCAATAGTTTTTGCCGCTGAGGTGGTATGCAGGGTCCCGAACACCAGGTGACCGGTTTCTGCTGCAGTTAATGCCAGACGAATCGTTTCAAGGTCACGCATCTCACCGACCAGAATAATATCTGGGTCTTCACGTAATGCGGAACGTAATGCTTCATTAAATCCATGAGTATCACGATGCACTTCACGCTGGTTGATCAGGCATTTTTTGGATTGGTGTACAAATTCGATTGGATCTTCGACTGTTAAAATATGGTCATAGCGGTTGTCATTGATATAGTCTAGCATCGCTGCAAGCGTGGTCGATTTACCTGAACCGGTGGGTCCTGTGACGAGGACCAGGCCACGTGGGTATTCGCAAAGATCTTTAAAGATTTGGCCCATGCCAAGGTCTTCAATGGTCAAGACTTTAGATGGAATGGTACGGAAGACTGCACCTGCACCGCGGTTCTGGTTAAATGCGTTGACACGGAAACGGGCCACGCCGGGAACTTCAAAGGAAAAGTCAGTTTCCAGATTTTCCTCATAATCGCGGCGTTGCTTGTCGTTCATAATGTCGTACACCAGTTTGTGTACTTCTTTATGTTCCAGTGCAGGCAGGTTGATGCGACGGACTTCCCCGTCTACACGGATCATTGGTGGTAAACCTGCTGATAAGTGTAAATCCGACGCACCATTTTTAGCAGAAAAGGCTAACAGTTCTGTAATATCCATAAGGTCCCCGAGTTCATTAAAATGTTATTTATTTTGCTAGAATAATAAGGCTTTCCCACAGCTTAACCAACACTTAGTTCACGAGCAAGGGAAAAAAATCCGGACGAAATGAGAACCCCATCAATGAATATGCTGCAACAGTCACGAAATCAGGTCTTAGCTCAGATCCATGCCGCGTGCACTCAGGCCGGGCGTGAACCGGATTCGGTACAACTATTGGCCGTGTCCAAAACCCAGCCGAGTAGTGTGCTGGCAGAGATGTATCAGACAGGCCAGCGGGCCTTTGGTGAAAATTATTTACAGGAAGCACTGGAAAAAATCACCGAACTGAAAAACTTGGAGATTGAGTGGCATTTTATTGGACATGTGCAGCGTAACAAGACCAAGCATCTGGCAGAAAATTTTGCCTGGGTACATGGAGTGGATCGCCTTATTATTGCCGAGCGTTTATCAAATCAGCGTGGAGATAATCAGTCCGCACTGAATATCTGTATTCAGGTAAATATTGATGGTCAGGATACGAAAGATGGTTGTCAGCCGGCAGAAGTTGCAGATCTGGTGGCACAAATCAGCCAACTGCCGAATGTACGTTTACGTGGTTTGATGGTGATTCCAGCACCGAATAATCCTCAAGCTTTTGCTGATGCCAAAGCTTTATTTGATGTAGTAAAAACACAACATGCTCATCCTGAAGACTGGGATACTTTAAGTATGGGCATGTCTGGGGATATGACCGAAGCGATTACTGCGGGTTCTACCATGGTTCGTGTTGGCACAGCCTTATTTGGTGCACGGCCTAAAAAAGATGTATAAACTACTAATGTCAGTTTTTTGCAGCAAAGCGTTATCGCAGGGTATTGGATAACGCTTTTTTTCTGGCTGGTTCGAGCCATTTAGCCATCAGCCAGGCAAAAACTATTAAGCTGCACATGCTCGCAAGCAAGGCTAAAATTGCTCCGCCCAGACCATAGGCCAAAGTTGCCGGAATACATCCCAAAATAAATAATAGTAAGGGGAAATGGGTGACATACAAGGTATAGGAAAAGTCTGCAGACTGAACCCAAACCGGATGATAGTGACTGCGGTGATGTTGGAGTTGTACCAGCCAGCAACTAAATGCCAGACCCAGACAGAAATTAAAAGGGACAAAATTCACAGCACGGTATTGCTGGGCCTCATCAATCACCTGAAACTGGTAAGCATCAAAACAGGCGATTAGAAATGCTAAGCCGAATAGGGCTAATTTGACCGATTGTAAGCGGTTTAAAAAACGTATCTGGATATATCGAAATGAACAAGCAAAGGCACTAAGCCAGACCAGAAAATAAATAAAAAACTGGATGTTCAGTAATGATAGTATAGCCAGAACCATAAAAAATCCGATTTTGGCTATTTCCGAATTTTTTAAAAAAGGTAGGAATCCGGCCAGCACATAAAACCACACTTCATAGCTCAGGCTCCAGAGCGCAGCATTGGCTGAAACCGTTGGCGTCACAAAGCCATTTAAAAATAGCAGCGAACCAACAAATTCCATCATGTCTACACTATAGTCAGTCCGGATCATCATGCTAAAACTGTGTTGAAAAGCATGCGTGTGGCTGGCAAACAATAGTGGAGCGAGTAGATATAGAACCAGGGTCAACCCCATGGCAAACAGAAAGGGTGGTAAAATTCTGCTGCAACGCTGTCGAGCAAAACGGTGCAGATTGAACTGACCATACTGATGAATGTTGTGCTGAATCGAATAGCCAATCAGATAGCCACTTAAGGCAAAGAAAATCATGACTGCAGCCTGCCCAAGCAGGCGTATCCATGAATAAATGCTGGTATCGAAAGGCGCAATAAATGCCTGAAAGCAGTGACTGAACAGCACCACAATGGCACTGATCCCCCGTAGGCTCTCAAGCTGTAGGCTGAAATAGGGCGAGAGCGTGTTCGGGGCAGGGTGACTCATCGTTAACCTATAATCTGAATGGTACTGGCGCCTGCACCGACAGGCTTGACCTGAATTTGTACCGGAATCCGTTCATGCATTTCCTGTATATGTGAAATCAAAACGACTTTACGGCCCTGGCTTTGCAAATGATCCAGCGCATTCATGACCATATGTAAGGAGGCTGGATCTAGCGTCCCGAAACCTTCATCAATAAACAGTGATTCCAGTTTCATGGAGCCGGAGGCCATATTGGCAATCGCCAAAGCCAAAGCCAATGAAACCAGGAAGGTTTCACCCCCCGATAGGGACAGCACAGGGCGGACTTCACTATTCATGTCCAGATCAATAATCGCCAGACTCAGGCTTTCCGGAATACGGTGTAACTGATAGCGGGGTGCCAACGGTTGCAACTGCTGATTTGCATATTCCACCAGAATATCCAGATGATGTTCCTGGGCAATTTTCTGGAATTTGGTGCCTTCCTTATGTCCGATCAGATCGTAAATACGTCCCCAACGGTATTCTTCTGCTTTGATCTGCTCAATTTGCTGCTGATATTTGGCATAGGTGTTTTGATTATTGGCATTCATACGCAGTTTGGCATCAGTTTCATTGAGCACTTCCTGCTGCATTATTTTTTCCTGATGCAGCATGCCAAGCTTTTGTTCAATTTCCTCAAATTCATGTTCTGGCTGTAGTTTTAAATGGGCCTGATATTGTTCTTCCAGTAATTGCCAGGCTGTCCTGGCATTTTCGAGTGCCTGTTTCTGGTTGGCCAGATTCTGACGAATGCGTTGATGGGTGCTCAGATCAATACTGAGCCATTGTTCAATTTGAGCTGCCGTCACTTGCGGATGTGTTGCTTGCCATGCCTGAATATCTTGCTGATATTGAGCCAATTGCCGATCGATCTGCTGAAGTTGGCTGATAAATTCTTGCAGTTTTAAGTGGGTTTGATGCCACTGTTTTTCGGCCTGCGCCGTGCATTGACGCTGTTGTTCTAAAGCCTGCTCTAAGGTCTTGGCTTGTAGATCTAGTGCATCGCGCCATTCTGCAGCGATACGGTAGACTTGTCCTGCATGCTCTTTGGTCAGTTCAGCCAGTTGTTGACGCAGGTCTTTGCCTTGCTGAATTAACTGCTCTACAGACTGGCTTAATTGAGCAAAATTTTGCTGTTCCAATTGTAGTTGATACTGGCTCTTTTCCAATATCTGCTGCTGTTGATGCAGGTCAGATTCCAGCTGCTTTTGTACTGCCAACTGCTGCATGCGCTGCTCTAATTGTCGTTGCAACTGAGGTAAGCAGAGCATAGGTGGCTGCGACTGGTACTGCTCGGGCAGTACGCTTAAAACTGGATGTATCAGCTGGTCGAGTTGCTGACGTTGCTGTAGAGCCAGTTGTAATTGGTGCAATTGCTGTTGTTGTTGACGCCATTGTTGTAATGGTTGCTGGAGCTGTTGTTCCTGCTGTTGTGACAGTTCTAGCTGCTGGACCAGACTTTGAGTGTGATTTGCCAGTAACTGGATGAATGTAGGAAGATCATTGTGCTGCTCGGTAACCACTTCCAGTTTGAGTAGTTGAGATTTACAGTCAGCAGAGGATTGTTGAATCTGGTTTTGTAGGACCTGGCAACGCTGTTGCTGTTGCTCAATTACTGTTTGTGCTTTGGATATTTCAATGCGTTGCTGCTGCTGAGATTGCAGTTGCTGATCGAGCTGCTGTTTTGCCTGCCGTAACTGTTGCTCCTGTAACTGGCTCAGGCTCTGTTCCAGACGTTCATGGGCGGCATCGACAAAAGGATGGGCCATACTCCCACAGACCATGCATGGCTCATCCGGTTTTAACTGGGCACGAAGATCCTGCACACTTTGCGCATGCAATAAACGTTGCTGGGCAAGTATTTGTTCCAGGTGTTCATATGCCTGTTGTTCAGTCTGAATCTGCTGATACAGTGCCTGTTCGGCCTCTTGCTGGATTTTTAGTTGTTGCTGTTGGCTATTTACAGCAGATTGCAGTTGTTCAAATTCTTGTGATTGTTGAACGATTTGTTGCACCTGCTGTTGCAGCAGGTCGAGCTGACGCTGTTCGGTTTGGCGTTGCTGACGCACTTCCTGAATGGTTTTGAGCTGCTCTTCCAGCCGTTCCAGACTATGATGCTGTTGTATCCACTGGTTCAGATTTTCTGAAAGTGCTGTAACGGTTTTTTCCAGTTCAGGCAAAGGCTGCTTCAGGCTGTCCGGATTCTGTTGCTGCAGTTGCTGATACTGACGCATAAAGTCTTGTATACGTTGCAAGGTACTTTGCGGTTCCAGATCGAACACATTTAAAAAGCCAGATTCAGCCAATTGTTGTGCAACCTTTTCTTGCCGAGCTTGTAGCTGATTCAAAGTCTGCTGTTGCTGTCGAAGTTGTTCTTCTAAAGGCTGTAGACGAAGGATTTGAAACTGGCTTTGTTCTGCATGCAGTTTTTTGTACTGCTCTGATACCGTATCAATTGCATGATCCAGTCTTAAACCTGCTTCCAGATGCGGTTTCAGGCCTGCCAAGCGTTGCTGAAACTGTTGCTGCTTTTGTTGTAAGGCTGTAAATTTGGCTTCTTCTGCTACAAAGCTCTGTTTGAGCGTTTCAAATTCCAGTGTAAATTGGGTGTGCTGGTGCTGAATCTGCTCTTTTTGAGGGGCTAGACGGGTACGACTCACAAACTGATCCCGGATCGACTGGAATTCATCCAGCTGCTCCAGTAGCTGTTGCTGTCCTGCAGACTTATTTACTGCATCCTGCTGTACTTCGTAGACTTCTTTTTTGGCATGGACTTCTGCATAAAGTTTATGTCGGTCCAGATGCCATTGTTTCTCATTTTCCAGCAGTTTTTCAGATTGCTGCAAATTCTGAAGTTGCAAAGACAAAGAGTTCTGCTGCTGTTGTAAAGCGCTGATGTCTTCTTCAGACAAAATTTCAATATGCCCGATCAGCTTTTCCAGATCGTTGCGCTTGTTTTTGACTTCGCTGAATTTCTCTGCGGCTTTCTGACTGACCAGACTGAAAATCTGTGAATTAGTCAGATATTCCAGCAAATCTGCACGCTCATTGTCTTTGGCTTTAAGAAAGGCACCGACTTCTGACTGTGGCAATAAAACTGCGCGGGTAAACTGCTCAAAACTTAAGCCTACCAGTTTTTCAATGAGGGGGGTGACTTCCGATATTTTTTGCGTCAGTGTCGTGTCATCATCCAGACATTTGACGTAGCGGTCTACTTTTAGATTGCCATCGACTTTCTGGCGTGCCCGTTTAATTTCCCAGCGTGCCATATAGCGTTTGCTGTCGAGTGCAATAAATTCCAGTTCGGCAAAACCATGCACGCAGCCACGGCGCAGAATATTCTTGGAATCCTTGATGGACACATCCTGACCGCCAGTATCTTTCAGGCTGCCTGTGGCACCTTTTAGGCGAGGAATTTCATTGTATAGCGCCAGGCACATGGCATCGAGCAGGGTAGATTTCCCGGCACCAGTCTTGCCGGTGATGGCAATCAGGCCGGCATGAGCCAAAGGACTCGATTCAAAATCAATATGATGGGTGCCGGTGAGGGAGGCCAGATTATTAAGACTTAGACGTAAAATTTTCATGGCCGATCCTAGGCTTGTTGTTTTTGTGCAAGTTCGTGTTGGGCTTCATTCAGTAATTCCTGAAAATCCTGTTGTACCGAGTGATCCTGCTCATAGCCCATTTTTTTCCAGATATTGAAAAATAGCGATTCCGGGGTAGGGGGTGCCAGATCAATTTTAGACTGGCTTGAACTAAGGTCGACCTGTTGCTGGTAAATCCGGCTGATGCGCAGCAGTCGGTAACGGTTAGCAGGTAGGGCCTGTTCTATTTGCTGACGCAGGTCTACCGGAGGCGGCGCATCAGTGGTGTATTCCACTTCCAGAAAATGCCGTGCAGAAAGCTGCCCGATTTCTCCGGCAGGCAAGGCCTGAATTGTAGTGATTAAATTTTCCAGCTTTTCACGAATGCGGAACAGCTCGACAGTACGCGGAATGCTTAAGGCATCGTACTGAAAGCGGTTTTCCGGGTTTTGTTCGGGATCAATCCGGACTTCAACCACCTGATGCTGGTAATGGATTTCACTAAATGACAAAGGGATTGGGGAACCACTATAGCGAATATGCGGCTGACCGACTTTTTGTGGTTTATGCAAATGCCCTAGCGCGACATAATCAATCACGTCATCAAACAGCGCCGTCGACAGGGCTTCTTCATTGCCGACAATAATCGGACGCTCGGAGTCCGAGGTCTCACCACCTTGCATGTGCGCATGTGACATTAAAATCAGTGCCTGATGTGGCTGTTTGCGGGCTTTGGCTTCGGCAATCAGTTGTTGATGCAGATAACTGATCGCGTTCTGGTTATTGCTGGTATGTTCATTCAGTCCGGTAATTTCGGCACTGCGTAAATAGGGCAGGGTCAGACACCAGGCGATGATATTTTTATCCTGATCATAAATAGGAATAAGCAGACGATCTAGGTTCAAGGTATTTTCTGCCGTGCGGCCTACAATTCCCACTGCTTTGGCATTGAATTTGGTCAGCAAAGGTTCAACCTGCTCAATCCGGTAACCGGAATCATGATTGCCTGCAATCATCAGGGTCTGCATATGTGGCGCCAGGTCGTGGGCATCGGCCAGAAACTGGTACAGCTGTCTTTGCGCACTGGATGCAGGATTGATCACATCAAAAATATCACCGGCAATCAGCAGGGCATGCGGTTGCTTTGCTTGGATTTGCTCAAGTAGCCAAGTCAAAAACTGTGCATGTTCAAATTCACGGTCATGGTTATGGAAAAATTGTCCCAGATGCCAATCGGAAGTGTGAAGAAAATGAACTGCCATGTAATGAACCCCAAGATATCTGCCTTGCTACTATAGGAAAAAGCACAGGTAAAAATCTACTTGTAAAACGATATTTCAGCGAATTGTTAGTGATGTTGAAGCTGAATTTATTTTGATCAGTATGGATATTACTGGACGGTTGTATCCAGGTCATCAGATTTTAAAGGCTCTGCAAGCCCTGAGATTTTAAAAATAGGGATTTAAAAAAATAAAAACCGACGATTCGAGTGATGATGAAATCGTCGGTCAAATTTGTGTTACAGGAAGATTTTGGCTGCTATTCAAAATTTTCCTGTACACTAAGACTTATTGCTTTAGCTCTAAAGGTCAGCAAAAATTCGTGGATGCCAGTCCAAATTTTTGCCCCTTGTACTCTATATAACGTCACCCTCTAGTGGATGGTTGACAATAAAATGAAAAAAAATTTAATTTTTTTTATACTCACCTGTTGAAGATCACCGAGTCATGCACATGTTGCCACTAAGTCGTTATTTTACCTGGTTTTTCTTTATCTGTTTTATTTTTACCTGTATTTGTGGTGTGGTGGCAGCCCTATTACCGATGGGTATGGGCGCAATCTTGACGATTGTTCCCTATCTGGTGGCCATGATTTGGGTGCTTTTTAAATTTCTAAAACAGCAAAAACGTGCGCCGACCCAAGCAGAACGTAAAAAATTCACGCTCGGTTTTAGCCTGATTTATTGGGGCTATAATTTATTGTTTCTCTTGCTCGGTATTGTGATCGCCACCCGTTCCAATCCGAATGCCTGGCAGGACTTTCTGCTGTATCTACAGCAACCACAGTTTATGAGCATAGTGCTGATCATGTTTTTGATGATTGCGATTCCGCTGTATCTGCTGACGTACTGGTTTTATGGCAAGCAGGCCCAGCGTATGGCAGAGAAAATGTTTGGCCATTCGCCTCAGTGAGTATTGATGAATCATTGTGTGACAGCCGATCTTCATAAATTGATTGAATGATGAAAGATACAAATTCTCCACTACAAAAATATTCCTGCTTTAAAAAAGCTGAAGATGAGTGGCGTATAATTTAAACCAAGAAAATAATAAGGCGAAGAATGACTGATGTATAAACCTGTAGTGCTGGTGACGGGAGCGAGTGGTTTTATTGGCAGTCATCTCGTACGGTTTTTATTGGATCGTGATTATCGGGTGACTGGTCTGACCCGTCAGAAAAATAAACCTGAACCACATCCGGACTTTCACTGGATTAACCAGTTGGATGAATTAAAACAGCATCAGCTTGATTATGTGGTCAATCTGGCTGGCGAAAGCATTGGTCAAGGCCGCTGGACGGCAGCACGTAAAAAGAAATTGCTGGATAGCCGTTTAGACACCACCAAACAGGTTTTTGATTATTTAGAAAAAAATCAGCTTAAACCGAAACGAATTATTTCAACATCGGCCGTTGGTTATTATGGCATTGACCCCAATGAGCGCTGGGAACAGGTCTGCACGGAGCAAAGTCCGCCACAAGATATTTTTATGTCTGAACTTTGTGCAAAGTGGGAACAGCTGGCCTTGTCCTATACTAACCAGAACACCAAGATTGTTCGCTTTGCGGTGGTGTTTGGCAAAGGTGGCGGGATTCTTCCGCAGATGCTATTGCCGATTAAATTGAATCTGTTCGGGCGGATTGGTCATGGACGTCAGCCAGTGACCTGGGTGCATCTAGAGGATGTACTGCGAGCGATTGAATTCTTGATGCTCGAGGATACAACAGAGCAGATCTTTAATGTGATCGCGCCAGAAAAGAGCAGTCAGGCCCAGTTTGCGCGAACCGCGGCCCAGATTCTGCAGCGTAAATCCTTACTGCCACTGCCGGCATGCAGTCTGAAAATGATGCTGGGAGAACAGTCACAACTGGTATTGAACGGTCAGTATGTACAGCCCAAAGCCTTGCAGGAGGCTGGATTCCAGTTTCATTATCCAACCCTGAAAGAGGCGATGGATAATATCCTAAAGCACTAAGCGACTGGGCTCGAATAAACGGACTGGATCATAAGGATCTGGATCAACGATTGGCGCTTGTTCAAGGATGAGTTGAGCGAGTAGTTTTCCTGATGCCGGCCCCATACATAAACCATTCCGGAAATGTCCAAAATTGGCCCAGACATTGTGTAGCTTGGGAATTTTTCCAATATAGGGAATACCATCGGGTGAGCTGGGTCTTAATCCGGCCCATTGCTTGACCAGCGGAAAATCTGCCAGTTCCGGTACCATCTCGATGCACGCCTGCAAAATATCCTGCCGGATTTCCCTAGAAGGCGAGGTGTCAAAACCGACCTGACGCATACTGGAACCACATAACACATGTCCGTCTGGTCGTGGAATCAGGTACATAACCTTATTCATGCACATGGTCGGCAGCCAGTTTTCTGGCGTTTTAAACAGCAGCATCTGACCTTGCACCGGTTGTACCGGAATTCCCAAACCAAGTTGCTGTGACCAGTATTGTGACCATGCTCCGGTTGTGAACACATACTGATCTGCCTGAAAAAGCCGGCCATGTTCATCTGAGATACTTTTTACACGGCCTTGCTGAATATTGAGCCGAGTGATTTTACAGTCTTCTTGCCAGGTGACACGAGTATGCTGCTTCAAATAGCGAATGATCGACTGTAATAACCGTGGATTACGGATATTGGCCAGTTCAGGGAAATAAATCGCCTGTTTGAATTTGCTCTGATTAATTCTGGGATTGAGCTGTTGCAGCTTAGCCTGATTAAGTAATTTTGCCTGTTGCTGCGGCTCTTGATGTGTTGTGGCATAACTTAAACCGATTTCAAAATCGGCTTTATCAAAAATCAGCATACCTGTTTCATGAATCTGGAAATCGATGCCAGTGAAAGGTTGCAGTTTTTGATTCCAGTCCTGATACATGGGTTTGGCATGTCGGGCCAAAGCATTTACAGGAGCGGGATAACGCCAGGGATACATCGGGGAGAGGATGCCTCCTCCAGCCCATGATGCAGCCTGTCCGGCGGCCTGCTGATCAAAAAGAGTAACAGAACATCCCTGTTCAAGCAGTTCCAGCGCCGACATCAGACCGGTGATGCCAGCGCCGATAATGGCAATATGCATTACGCCGCAGTCCTTTTACTTCATGTCTTTCAGTTTAAGCGCAGCTTCTTCAGCAAAATAGGTCCAGATACCATCTGCACCGGCACGACGACAGCTCATCAATGATTCTAAAATGACGCTATCAGATAACCAGCCATTTTGAATTGCCGCAGCCAGCATCGCGTATTCGCCACTGACCTGATAAACAAAGGTCGGTATGCCAAAAGTGTCTTTGACTTCGCGGACGATATCCAGATAAGGCATGCCCGGTTTAATAATCACCATGTCTGCACCTTCCTGAATATCCAGCGCAATTTCATGCAGGGCTTCAGCACGGTTACCGACATCCATCTGGTAATTGTATTTATTGCCGCCTTTTAAATTGCTGGCAGAACCGACTGCATCACGGAACGGGCCATAGAAGCTTGATGCATATTTGGCTGAATAGGCCATGATCGAAGTATAGATATGACCATTTTGCTCAAAGGCCTGACGAATCGCACCGATCCGGCCATCCATCATGTCACTTGGAGCAAACACATCTGCACCGGCTTCGGCATGGCTCAAGCCCTGTTTAATCAGGCACTCGACCGTTTCATCATTTAAGACATAACCGTTCTCATCAATAATGCCATCCTGTCCATGCGTGGTATACGGGTCTAATGCGCCGTCAGTAATCAACACCATTTCTGGCAGTTCTTTTTTCAATAAACGTAAGGTGTTTTGCACCAGACCATCTTCACGCCATGCGGCTTCTGCAGTCAGGCTTTTATCTTCTTGTGGGGTGACCGGAAATAGCGCCAGTTTATTGACACCGAGTTCCAGCAGACGTTCTGATTTTTTTAACAGCAAGTCTGCTGATAGACGCTGGATATTCGGCATGCTTGGAATATTTTGGGTCTGGTTTTGTCCTGGCAGGACAAATACTGGATAAATGAGATGATCTGCCGCGAGATGGGTTTCACGAACCATCGAACGTAAATGTTCATTTTTACGAATACGACGCATGCGAGTTGCAGGAAACGCGGGACGATTGAACGTATAAGTCATAAAAATCTCAGTAATCAGTATTAAACTAGGCCTCTATTGTAGCCCTAACTCAAATTTTTGGGCATAAATTAGCGGTTTTTTATTGTGGTGGATTCGGGCAGAGTGATGAGTAAGACAGAGAGAAACTGGACGGGTAATATACATCTGGGCTCGAAAGTGGATATTGATGTAGTCCTGAACCAGCTGGTACATGCTTTTAATAGCTCTCCTTTTTTTAAGCATAACGGCATGACCATGCGGGTGGTCGAGGGCCAGATTGAGGCCTATGTAGAAATGCAGGATTTCATGATTGGTAATGTGGCTTTCCAGATTCTGCATGGCGGTCTGGCTGCAACTGTACTGGATAGTGTCGGTGGTATTGTGGCCATGGGCGAGCTGTATAAAAAAGCCGAACCGGAAACGATTGCAGATACCATTAAAAAAGTGTCGCGTCTGGCGACGGTCGATATGCGGGTGGATTATCTGGCGCCTGGACGTGGCAAATATTTTATTGCACGTGCAGAAACCTTACGTTTGGGGCGTAAGGGCTGCACCATGCGCATGACCATGGTCAATGATGAAGATAAGGCAATTGCAACAGCGATTGCTTCTTATGCCTATTAATGAAATCGTGAATTGAGGAAGTTAAAAAGCACTGTTTAACAGTGCTTTTTTATGATGATCAAATATGAACCTAGAGGATTTAGAGATCAGATTTAGCCCGTTTCAAGGCATTTTTCCATTTGGCTAAATGCATTTCTCTTTCGTCATTTTGCATTTTGGGTTCAAAAGCACGGTCCAGCTGCCAGGACTGGGAAATTTCATCCAGGTTTGAAAATACGCCAGCTTTTAATCCGGCCATGGCGGCCGCACCCCAAGCAGTAGCTTCCAGCATTTTCGGACGCAGTACCGGTACATTCAGAATATCGGCCTGAAATTGCATCAGCATGTCATTGCTGCTGGCACCACCATCAACCCGCAGTTCTTTAAGTGGATGTGCAATATCAGATTGCATCGCACTGAGCACATCCGATACCTGAAAGGCGATTGATTCTAATGCTGCACGAGCGATATGCGCTTTGGTCGTACCGCGTGACATGCCACAGAGTAAGGCACGTGCTTCACTATCCCAATGCGGCGCGCCCAGACCGGTAAATGCCGGAACCAGAACCACGCCGTCACTATGCTCGACCTGGTGTGCCAGTTTTTCCACATCACTGCTTTTTTGAATAATTCCGAGGCCATCGCGTAACCATTGCACTACAGCACCAGCCATAAATACGCTGCCTTCCAGCGCATAGGTAGTTTGGCCTTGGGCTTGCCAGGCAAGAGTAGAAAGCAGCTTGTTCTGGCTGAGCTGAATATTATGCCCGGTATTGAATAGCATAAAGCAGCCAGTACCATAGGTGTTTTTAGCGCTGCCCACCTCAAAACAGGACTGGCCAAAAAGTGCAGACTGCTGATCCCCCAAAATTCCGGTAATGGGAATATTGGCCCCAAGTAAGCCAGAAGCAGTGTCAGCGACATAACTATCAGAAGAGATAATTTTCGGTAAGACCGAAGCCGGGATATTAAACAGCTCGAGTAGCTCTTCATCCCACGATTGTTGCTGCAGATTCATTAACATGGTACGTGAAGCGTTACTGGCTTCAATGACGTGCTCTGCGCCTTGGGTCAGATTCCAGATCAGCCAGCTATCGATCGTACCAAATGCCACATGGCCTTGTTCAGCGAGTGCCCGTACTCCCTCGACATGCTCTAAAAACCAGACCAATTTTCCCGCACTAAAATAAGGGTCAATCCGTAAGCCTGTTTTTTGCTGAATTTTGGACATCAAGCCTTGATCAATCAGCCGGTTACACCAGTCAGAAGTACGACGATCCTGCCAGACGATTGCCGGGGCGAGCGGTTTGCCATTTCGACGATCCCAGACTACAGTCGTTTCGCGCTGGTTAGTCAGGCCAATGGCCTGAATGTCTTTTGCCAGAATACCTGCAGTGGCTAAAGCTTGCTGTACCACAGCAATCTGTGAGCTCCAGATTTCTTGGGCATCCTGTTCTATCCAACCGGAGTGAGGGGTGTGGATCTGTGTTTCATGCTGCGCTGTGGCTTGAACTTGCCCGTGTTCATTAAAAATAATGGCCCGGCTTGAAGTGGTTCCCTGGTCCAGGGCCAGTAAATAGCTCATAATTTTTCTGTTATTCGGCTTGAAAAGTAAAATATTAGCGCAATAATGTAATTAAGCGCATCAAGTTGTGTAAATGTTCAGAAAAGGCATCGTAATTTTTGACATTTATGCTATGATTGCCTTGTACTTTGGGGGTGTTTCTGGCTTCGACGCTGGTGATGAAACTCATAGATGCATGCCGAGAGCGCATTTTCTCTCGTAAATCAAATTTGCATTTTTTAGTCGCAAACGACGAATCATACGCTCTAGCTGCCTAAGGGCAGCTTGTCCGCCTCTCCGAATACTTGTGGTTAGAGAGTCCGACTGAAGCGCACGCACACAAGTCCGTATAAAGCCAAGCCTCGGGGCTTTGTACTAAATTAAGAGGATCGCGATTTGTATCCTGTTCGTCGGGTCACAAAGAGTTAAAACAATAGACGATATCTAAGCATGTAGTATTCTCGAGCGTAATGCTGGCGGACGCGGGTTCAACTCCCGCCACCTCCACCAAAATTCTTTCCGAAGTAATCCATCGGAATCTAAAAAAGCCTTTAAACTCAATGTTTAAAGGCTTTTTTATTGGCTGTATTGTCCGACTCTGTCCTACGCTGTGTGACCCCATTTTTGCTTTGTATAGGTAAAAATAGGTAAAAATTTTCTTAATATATTAAAAATTAGTATGTTATACAGTTGATTCAACTGATGCTGCTTAGACTCTACTTTCTTTTTGACCTTTATAACTTCTGCACTATTGAGCAGATGCAATGACTTCGATATGCCCTATAAGCCATTTCTTAATTCTGGAGTTATGCATAAGTCTTAATTTTGAATATTCGTTTGAATTGGAGTTTATTCAACACGATCTGTAGAAATTCATATCAATATTTAAAATCTGTTTCTGAATTAAAAAAGAGTCTTATATGGACTCTTTTTTATGGGTAGTTATTTGGAGATCCTGCTTTATAAAGATAAGGTTCTGTATTTATTCTATAAGTTTCTCTGCCAAAAATTTATTGAAGTTTATATATCCAGGCTTAAGCTGATCTATATGTCTGTGTATCAACGAAATCGGATGGTAGATCTACATTTAAGTATAAAGTAGATATAACGATCTATCGGGATAGGATAGATCGTGACTGAGGACGATACTTTGTATCGAATGTTCCACGATTTTAATAAGCCTTAGCGAGTAACCAGATCTGCCCAACAGGTTAAAGAAGCGGCTGCAGAAGTTTTTTTATCGGGTATTGTTTCCACTTGTGCAGAAATCTAGCATGATTTTAAAATCATGAGTACAGATATACCTATGGGTAAGAGGCTATTTTATAATATTTTTTATTATGATAATCCATTAAGTAATCAGCTATAGCAGCTGTCATCAGAAAAACTATATTATGCTATAATTTTAATGTGTTATTTTTTGTGTGCAACGAAATAATTTATAACAAGAAAAATCCTTAAAAGGTTTTTTTATCTTTAAAAAATTTGAATAATGATTAAAACATAAACAATAAAATAGAGTAGATATGGCCAAGAATTATTATGAAATATTAGGTGTATCTCGAGATGCAACTGATGAGCAAATTAAAAAAGCTTATCGTAAACTTGCAAGAAAATATCATCCAGATGTCAGTAAAGAAGCTGATGCTCAAGAGCGTATGCAAGAAGTAAATGTTGCCTACGATGTGTTAAGTAATGAAGAAAAAAAAGCAGAATATGATTTTGAATTAGACCATCCACAGAGTAGCCGTAGCCAAGGTGGGAATAGTCATCAATATTATTCCAATATGGGCGGGCAGGATTTTTCAGGGTTTGAGGACTTGTTTGGTCGCTTTGGCGGTGGTTTTGGTGGTTTTAATGAACAGCGTTATCAAGGTCGAGCATCCTATAAAGGGGATGATCAACATGCGACTCTAGAAGTAGATCTGGATGTTGCATTCCATGGCGCAACTCAAAATGTCACATTACAGATTCCCACTATCAATGCATATGGGCAAGCAGAAGTACAGCGTAAAGTCTTAAAAGTTAAAATTCCAAAAGGCATGAAAGCAGGCCAAAAAATCCGTTTAACAGGACAAGGACAACCGGGTATTCATGGTGGTGAAAATGGCGATCTGTATATTGAAATCCAATATAAAGCTACAGATTCAACTTATGTTGAAAACGCGGATGTCTATCATCATCTGAAGATTAGTCCATGGGAAGCAGCACTTGGACAATCCATTATGGCAAGTTTACCCAATGGCAAACAACTCAATATTCAGATTCCTAAAAATGCAAAAACAGGTCAACAATTACGTTTAAAAAATCAGGGTATTCCTGCGAAAGATCCAGGGCATTTATTCCTGATCCTCGATATTGTGCAACCAGATGCGCAAACTGAGCAACAAAAACAGGCTTATGAAGCATTTGCAGCAGCATTTTCAAACTTTAAGCCGAGATCATCATAAGGAGTAAAATTATGACAACAGTTAAATATTATGAGGTGGTCTTAGAAGATATCCAGCAGGTAGAAGTTTTAGATGAACAACAACATTATGATTTAAATAGTTTTGCTCAAGTCTGTGGTCAAAGTCCTGAATGGGTTCTACAACTGATTGAATACGATATTTTGCCACATCGCTTAAATGCATCAGATTTATATTTTTTAGTAGATGATGTGTCACGTGCACAAAAAGCGTATCGTTTACAGCGTGATTTTGATGCAAGTTTTACTGCTGTGGCCATGATGCTGGATTTAATCGAAGAATTAGAGCAACTTCGACGTATAACTAAATATCAGAGATAGATTTAAAATATTGGGTTTATCTCTAAAAATTAGAGCTTAACTCAATATTTAATCATTATTCTATAGCTAAGGTTTAAAACTAGAAAATTAAAATATAATCAGCATATTTTTTTAAAATGCTTCCTAATTTTGGATAAATAATATTATCTTTTTTAAATTGTAGTTCTTTTAATCAAATGATGTGTGGTACTAATTGGAATATAGTCAGAATAATAACAATTATTATGAATCCCTTTTAACTGTAAAACTTACCAAATAACTGAGACTTGAATATTTCATAACATTTTTTTAATCATCTTTTTGGTTGCTCAGATAAGGAAACATTCACAGTATAAATTAGCATGATCTCGTATAATTAATAATAATCGAAAATCTTTCTTATAGCTTCTGCAATATAGCTTTCGTGTCTAATTCTTTATTAAAAATAGTTAAATATATTTGATCTAATTTCCCCTTATTTTTGCTTTACAAAAACTCAAGATTATTAACAACTCTAGCCTTAAGATCCATGCCCTATAAGCGTTTAATGTGATTATGTCTGCTGTTCATGACGGGTTTTTTTGACTTATAGCCTCAAAAGATAAAGGGCAATTTTGCATCTGGATTATTTGGACTCAGACATTACCCGAAAAAATATGCAGTTAGCCTGATTCGGGAAGTCATATAGCCTTGAAATCCGCATAATCTCTGGATGTGGCCGGGCATAATTTTTTGTCGGAAAGAGGTGAAATGTATCTATAAAAAGAAGAGAGAGCAAGTTCAGGATCGTAAGTTTCTTTTTTATGAGAGAGTACTTTACTAAGTATATTGCAACGGCATTTATCTTGTAAAAAACATCCAATTCTTCAACAGATTCTTTTCTTTATTGACTCTCATTTGGCTGGATACTGAATGACTTCACCGGCTGTTTTAGGAGTAGAAAATGAAAAAATTACCGAAAGTAGCATTGGGCACCTGGTCCTGGGGAACAGGATTTGCAGGAGGAGATACCGTATTTGGCAATCACCTTTCTGATAGCCAGATGGCCGAGATCTTCAGCAAGGCTATGCAGCAAGGGCTGAATTTATGGGACACAGCTCCTGTTTACGGGATGGGGAGTTCCGAAACGGCGCTGGGTAAGCTGATTCCTCAATATCCGCGCGAAGATATCATTATATCAACCAAGTTTACGCCGCAAATTGCAGATGAGCAGTCAGCTGAACCCGTAACAGCCATGCTCAATGCCAGCCTTGAGCGTCTGGGTGTGCAAGATATTGATATTTATTGGATACATAATCCTGCTGATGTAGAGCGATGGACGCCAGGTCTGATTCCTCTTTTACAGAGTGGAAAGGTAAAGCAGGTCGGTGTTTCAAATCACAGCTTGAAACAAATAAGTCGTGTAAACGAGATTTTAAAACCAGCCGGTTTCTCGGTCAGTGCAGTTCAGAATCACTACAGTATGCTCTATCGTTCCTCTGAAGAAGCCGGGATTCTCGATTATTGCCATCAAAATAATATGACCTTTTTTGCCTATATGGTGCTCGAGCAAGGTGCTCTCAGTGGTCGTTATGACTCGCAACATCCTATGCCTGCGGGTAGTGACCGTGCTGAAACCTATAACAATGTTTTACCGCAGCTAGAAAAACTAACTGCTGCAATGAAGGAAATGGGAGACCAGAAGAATGCCAGCGTGGCCCAGATTGCCATTGCCTGGGCAATTGCAAAGGGAACGCTCCCCATCATCGGCGTAACCAAAGTTGATCATGTTACAGATGCTTCCAGAGCAGCAGAGATTCAGCTTAGCGCTGACGAAATGGTCACCTTGGAGGAGTTGGCTAAAGCAACAGGCGTGGATACCCGAGGTGCCTGGGAAAAACCGATGATTTAACAGGTCTGATGCCAGCAAAGAGGTCCCTTTGAGTAGACTTTTAACCATATTCAGTTGATGGTTGTGTTGGCCCTTTGTATGAAAGACATCAGCAGAAACAAGTTGGCGTCATCTGTATCACTTGCGAGAAAAAAATGAAAATAATTTGTGTGGAAGAACACTATCTCGATAAGGCATTTTCTAAAGCGTCCATGGCTGTCGCGCTTGCACAGGCTCCATTTCTGCTTGACTGGGCAAAGACGGTTACAGATGGTAATTCTCCGGATCGAAGCCGTCCTCAAATTGAGAAAAATGATCTAATAAATTTAAAAGGTTCAGACCTAGGTAGCGGACGTCTGGCGGATATGGATCAAGCTGGGATTACAATGCCGGTTCTTTCTGTTGGCGGATTTCCTCATTTGGCACCTGCTGCTGAAGCGGTAAATTTAAGCCACGCCGCGAATGACCGCCTTGCTCGAGCAGTGAATGCTCATCCCGACCGGTTTGCGGCATTCGCAACGCTCCCTTGGGCTCAGCCGGATGAGGCCGAAAAAGAGCTGGAGCGAACGGTCAAAGAATTAGGTTTCAAGGGTGCTCTGCTCAATGGGCGGCTTTCATCCCATTTTATTGACCATCCCGATTTCAACCGGCTACTGAAATGCTTTAACGCGCTGGGCGTGCTCACCCCGGGCTTCCTGTGCGCAGCGTACAGCAGGCGTATTACAGCGGTTTCAATAGTGAGGTGACTGCCAGACTTTCCATGTTTGGCTGGGGTTGGCATCACGAGGCAGGTATTCAGCTGCTGCGCTTAATCCTTTCAGGTGCTTTTGATAAATATCCAAATCTTCAGGTCATTAGCGGTCACTGGGGAGAGATGTTACCGTTCTGGTTGCAACGCCTAGATGACAGCCTTCCCCAGGCCGCGACAGGATTAAAGCGTACCCTGACCCAAACCTTTCAGGAACAGGTATATGTGACCCCATCAGGTATGCTCACGCTGCCACATTTTCAGTTTATTTATGGACTGATGGGGCCACAACGGATTCTTTTTTCTGTGGATTATCCTTATCAGACTCTAGATGGCATACAAGAATTTATTCAAAGTTTACCCATTTCGGAAGAGGACAAAGAAGCAATAGCCTTCCGCAATGCTGAACGGTTACTCCAAATAAAGTCATGATGAAACAGGCTATAGAGCACGATATGCATGCGCTGCTGAATTGGCTTAAACGTCATTAAGCGTATTCATACGCTAATAGAGAATAGGGTCGACTTATACCTGAGGCTTGAATGGCTAGAAGAATTTTTTGATCAGTAGGTTGAGGATAATCAAAGCCGGTTAAATTAAAAACTCTCAGCAGACTCTGCAAGCTGGTCAGATCAATAATGTGAATCGTGATGAGCTAATGCCAATTCCGGGTGTCAGTTCTTATTTTCACGATTTGGTTACTTATGAAGTGTGTGAATATCAGGAGGTGCAGATGAGCTGGGATCCAGATCTACTTGATCAAATTAACAAGGCAGATGATTTGAAAATTGCGCCATATCATCATGATATGCAAACAACAGGTACACCGACCTGGATATGGGAGGTGGTCGTTGAAAACCGTCTTTTTGTACGGGCATACAGCGGAGTAACATCCCGTTGGTTCAAAGCTGCCCTTAAGCAAAGGGCCGGCAGAATCTATGCAGCAGGCAAGGTTTATGAAGTCAGTTTTTCACCTGTGTCTGATCCCTTATTACAGCAAAAAATTGATGATGCTTACCGCCATAAATATGCTCAAAGCAGCTACCTGCCTAGCATGATTAGTGAACGAGCTATCTCAGCTACGGTTGAAATTTCACCCAAAAATGATTGAGGAGTGAATAGTCAAATGCAATATACACAACTGGGCAAAAGTGATTTAACGGTATCTCGTATTTGCATGGGATGCATGGGTTTTGGCGATCCGTCCACAGGTCAACATAGCTGGACACTGGGAGAGCAGGAAAGTCGTGACATTATCCGCTATGGTCTGGAACAGGGAATTAATTTTTTCGATACTGCCATTGCCTATCAAAATGGATCAAGTGAGCGTTATGTGGGTCAAGCGCTGCGCGATATGACACAGCGCGATAAAGTCGTTTTGGCCACCAAATTCTTACCGCGTACACCCGAACAAATTACCCGCGGTATTGACGGGAAGCAGGCGATAGCACAATCCCTTGATCAGAGCCTGCAAAATCTGGGCATGGACTATATTGATCTCTATATTTACCACATCTGGGATTACAATACTCCCATCATTGACGTGCTTGAGGTTCTGCATCAGGCCATCAAGAGTGGGAAGATCCGTGCGATTGGCATCTCCAACTGCTATGCATGGCAATTGGCCAAAGCGAATGCACTGGCGGAGTGTGAAGGGCTTAGCCAGTTTGTTTCCGTGCAGAGTCACTACAACCTGATCATGCGTGAGGATGAGCGTGAACTTTCGGGTCTGTGCGCTGAAGAAGGGATTGCAATGACGCCTTACAGTGCTTTGGCCAGCGGTCGTCTCGCCCGGCAGAAAGACTATCAGACCCGACGCGCCGTTGAAGATGATTATGCAAAACTGAAATACGATAAAACGGCTGCTCAGGATCAGATCATCATCGATAGGGTGGCTGAACTTGCCAGACGTTATCAGGTTTCAATGACTGAAATTTCACTGGCATGGCTGCTCACAAAAGTTACAGCTCCAGTCGTAGGCATAACTAAAAAATATCAGATTGATGATGCAGTAAATGCCGTAAATTTACAGCTCAAGCAAGAAGATATTGATTATCTGGAAGAACGTTATCAGCCACATTTTCTGTCTGGAGTCATGGCACAAAACACACCGCTCCCTAAACGATAATTGTCGTATTAAATTTCACCCTGATTTTAAAGGAAATCAGCTCGAGCAGGGAAGTGTTGCATACCCCTAGCTTAGTTTTTTCTGAAAGCAGATAAAAATCGAAGAGTTAAAAAAATATTTAAAAATACTCTATAAAAACAAAATATTAACTGGTAAGGAATTTTTGAATTAGCACCACGGAAAAGGGAAATTGCCTTCCAGATGGATTAACTCATACTGAAGATGTACCAAAGCGAGGAACATCTTAAATGAAACATACACGTATTAGAACATTCAACACAAAAGCCACTTATCCAGAACAAAGTTTAGATAACGATTTATGCCAGGCAGTAGTGGCACGTGGCAGCACAGTTTTTCTTCGTGGCCAAATTGGCCAGAACCTGGATACCTCTGAAAGTGTATGTGTTGGCGATGCTGCAGGTCAAGCTGAGCAGGCGATGTATAACATCAAAATGTTACTGGAAGAGGCGGGCGGCGAGCTGGAAGACATTTGCAAAATCACAATCTATATCATTGATCCACGTTACCGCGAAGAGGTTTACCGTGTGGTTGGCAAATGGTTAAAAGGTGTTTTCCCAGTATCGACCGGTATTGTCGTTTCTGCCCTGGCACGTCCAGAATGGCTGGTCGAAATTGATGCAACCGCAGTCATTCCTGATTAATGCAGAAAAGGATAACTGCCTATGACATTTTCTATTATTGCTCGTTGCCACAAAACGGGGCAATTTGGAGGGGCGATCAGTTCCTCTTCTCCAGCTGTAGCAGCACGGTGCATCCAGGCCAGAGCGGGCGTAGGGGTTGCTACATCTCAGAACATCACAGATCCACACTTGGCAAACATTTTGCTAGATATGATCAAATATGATCTGGCTCCAGAAGAATCGATCGTGGAATTAGTGAAAAATACGGAATTTATCGAGTATAGACAGCTAACAGTGATCAATTCTGACGAAAAACCTGCTGCATTTAGTGGCAAGAATACACTGGGTGTTTATTCACAGTGCATTGGTGAGCATGCTGTTGGTGCGGGAAATCTTCTTGCCAATGAAACTATTCCCAAAGTGATGGTCGAGGTGTTTCATCAAACTGAAGGTAGTTTGGCAGAGCGCCTGTTAAGCGCTTTACAAGCAGGTTTAGCAGCAGGAGGCGAGGCTGGTCCAGTTCATTCAGCAGGTCTTTTGGTGGTGGATAAGCTGGAATGGCCTATAGTTAATTTACGGGTTGACTGGTCTGAAACGCCAATAGAAGACCTCTATCAATTGTGGAAAGTCTATGAGCCGCAAGTTGAAGATTATGTTATTCGTGCTTTAAACCCATCTGGCTCTCCGAGCTATGGGGTTGCTGGGGATGAATAAGACTTCAATGAGCGCTGACCAAGGATGTAAGCGTGCTAAACAGAATCTCATTACGCCAAATGCAATACTTTGTTGCTACCGCAGAAAGCGGTAGCATCATCATTGCTTCAGAAAAAATTCACGTATCTTCACCTTCTATTTCAGCTGCGATAGCACATATTGAATCTGAATTGCAGGTTCAACTGTTTATACGCCAACATGCAAAAGGTTTGATCCTGACCAGTATTGGTGAAAAGGTCATGCATGAATGCAAGTTCATCTTAAGTCAGGCCAATAGTTTATATGCCCTGGCCGCAGATTTTTCAGGCTCTATCCGCGGGCCGTTAAAACTTGGATGTTTTACTGCATTTTCCCCCATGATTTATGCCGAAATCATTCACGGATTTACCAATTTATATAAGGGTGTGACGCTTGATTTATGCGAGGATGACCAACAGGTTTTGCTAAATGCTCTGGTTCGGAATGAGCTTGATGTGGTGCTGACCTATGATTTGAATATTGACCATAACCTCATTAATTTTGAGCCACTGGCCGTATTGCCACCGCACGTATTGGTGAGTGAAGCTCACCCCTTAGCACAGAATGTTGCAGTTACTTTAGAAGAGCTTGCAGAACTTCCAATGGTGCTCCTCGATCTGCCATTCAGCAATGACTATTTTATTTCGTTATTCCGCAATCATAAGCTCAGTCCGAAAGTCGTGCATTCTTCGCGTCATGTTGATGTTGTACGTTCCATGGTCGCCAATAATTTGGGCTATACCATTTTAAATGTACGTCCAAAAAACAATTTTTCTCTCGATGGAAAACGTCTGGTCCGTTTGCGAATTGCAGGTGAACACCGTCCTATGCAAATCGGGCTGGCAACGGCAAAAAACGCCAATCTGAATACAGTATCTCAAGCTTTCATTAGCCGTTGCCGTTCCTTTTTATCCAATCAATATATTCCGGGAATGGGAGATGCGCATTTCTTTGACCCACACGTCAAAATGAAACGTGAGACGGAAGAGGTTTAATTTATGAGTGATTTAAGTAGAGTGGCGCTTTTATCGAGACTGATCGCATTTGATACCACATCATATAAAAGCAATCTTGATTTGATCTTATATGTTAAAGAGATTCTGGAACAGAGCGGAATTCGCGTAGAGCTGAATTTTAATGCTGAACAAAACAAAGCCAATTTATTTGCGAGTACAGGCCCGCTTGATCAGCCTGGAATTTTGCTGTCTGGACATTCAGATGTCGTCCCGGTCGAAGGACAGCTTTGGGACAGTCCGGCATTTGAAGCTATCGAAAAAAACGGCAAGATCTATGGTCGTGGCAGTGCAGACATGAAAGGCTTTTTGGCCTGTGCCATCGTGAGCATGTTGAAAGCCAGCCAGTATTCCCTACAACGGCCAGTACATTTATGTATTTCCTATGATGAAGAAATTGGCTGTATTGGTGTACGTGGTATTTTGGATCAACTCGCTTCCACGATTGTTTCTCCGCTAATGTGTGTTATTGGTGAACCGACCATGATGCAACTGGCTTTAGCTCATAAAGGTAAAACAGTGTTCAGAGCAAAATGCTGTGGCGAGGAAGGCCATTCAGCTCTTGCACCCCGATATGTGAATGCGATTCATGTAGCGAGTAAATTGGTTGAATCACTACAACAGGTTCAACATGATCTGCGTGACTATGGTGCACAAGACTCAGGTTACGATATTCCGTATACCACAGTTCATGTCGGGAAAATTTCGGGAGGAACCGCACTCAATATTGTGCCGAATCAATGCGTGGTTGATTATGAGATTCGTCATCTAGCACAGGACAGTAGTCAGCGTATTCAAGCGCAGATTCTTGAATCGATTCAATCCGAATTTCAGCAGCAAATTGATGTTGAAGAAGTGAATCAGTATCCGGGACTCAGTACATCATCGACCATTGAAGCAGTGCAGTTTATTCAAACTTTACTCCCCAAAGAAACATCTCTTGGAAATATTTCTTTCGGTACGGAAGGAGGCTTGTTCCAGGCTGCTTTAACTTGTCCGGTTGTAGTTTGTGGGCCTGGGAATATTGCGGTCGCACACAAGCCAAATGAATATGTGGCTATAGAGCAGTTAAATCAGTGTGATATTTTTCTTGAAAAATTATTAATGAGTCTATGTTAGTTTTTTAAGTGCCGTAACTTACATTTTTTAGTTTATAAATATTATTGAGTTTGCATGTTTGTATTATTTCGCCGTTTTTTATTTATTTTAATCAAAGAGACCTGTTTATTTTTATGGTCTCTTTTTTATTGCTTAAAAAAAACATTGCTAATACATCAATTTTTCAAAATTACTTATTGATATAAATTCCGATATAACAAAGGTAATAGGAAATAATCATGCAAATAGGGGGGTATGAATGGATTTTAATTGGTCATATACATTTAGTTTATTGTCAAACAGCAATTTCTGGAAGGCAACCTGGACGGTTATTGAGCTGAGTGTGCTGGTGTGGGTCATCGGGATTATAGCAGGCTTTGTCCTTGCATTGGGGAAACAGTCCCGTTTTAAACCGCTCGCATGGTCAAGTGATGTATATATCTGGTTCTTTCGCAGCCTTCCATTGCTGGTTCTACTGGTTTTTGTTTATAACCTGCCACAAATTTTCCCAAGTTCAAGCGTAGTTTTAGCTTCGCCTTTTCTTGCAGGTTTAATCGCAATGACCTTGAGTGAAGCCGCCTATATTGCAGAAATTCATCGGGGTGGTTTAACTTCAATTCATAAGGGACAAATTGAAGCAGGTAAAGCGCTGGGTATCAAATATTCGGGTATTCAGCGTCTGATTGTGATTCCCCAGGCATTTCGCGTGGCACTGCCCGCTTTAGGCAATGAATATGTGTCGATTGTAAAATTAACCTCTTTGGTCTCGGTCATTTCCTTGACAGAAATTTTGCTGGTGGGCCAACGCCTCTATACCCAGAACTTTCTGGTTATGGAAACCATGCTGGCAGTTGCATTTTACTATGTATTGATTGTGACAGTATTTGGCTGGGCGATTAACTGGTTTGAACGCAAAATTGACATTACCAATCGTAACCCCGGACTGCTGAATGAAAATGACCCTTTATATCAGTTACCTGTTGCCTCGGTTCGGGCACGTAAAGAAATTAGTGGCGAACGTTCAGGTATGTATGCTTTGGAAGCGATTGATATCCATAAATCCTATGGCGATCAGGAGGTATTAAAAGGGATTAACCTGAATGTGAAATGGGGTGAGGTGATCTCCATTATCGGTCCATCGGGTTCAGGAAAAACGACCTTTATCCGTACCTTGAATGGTCTGGAAGCATTAAATAAAGGTACAGTAAATTTACTGGGTCAAGCATTTTTAAAAGACCAGGAATTAACCGATGAATCTGCTGCCTATAAAAAACAGATTATTCATGTAGGAATGGTATTCCAGAGCTTCAATCTGTTCCCGCACAAAACGATTTTAGAAAATGTCATGCTGGCACCTCTGTACCACAACATGGGAACAGTACTGGACAGCAAAATTACTGCATTGGCCATGCTTGAAAAAGTAGGTATGAAACAACATGCCAACAAGTACCCGCACCAGCTGTCCGGTGGACAACAACAGCGTGTTGCGATTGCACGTGCCTTGGCTATGCAACCTTCGATTATTTTATTCGATGAACCGACATCCGCACTTGATCCAGAACTTGTGAATGAAGTACTGAAAGTGATCGAAGAGCTGGCGAGGGAAGGTTTGACTATGATTATTGTAACTCATGAAATGCATTTTGCTTTCAAAGTTTCAGATCGAGTCGTATTTATGGAAGGTGGGCATATTGTTTTAAATGATAGTCCTGAAGCGTTAAAACAAGTGGGTAATGAACGTTTAGATAAATTTATGTCCAGAGCTGCTTAACTTTTAAATATCGGTTTAAAGCAGTCTGTTTATGACTGCTTTTTATTTTAGGTTTGTGCAGATTATCGAAATTTATTTTTATAAAGCATTACATAAAAAAATCCTAATCGGATTATTCAACATATTCTTTTATATTTTAAATAAGAGAAAAAAGACCATTGAGTCTGGGGTGATAAATGAAACATAAATCTATTTTAATGAGTGCTTTAGTCGGCAGTTTATTATTGGCCGGATGTACAAAAAATGAAGAACTTGTATCTACAGTAACAGATGCATCAGTTAAAAAATCAGTCAGTGTGGGTTCGGACCTCACTTTTCCCCCTTATGAATATTTAGATAACGGTGTACCTGCAGGCGTCAGCGTTGCCATTATGGAAAAGATTGCAGAGGTTGACGGTACTTATAAACCGGAATGGGTAGATACCCGTTGGGCCAATCTGATACCAGGTTTAAAAGGTGAGAAATTCGATATTTTATTCTCATCTATGTACATCACCAAAGAACGTCTTGAGCAAATTGACATGATTCCGTATTACAAAACGGATATTTCCCTATTGGTGCGTAAGGACAACGATATTTCACCAAAAGGTCCTGAAGATCTATGTGGTCGTGTTGTCGGTGCGATGAAAGGAACAGCATTTGCGACACAAGTATTCGAAATTTCCAAAGATCGTTGTGTTGCACAAGGTAAGAAAGAAATCACTATTCGTGAATTTGAAACTTCACCGCAAACCACTCAGGCATTATTGGCCCGTGCAGTAGAAATTCAATATGACGATGCGGCAGTAATGAATGCAGCTGTAAAAAATTTACCGGATAAAGTCAAGATTACATCGACTGAACAGTTCTTCCCAACAGTGGGCGGGATCGGAATCCGTAAAGGAGATACAGCGACTTATAAAATGGTGGAAGAGGGACTGAATAAACTTAAAGCTTCTGGACAATTTGAAAAAATCCTCAGTACTTATGGTTTACAAGCACCAACTGAGGCAGACATTGCAGCAGTGATGAACAAGTAATTAAAGTAAAAGCATGAAGGTAAATACAATGTTAAGACAAGAGCAAATTGAACAATTCCATCGTGACGGTTTTTTAGTTGTTGAAAATGTAATGAGCCCTAATGAACTGGCAGGCCTGCGCGCGCAGCTTGAAACATGGGTAGACGAGAGCCGTCAGTATACGGAAGCGTACGGAGAAACGATTGATGGCCGTTCACGTTTTGATGTGGATCCTGTCGACCATGATGCCGACCATCCAGCATTACGCCGCGTGAGTTCGCCGACTGAAATTTCAGAGGTGTATTATGAAACCGCGATTCATTCGAGTATGGCGGAAATGGCAGGACAATTGATAGGTGGCAGCGGCACACGTTTTCATCACAGTAAAGTGAATGCCAAACTACCCCATACCGCTACCACAGTGAAATGGCACCAGGACTTTCCCTTTACCCCGCATACCAATGACGACATGATTACTGCATTACTCATGGTAGGGGAAGTCACAGCAGATAATGGCCCATTACAAGTCATTCCGGGAAGTCATAAAGGTGAGTTATTTAATCACTGGCAAGATGGCCGTTTTAGCGGAAAAGTGGAAACGGAAGTCGAAGCTGCACATTGCCAAAACTATGTCTCATGTATTGGCCCTGCGGGTTCAGTATGCTTTATGCATACACGTTTGCTGCATGCTTCTGGTGCTAACAACACTGAACTGCCACGTTATCTGTTTATTACGGTATATGCAGCTGAAGATGCGGTAGCCTTGTCGGACAATCCCTTGCCAAGCATACACCAAGGGCAATTAGTATATGGTGTAGAAAGTGGACAGGTTCGTATGACAGTGAATCAATTAAAGCTTCCTCAAAAACCAAAAGGGGCATCATTCTTTGTCCAGCAAGCTGGTTTAGAAATGGCATAAAGCACCTATAAAAAAGAGCTTCAACTGAAGCTCTTTTTTATGCATGAAATATCACATTAGTCGAGTACGCTCGGATCTTCTTCCACGAGAATCGCTTTCATTTGTTCAAAATGCGCAATGCTGAAATCTTCAATTTTTTCCCAATCCTGGGCGGTCTTTTCTGCAACATGATCAGCCAGAATATTTAAAGTCTGCCCGGTAGAATAGGCATGAACCAGGATCTGGCTGGCTCGTTCAAAGGTATACATATCGTCAAATGCCACACCAATATCATGTGAGCCAATCAGAATGCCATGATTGCCCATGAGCAAGCGCGAATTGTTGTTCAATAAATTTGCAAGGCGTTGACCTTCTCCCAATTGGTCTGCCATCCCGCCATAATGGAAGTCATAAGATACGCGATTAAAGTAGCGGGCACTGTTTTGTTCAATAGGCAACAAGGTCGGATTTTTTAAGCTTGAAAGGGTGGTGGCATAGACAGGATGCAAATGCATAATCACTTTAATGTCCGGTCTTAATTGATGGATCTGTCCGTGAATTGCCCAAGCCGTCGAATCAATTTTTCCTTTCTCAAAACTTTCTGGATCATCTGCATGAACCAAAATCAGGTCACTGGCTTTGACCTTGGAAAAATGCACCCATTTGGGATTTAAAAGAAAGGATTTTCCATCCTCAGATACAGCTGCACTAAAGTGATTGGCTACTGCTTCATGCATGCCAAGTTTTGCACTAAGACGGAGTGAAACGGCTAAATCAATGCGTATTTTGGATTCACTTTTCACTGGTTTTATCTCCTTGAAATATAAGAAAAGTCTAATATTTTTTAGAGTAAATACTGCATCGTTTTTTCTGGATTATTAGCACGGAAATTCAAAATTACTTTCTACGAAAAACTCACGTATAACAATTTTAAAGTCATTCCAAAGATGGTCTCTTGAGGTGAAATATGAAGGTAGCGTTGAAAGTAAAACCATTGATTATGGCACTCAGTTTGGCATGTGGATTATCTGCATGTAGCGATAAGCCAACTGTTCAGGAAGCAGTCACAGCAGAAAGTACAGGAAAGGTATATCAAATTGGAAGTGATATGACCTTTCCGCCATTTGAATATATGGAAAATGATAAACCTGCAGGTTTTGATATTGATATTGCCAATAAAATCTTTGAACAATCAGGTGATAAAGCAAATTTTGTAGACAGTCGGTTTTCAAATCTGATTACAGGACTGGAAGCCAAAAAATTTGATCTGGTAATGTCAGCTTTATATATCACCCAGGATCGTCTCGAAAAAGTTGATATGGTGCCGTATTACATGACCACAGAGGCTCTCGTGGTATTGGCAGATTCTGAGTATCAACCTAAAACCCGTGACGATTTATGTGGCAAAACGGTCGCTTCACAAAATGGTTCCATGTTCCCTGAACAACTCCGTCAAATGTCGCAAGAAAGCTGTGTGTCCAAAGGAAAAAAGCCAATTACCATCCGTGAATTTGTGACGTCCCCCGAAGCGGTTCAAGCATTGCTCGCAAAAGCAGTCGATGCACATTATGACGATGCCAGTGTTGCAAAAAGTACTGTAGAAAAATTAAAAGACCGTCTGGTGATCAGTTCAACTGAACCATTCTTTCCAGTTTTAGGAGGCATTGCCGTACCTAAGGGAGATCAAAAACTTCTTAATAAGGTTAAAAACGGTTTAGACGCGATTAAACAATCTGGGGAATACGATCAGTTGATTGCCAAGTACAACTTGCAAGCACCGACGGATGAAGAAATTCAGAAATATATGCCGAATTGATTGATCGGCATCAAAACTAAGCAAAGCTAAATATTTGAGAAGTTATTTTAATGAAAATGAATATTTTAACTCAGTCCTGTTTATTGGCTGTTGTTACCAGTGTAAGTATGCCGGTATTTGCAGGACTCAGTATTGGGGATGCAAAGACGGCTACCGGCGAGCTGAGTGTTTCGGGGTTTGTACGTGCAAAATATCAGGATAAAAGCTGGACAGATAATGATCATAAACTGACATTTGATGCGGCGCGTATTAATGTCGACTATAAGTCTCCCAAGCTGTTTGGTCATATTGAATATCGTTGCTATCAGTTCGATAAACTCTGTGATTTTTCAACACTAGTTGATGCTTATGCAGGCTATAATTTTAACGCACAGCAACTGATTCAAGCAGGTATACAAGCCGTACCTTTTGGACCAGGCCGTTTCTGGGAAAGTAACTATTACGGCGGGGTGATGACTCAAATTGGTCTGGAAGATGTGCATAACCTCGGGATTAAATACCAAGGTAAATTTGCTGCAGGTACTCAGCTTGAACTGGGGTATTTTCCGGGAGATGGAGGAAGTTATTCAGGTCCGTATTCTGAAGATGCGAGCCGTTATACCACCAACTTTGTAAAACCTGAAAATGGCTCCATCACACACCTTGATGAAACGGATATGTTTATTGTGCGGGTGAAGCAAGATATTACTAGTTTACCAGAAGGGGTCTCAAGTAACATCGGCGCGTCTTATTGGTCATCGGACATCGACAATAAAACCTTTGGCACCACAGGTGACCGTCAAGCGTGGGCCGTGTTTGGTAATTTGAATTATAACAATCTTGAGTTGATGGCGACTGTCGGTAGAAACCAGGTCGATAATGCCGATCCTGTGACCCCTAAAGCCTCTTTAATGGGTTCATTTGATGATAACTTTATGGTGGCAAATGAAGGTATGTTCTATACCATCGATTTAGCGTATTCGTTTAAAGATGTAGGTAAATTTAAGAAGATTCAGCCGCACTTTATGTACAGCGAATACGATAAATCTGAAAGTGGTTTCAAAGACTCGACTCGTCATATTTTAGGGGTTTCTGCTTATTATAATGATCTGCTTTTTGTTGCCGATTATATTGTAGGTAAAAATGACTTCTTGATCGGTGGTCCAAGCGATTCGTATGCAACAGGCAGTGCCAATCAAAGCGAAAGTATGCTGAATTTACAAGTATCGTATTTGTTCTAAGTTTTAAATTTGATTGACTTAAAAATACCGTATTTCAGATACGGTATTTTTTTTGGAGAAATCGGAAATTTCTATTTTTGGAGGTACAGGTATACTTCGTATAATCGCCATTATGTTAAATGGATGAGTTAAATCCATCCTCCAGTAATGAAATCTCCTGAATCATATCCAACAGAATACCCAATCTTTCTCTCTGGATAAGCGGTTTTATAATGATTGATTGATGCTTGTGCCAACTTAAGTGCATAAGCTAAGAACAAAGGATATTCAGCATCATTATCTAGTTTGGTTTCATCTGCTAAATCTTCAATAGATCGTAAAATTTTAGAGCTAAAATCTCCTTGCTCAGGATAATATGTTTTGGCTTCAGACATCCAATCGAGGTTATCTTCTTCTGCAATATAGTGATCTGATACTGCAAAATATAGATACCCATTATCAGAAAGACCAAACCAAAACCCTTGCTCAATAAAGGGACAAGCTTCTTTTTCTAAAGTGTCAATTATATGGGTTGTTAAACTTTTAACTTCAATTGTGTAATCTAATTCTTTGAATAGATCCCAACTTTTATTTGGCTGCATTTCATAGCAATAATTAATGATCCTAGTCATGAAATTATCAATATCAGGATCATTTTTATGAAGATCAATTTCTTTAAAGATTTTTACAAAGTCGAATGACATAACCAGCCTACATTTCCCAAGATTTTAATAAGTAAATACTTTTTAGATTCCCTAAAATTAACATAATACACGTTATATGAATTAATATTTTTTATTTCATATAAATCATATGCTTATTTTATTTTGAAAGCCCCGTTCTACCGATCTGGGCTTTTTTTAATGATTTTTCATGTTTCACGCCTAATATTTGAATAATGTTCCACAATATTTTTTAAAAATCTTAAACATCATTACAAATCTTTCCGTAAACTGATCTTTAATAAAGAGGCTATTTCAGCCTCTTTTTTATTATTCTCCAGAACCTTAAGCGGCTTGTCCTAAATCTTTTGGAATTCCATTACGCCCGGGGAAGTCTTTGGCTAAGCGTCGCGCATTTGGCATCTTTAACCATAACCGTAATAGTTTACGACGTTTTTTCAGGTCGGCATCATCTTCAAAAGAAGAACGCGAATGCATCACACAATAGTTATTACAAAATTGAATATCGCCCGGTTCAAGCATCATATCCAAACGTAAGCTTGGGTCATGACTGATCTCATCAAAAATATTCAGGGCCTCAATTTGCACTTGAGATAAGGGCATACCACGACGCTCATGCCCAAGTTCAATATAATGACGCAAATATCGACATGCCAATTTACCTTCTAAGTAACTAAAAACTGGTGTTAAAGATGGCTCAACCTTACCCAAATGATCGTACCAAGCAGTATGGTAAAAATAGCCCAAATATTCAGGGAACTGTTCCAAAATTCGGTTATATACGGTTGAAGAACTGACAATACTGCTCAGTCCGCCATGTTTGGCCTTACGTATGGATAGTAAACCTACTACATCGCTTAAGTCAGAATGGTAAGGCAAATAATCATTGGTTTCATACACCCGCGTCATTTTTTGAGTCTTGTCACCGATATTTTCAACATAACCAAGCAAATCACCGCGTGCATTTTGTGTCACGGCATCGCCCATATGTAAGCCTAACAGATAATACAGATTGGCCAATTCTGCTTCGCTATATTTATTAGCATCCAAACCACGAATCACGATAAAACCATAACCATTTTCAAGCTCATTCGTGATCTTCTCAATTTCAGCTAAAAACACAGGATCTTCAATATAAGCATCATATTTGTTAAATTCCGGTGCATTTAAGTTTTTGGCTTCAAGCACTTTAAGTGCTTGATCTAGCACAGCCAATATATGCGGTGAAAGCTGGTAGATCCAATCAGTCTGATCTGCAATTTCACTGCCGTTCCATGCACATTTATCGGTAATTTTTGATTTTAAAATGCTGTTCATAGCACCCCCAAGACATAATTTTTAACTACGGTAGAGACCAACAAAAAAATGCACATATCAGCCGATCCAGCTCTATAGGTGCATTTCAGTCCATCAGTTTTTAAGCTGAGTGTTTCAATAAATTTTTATCGGTTTGATATTCCTTGTATTTACGCTGAATATCGATATGTTCAGCGATATGTTTGGCATCGTGCCATACCCCCCAAATAAAGCTCGAGCCACGACCCGTTAAATAAGGTAATCCCAGGAAATACACACCACGTTGTGGCGAAATCCCTTGTTTCTGAATGGGTTTATTGAACTCATCAAAGGCATCGACCTGTAACCAGCTAAAGTCATAGCCAAAGCCTGATGCCCAAATTACAGTGCTAATGTTGTTGGCTTGTATATCCAGCTCAAGAATTGGGTTGGTCACGCATTCAGGATTTGGCAATAATGTGCGTGCTTGCGGTTCAGGTGGTAAATCCAAACCGTTGTTGGCGATATAGGCATCTGCTTCATCATAGAAGGCCAGTAATGCCGCATCACCCTCATCGAGATTCTGTTTCAGGTTGTTTTTAAATTTCACTGTGTGTTCATCAAAGGATTCGGTACTGCCGACCAAGGTGATGCCCTGTTTTGCCAAGACACGGAAATCGACATTAATCCCGCCATGCGCACCACTCACGGCAAATCCTTTGAGTGGGCCTGTATCGGTACGCATAAAGTCCCACCCCCCCAGCACACCTAACCACCATACATTGTCGCGATTACGATAGGTACGAGGTGGACGCTCATGACGACCCACAGACAGATAGACCTTTTTACCGGCACGATTCAGTTCATCGGCAATTTGCACACCTGAAGAACCTGCACCAATCACGAGAACTGCACCTTCAGGCAGTTGTTCAGGGTTTTTATAATCGTCCGAGTGAATTTGATAAAAAGATGGATTTTGCAATGCCAGGGGTGGAATCACGGCTTTTTGGAAGGCACCCGTTGCAGAGACGATATGTTCGGCGTAAATGGTGCCTTCTGATGTTTCTACGGTATAGCCCACACGACCCACAGATTTATGAACTTTATGAACGGTCACACCTGTATGAATCGGAAGATTGAATTTTTTTGCATATTTTTCAAAGTATTCTGCGACTTGATCATGGTGTACAAATGCATCAGGATCGGCATTGAATTCCATATTGGGGAAACGGTCATGCCAGCAAGGACCATTAGCCACCAAAGAGTCCCAACGACGGGTACGCCAAGCTTCTGCAATCCGATTTTTCTCTAACACCACATGTGAAATCCCTAACAGGGTCAAATGCTCACTCATTGCCACGCCAGCCTGACCTGCACCCACAACCACAGTATCTACCATCAAATGATCTAATTTCATTGTCTCTATCCTTTTCTTCATGCTCACTGTGACAGTGTGCTGATTATTTTTTTGTTTTTTGGAAGCCCGACACTTCACAAAAAATCAAATTTGTTTCGATGGATTCAATATAAGTAGGTCGGTTGAATAGCGAAAATCATATAAGCAGAACATATGAATCAAAAAAACCGAATTGCTTCAATCATCTGAACTTCATATAAAAGTGAAGAGAAATTTTTGAATAAAAATTTTATTGTTTGTTTAATTTTTTAAACCAGCGATACCATAAATTGCAGGATCAGCAGGACCAAATATGAAATCACGTGCAGCAGTTGCTTTTGCTCCAGGACAGCCTTTACAGATTGTGGAACTGGATGTTGAACCGCCCAAGGTAGGAGAAGTCTTGGTCAAAATCACTCATACAGGGGTGTGTCATACCGATGCCTTCACTTTGTCAGGCGCTGACCCTGAAGGTGTATTTCCTGCAGTACTTGGGCACGAAGGCGCAGGTATTGTGGTTCAGGTAGGAGAGGGAGTTACCAGTGTGCAAACGGGTGACCATGTGATTCCACTCTATACCGCAGAATGTGGTGAATGCTTATTTTGTAAATCAGGTAAAACCAATCTATGTGTGGCTGTTCGTGCGACTCAAGGTAAAGGTGTAATGCCAGATGGCACCACCCGTTTTTCTTATCAGGGTCAACCAATTTTTCACTACATGGGCTGTTCAACCTTTTCAGAATATACCGTGGTGGCGGAAGTCTCGTTGGCAAAAGTGAACCCAGAAGCCAATCCTCAACATGTATGTTTGCTTGGCTGTGGCGTAACCACCGGGATTGGGGCAGTGCATAACACAGCCAAAGTCCAAGAAGGGGATTCGGTCGCCGTGTTTGGTCTGGGAGGCATTGGTCTGGCGGTGGTACAAGGTGCACGTCAGGCCAGAGCGGGCAAAATTATTGTGGTCGATACCAACCCAGATAAATTTAAACTGGCAGCAGAGTTTGGTGCGACTGACTTTATTAACCCGAAGGATTATGACAAGCCTGTCCAGGAAGTGATTGTAGAAATGACCAGTTGGGGCGTGGATCATTCCTTCGAATGTATTGGTAATGTCAATGTGATGCGTTCAGCACTTGAATGTGCACACCGTGGTTGGGGACAGTCAATTATTATCGGTGTTGCTGGGGCAGGTCAGGAAATTTCAACCCGTCCCTTTCAATTGGTGACTGGCCGCAAATGGATGGGCAGTGCATTTGGTGGTGTGAAAGGGCGTAGCCAATTGCCAGGTATGGTCGAAGATGCCATGAAAGGCAAGATTCAGTTAGAGCCATTTGTGACCCATACCATGGGCTTGCAACAGATTAATGAGGCCTTTGATTTAATGCATGAAGGCAAATCGATTCGTACTGTTATTCACTTTTCTGAATAACATTCCTTAAGTTAAAAAGCTCCAGTCATTGGGGCTTTTTATCAAATTCAATGTTTCCTCATCCAAATAAAAAAAACCAATGTTCAAACAGGCGAACATTGGTAACAGAGGAAATAACAGTTGTGGAGAGCTAAGTTAGGCTACGAACGGAAACTCATCTTCAGGTAATGCATCCCCCGTAGAGAGCTTGCCAATATATTGCGGGTACTGTGGAGAAGTTTTCCCGCCACGATTGACATAGACTGCATCATCCCCTAACCAGCGGAATGAGACTGCACGTCTTGCATGTTGAGTAGATGCATTGCCTGGCGCGCCATGAATGGTCAGATAATTAAATGCAATCGCATCACCCGGTTCCAGTGCCCAGCCGACAATATTGTAATCTTCACGCTGGCTATCAATATCCGGAAGGATTTCTTCAGGTGTGTCGCCATGATCATAGTATTCACCGTTAAAGCTTTGTGGCTTGAAGTGTTTACCCCATTTGTGCGAGCCGGCAATAAACTCAATGGCAGATTCTCTCGCTACCGGATCCAGAGGAATCCATAGACTTAAGGTCTGCTTTGCATCTACAGGATAATAAGGGGCATCATGATGCCAAGGCGTAACCTTGGATGAACCTGCACCCTTAACCAGTACATGTTCATGAAACATGCGCACACTTTGAGACTGCATTAAGGCTTTGACTATCTTGGCTGCGGGACTTTGTTGGACAAATTCATTGAATGCATCAATGCGTTGCCAGTTACAATAATCTGCCCAGAACTGGCCATGGGTCTGTCCAGGAGTATAGTCACGAAACCATTGACCAGGATTTTGTTGATTGGCTTTTATGCCGGATTTTAACAAACCTACCCAGTCTTTAAAAAAGCCCCGTAAAACCACCACGCCATCTCGTTCAAATATTTCTCTTTCATCTTCCAGCATGCATGCTACTCCTTCATCAGTAGGGAAGAATCTATTTCCATCAATGTTTTTTGATGTTGGAGAAAATATAAGCATCAAAGCGGAAGTTAAGAAATAAGCAATTTAAGAAGTAATGATTCATTTTTTTTAAATTAAACATAGGATTATTAAAAGGTAGAAGAAGTATTGCAACAGCTCTATATCTTGTTCAAGTGATGGTGAGCCTCTCTCTTTTGAATAGCTGAATGAAGCTTCACTCGAATTATTGTCTCAATTTTTTCAGAATCAGACTTGCAATAATGGCAAAAAAACCGCCTATGAATGTTTCGTAAAGTCTGGAAAACGGTACAAAATAATTTGGATGATAGGTATAGAATGTTCTTTCAATTAATAAAATAACAAACAGAGTTGTGCCAAAGCTTGTAAGAGCATTTTGCAGTTTAAGTAAACTGGGTAAGATAAAAACCAGAATTAAAAAAATAAATAAATATAGGTGTGTGTGATTTAAACTAAGCAACTTAAAAAGTAATATAATAAATATGACTGCTACCAAACAGCCAATGAATCTGTCTATTGTTTTTTTGAGAATATTGATTTCTTTAGGTCTTAATAAAATAATAAAAGTAAGTGCGGCCCAATAAGGTTTATATAATGAAAAATGATAGGAAATATAAAGGCTCAAAAAAGCAAATGAACTATAGGTAACTGAACGTTTAAATATTCTCTCATTCGTCAAATATGTGCTTTTTGAAAAAATACCATTTTTAAAAGAATTGTTTTCATACTTTTTATAGCGCAATAGACTGAGTAGCAATAAGCTGATAGTAATCCCTGTTAAGTAGGCATATATTATTTCTATATTTGCATTTTGAAAAACGGTTCCTATACAGGAAAAAATAAGTACAAAAGGAAATGTTCTATCGATATAAGGGTCTTTCCCGTACATCATATAGTATAAGAAGGCTAATACAAAAATATAAAAATAGAACTCAATTGATATTTTTAATAAAAAACCGATACAACCACCCAGTATTGCGAAAGATAATAGAAACCACATATATATTATGTTTGCTTTATCTTCTTTTGCTCCATATACGAGGTTGCTAAAAAGAACTGTGGTAAAACCGAAAACTAAACCAATCACACCAAAAAAATAATAACATATTCCACTATTTATAATTGAAATTAAAAGAAAAACCCCGTTATCATGAAAACTTATCTTTAAAATTAAGTTTTTTTTATTAATTGTCGTCATAAAAATTCCATCTAAAGAATTTTATTAAGTATTTTATTCTACCTTAATCTTTTTCACTCCCTATTTGCTCATATATAAATATATAAAGAAGGTAACTGCTTGTACAATGGGCCCAATTAATTTTTTCTGGTCGTTAAAATTCTTCAGTGAATAAATCAAAAGTTTATAATCATTTTTTAGCCTGTTTTCTAGGCTTCTTATTAAATATTCAAGCGTTAATCCTATTTCACTGCTTCAAAAACATTTAGTCGGTCCATAAGAGGCTATGCATATTTGAGCTTCGGTACATGCAGAGGGGGTAGCTTAGTCATAAGCAACCAGCAAGCTAAAAATGTGCTAGATGAATTTTACTCACCTTTAACTGAATTTATATCGTTTTACTCATCTTGGGATTCACGCTTAAATAAAGCCAGACAGAAATTTAGCTTTTTATATTTTTATAAAAATTTAGGGTGGCATATCTCCATGAGTACAGCATTTCAATGTTCAATTAAACGTATTCGTTTTGATGAGAACTACAAACCAGCAAACAATACACGTCTAACCACCAATTTTGCCAATTTAGCACGTGGTGAAAGCCGTCAGGAGAATCTTCGTCGTACACTTGCGATGATTAACAACCGCTTTAACAGCTTGGCGACTGCCGATAATCCTAGAGGTGATCGTTATTCACTGGAGATTGATATCATCTCTGCTGAAATTGATATTGAGGGCAATGGTCAAACCTTTCCATTTATTGAAACCTTGAAAAGTACCATTATCGACCATCATACCAATGAACGCATTGAAGGCATGATCGGGAATAGCTTCTCATCGTATGTACGTGATTATGATTTCAGTGTGGTATTACCATCACTCGGCTGTAAGGCCAATGAAAAACCTGAAGACTTTGGTGACCTGCACGGCAAGCTGTACCAGCATCTTGTGAATTCAGAAGTCTTTAAAGCTGAATTTAATAAACAGCCCGTGATTTGCCTGAGTGTTTCAACCACGAAAACCTACTACCGTAGTGCGAATGTTCACCCGATATTAGGTGTGGAATACACCAATGATGACTACTCACGTACCGATGAATATTTAAAAAAAATGGGCTTAAGTGTTCGCTACTTTAAACCTGAAAATGGCAATGCACCCTTGGCATTCTATTTTGCGGGCGACTTGCTGCACGATTACACCGATTTTGAACTGATCAGTGCGATCAGCACCATGGAAAGCTTCCAGAAAATCTATCGTCCTGAAATTTACAACACAAATTCATCTGCAGGTGTGGTGTATCAGCCTAGCTTGAGCTATGGCGACTATTCATTAACTCGCATTGTCTATGACCGTGTTGAACGTGGGGAGCTGGCGGTCAAACAAGGTAAATGGACAGAGGAAAACTTCATTAAGCCGTATAAAGACATTCTGGATGAATGGGCTGTCAATTTTAAAGTAGCAACGGCTCAGCAAGACAACGCTGCCTGATAGATCACATATATAAACGAATTTAGAGAAAGAAGATTAGACATGGCACTTTTACAACCTGAAAAGTTACTCCCGACCTCTACAGCAGGCAGCTTGCCAAAACCGTCCTGGCTGGCAGAACCTGAAAAGCTTTGGTCAGCTTGGAAACTCGAAGGTGCAGAACTACTAGAAGCGAAACGTGATGCACTGAAACTGTCCTTGCATGAACAAGTCCATACCGGCATTGATATTGTCAGTGATGGTGAACAGACCCGTCAGCACTTTGTGACCACGTTTATCGAGCATCTTGAAGGGGTAGATTTTGAGAAACGTGAAACCATGCGTATCCGTAACCGTTATGATGCCAGCGTACCTTCAGTAGTCGGTGAAGTTTCCCGTAAAAAAGCAGTGTTTGTGGATGATGCGAAATTCCTGCGTAGCCAAACCACGCAGCCGATCAAATGGGCACTGCCAGGTCCAATGACCATGATTGATACATTGTACGATGGTCACTACAAGAGCCGTGAAAAACTGGCATGGGAATTTGCCAAAATTCTGAACCAGGAAGCACTTGAATTAGAGGCAGCAGGGGTTGATATCATTCAGTTTGATGAGCCAGCATTCAATGTGTTTTTTGATGAAGTAAATGATTGGGGTGTAGCAACTTTAGAGCGCGCGCTTGAAGGTCTGAAATGTGAAACTGCAGTACACATTTGCTATGGTTATGGCATTAAAGCCAATACCGATTGGAAAAAGACCCTGGGTAATGAATGGCGTCAGTACGAAGCAGCCTTCCCTAAATTGCAACAATCAAAAATTGATATTGTATCGCTTGAGTGTCAAAACTCACGTGTACCGATGGATCTGATTGAGCTGATTCGGGGTAAAAAAGTCATGGTCGGTGCGATTGATGTTGCAACCAATCAAATCGAAACGCCTGAAGAAGTTGCCAATACACTGCGTAAAGCATTGCAATTTGTGGATGCAGACAAACTGTATCCATCAACCAACTGTGGGATGACACCGTTGTCTCGTCAAGTGGCTCGGGGCAAACTCGAAGCACTTAGTGCAGGAGCTGCGATTGTTCGTCAGGAGCTGGGTGCTTAAAAGAAGCATGGCTAAACCAGAGTAGGGCAAATGATCTGTAGATCATTTACCTGCCTTTGAGTACAGGCACATCGTATATATAATTGAGATGAAAGAGATGATTGAAGCAATAGACTTTAGAAATGCAATGTCCCTGTTAACCACGGCTGTGAATGTGATCACGACCCAAGGTGTAGCAGGTATGCATGGCTTTACCGCATCGGCCGTATGCAGTGTGACTGATACCCCACCGACATTGCTGGTCTGTATGAATCAATCCTCTCGTTCACATGAACATTTCATTAAAAATAAAGTACTCTCAGTCAATGTACTCAGCACGCAGCATGAATACATCTCCAATGCATTTGCTTCAAGCAAATTTAACTCTGAAGATCGCTTTAAACTCGGTAAGTGGAGCACGCTTGAAACAGGTGCTCCAATTTTAGATGATGCTTTGGTGAGCTTTGATTGCCAGATTGAAGAAATTCAAAAAGTGGGCACACACAGTATATTTTTATGTCGTGTCATCGCGATTAGACAGAGTCAGCAGGAGGAAAGTCTGGTGTATTTTAACCGTGCGTATCATCAGGTCGGTCAATTAGAAACTGTTTAACTTTCCCTCGCTACAATGTTCTAGCCCTTATCGTGTTTAAATCCAGATAGCGAATTAAAACTGGAAGAAATAAAAGTTATTTCTTCCAGTTGAGTAAGCGTTTAAGTGAAGTGTAAAAGCTATCGAGCACAGTTAAAGCTTTCAGCTTTTTCGCTATCTCCCCGACCGCTATAACGTGCAATTAATGGGTATGGACAGAGTGGGCGGGTCCGGTTTGGTGCCCAGTTTGACGGGATTTCAGAATTAATGTCTCCACTCGGATTACCCGGACCGCGTGCAGTGGCAATAATACGGTCAGGTTTTTCACCATATTCCACCCATCTGACCAGTGCAGTCAGTCCATCAAACTGGTCAGTAGCCACACCCTGAGAAACATGGTTCATACCCGGAACCCGGAAAAATCGTACTGAATTCTGTATAGTGGCTGAATAACGTTGCAAAAGCTGATCATACCAGTTTTGTGATTCCTTCTCGGAGGTAGAGCCATCCGCTACTGCATGTACTACCATAATTTTACCTCCTCTTGAAGTGAGAGGCGTCACATTTAATGGATCAGGTGGTCCCATAAAAGCAGTTGAGCTTTCCTTATAGGTGTTATCTGTCCTGTATAGCTTGATAAGGTCAGTATCGAAATTATAATTCAAGATATATTCACTCGGTCTTTCCAATCCTAATAAATTAGGTGGAGTCTCGAACACAGTGCCTAATACTCCAGCACTACGATCTAAAGCGCTAAGAGGTGCTAGTTTCAAATTGGCCCATTTCTGTCCAACGATTCCTGGATCATAAGGTTCACTGACATAAAATTTTTCACCTTTAGAGTTTACAGGTGTATCAAATACAGCAGCGATAACCTGTATCTGTTCTGCTGACAGGCAGGTTCCATTACGTTCTCCCTGACACACCGGAACATCTCTTTGGATATTAAATTCTGATTGGCATCGGTCTACATCCTGTACCATGCCATCTACAATACCATCCAGCTTGTCACATTTATTTAAGACAGAATCCGCTACAACTTTTCTTTCAGCATCGGTAAAAGCTGTTATTGTCTCATCAATTTCCGTAGCGACTTTTCGGAGTTCTTTAAAATCATAAATTTGTGCTATTGATGAAAGAGGCGGCTCAAAGGAAGGCGAGTTGGCATAAATACCATCATATTCCCTTGGTAAGCGTGTAGCTGCATTCAGCGCCAGATTTCCACCTCGTGAAGCGCCACCTGCATAAGATCGGTCTGGCAGTTTGTCATAGCTAAACCTGATGAGCTGCTTTGCCATCGGGGTTAACTTGATCATCGAGTCATAACCATAATCAAGCCTGGCCTGTGGGTCTATACCAAAAGTAGTAATTTGTTCAAGTGTATGACCCATATCTGAGGAGATCACAGCAAAGCCTTCATATAAGGCATTGGTGAGTGGCCCCCCGCTTCCAACATAACCTAAGGCTGGAATGAGTTCTCCACCAAATCCACCATTGGCCTGAAAAAGAAAGCGGCCACTCCAGTCCAGAGGAAGACGCATCTCAAAACCAATTCGATACTCTTGCCCATCTATAGGACTGATTCGTGGAAACATATAGCCTGTGACTACACAATGGGCCCGAATGGGTTTTTCAGCTACAGTCACAGCACCCGCAGCCTCAGCAGTGGCTGAAGTAATCGTGGTATTGGCATATTGAAATGAACCCAGCTGTTCACACCGTTTCTTTATTTTAGCTCCAACAGCAGGTGATAATTGTGGTGTTTGATTAGAAGGAGGATTACCTTGATATCTGTCATTGTCATTATCGCCACCACAGGCTGCCAATAAAAAAGAAATCATCATAAGCAGGCTTAATCGGGATAATATATTGTTATTTAAATCATTCATTTGAAGCTCCATCTTGCAGTAAAACTAAATGGTTGAGTGACTTCATAGAAATATATTGATATTTAAATAGCCTGTTTCATTAAATAAAAGTTTTAATTATCAACAAGATCAAGAGTAATAACTCAAGAGTTATGAAGGCTGTTCTTATTTTAGCAATACTTAATGCCTGAAAGTGAGTCACTTTCAATATTTAAAGTTTTGTTACCTGATTTAATAAAACAGGAAGAGATGTGTACCTGAATCAGGATGCCCTTGAGTTAGAAGCAACCTTGCAAAGTGTAAGTGGAACAACTATAGAATTTCAAATTCCTCACTAAAACTGGAAGAAATAAAAGTTATTTCTTCCAGTTGAATAAGCGTTTAAGTGAAGTATAGAAGCTATCGAGCACAGTTAAAGTTTTCAGCTTTTTCGCTATCTCCCTGACCACTATAACGTGCAATTAATGGGTATGGGCAGAGTGGGCGGGTCCGGTTTGGTGCCCAGTTTGACGGAATCTCGGGATTAATTTCTCCACTCGGATTGCCAGGACCTCGTGCAGTGGCAATGATACGATCAGGTTTTTCACCATATTCCACCCATCTGACCAGTGCAGTAAGTCCATCAAACTGGTCAGTAGCAACACCCTGAGAAACATGGTTCATACCTGGAACCCGGAAAAACCGAACGGAATTTTGTATATTGGCTGAATTGCGTTCCAAGAGTTGTTTATACCAGTTTTGTGACTCATACATGGAGGCAGTAGATCCATCTGCTACTGCATGGACTACAATAAGTTTACCTCCTTTTGAAGTCAGAGGAGTCAGGTTTAGTGGATTAGGTGGTCCCATAAATTCAACCGAACTTTCTTTATAGGTATCATCTGTCCTGAACAACTTGATAAGATCGGTATCGAAATTATAATTCAATGCAAATTCCAGTGGATTTTGCAAAGGTGCCTCCTCAGGCGGGACCTGAAAAGTAATTGCTGTGGCACTAGCAAGACCTTCTAGATATTGAGTAGAAAACAATTTTACATTGGCCCATTTCTGCCCGATGATACCCGGATCATAAGCTTCACCCACATAGAATTCTTCACCTTTAGAATTTACCGGAGCTTTAAATACATCGGAAATCACCTGAATCTGTTCTGCTGACAGGCAAGTACCATTTCTTTCACCCTGACAGACAGGAACATCTCTCTCAATATTAAATCGTGTCTGACACTGATCCACATCCTGCACCATACCATCGGTAATGCCATCAAGCTGGTCACACTGCCTTAAAACAGCATCTGCCACAACTTTTCTTTCTTCTAGAGTAAAAGCTGTCACTAAATCATCAACATCGGTGGCGACTTTTCTCAACTGTAGTGCATCATATATTTGTGCAACTATTGCCACTGGTAAGTCAAATGGAGGTGAATTGGCATAAATACCATCAAATTCATTTGGTAATCGCGTAGCTGCAATTAATGCAAGGTTACCGCCACGGGAAGGTCCAGCAGCATATGATCTGTCAGGCACTTTGTCATAACTAAACTTGATGAGCTGCTTTGCCATCGGGGTTAACTTGGTCATGGCAGCATAGCCATAATCAAGTCGCGCCTGAGGATCCAGTCCAAAAGTAGAGTTTTGTTCAAGCGTATGGCCCATATCTGAAGAGATCACTGTAAAACCTTCATAGAGAGCATTGGTGAGTGGCCCCCCACTTCCGATAAAACCTAGCGCTGGAATGATCTCGCCACCAAACCCGCCATTGCCCTGGAAAAGAAAGCGTCCATTCCAGTCCAGAGGAAGACGCATCTCAAACCCAATTCGATATTCTTGTCCGTCTACAGGGCTGGTTCGTGGAAACATATATCCTGTAACCAGACAATGTGCCCGAATGGGTTTATTGGCAACGGTCTCAGCACCTGCCTCCAGGGCAGTAGCTGAAGTAATCGTGGTGTTGGCATACTGAAATGAACCGAGCTGTTCACACTGTTTCTTTATTTTAGCTCCAACAGCAGGTGATAATTGTGGTGTCTGGTTCGAAGGAGGATTACCTTGATAGTTGTTATTGCCATTATCACTACTGCAAGCGGCCAATAATGAAATCATCATCAGCAGGCTTAAACGGGATAATATATTGTTATTTAAATCATTCATTTGAAGCTCCATTTTGTAGGAAAGCTAAATGGTTGAGTGGCTTCATAAAAATTTATCGATATTTAATAGCTTGTTTTAATTAGATAAAAATTTTAACTATCAGTTGGATAAAGATTTTAAGATGCAGGACTTTAGAGTTATGAAGGTTGTGTGAAGTTTAGCAGATATTAATGGTATAAGTGATATTCACTTTCAATACTTAAAGTTTTGTTACCTGATTTAATAAAACCGGATTCGATACGTAGCTCAACTATTTTTTATAAGGGTTATAACAAGCTATGAGCATCGAACAAGAACCTCAATAAAATGGAGAGGTAGAGTGAAATTTAGATAGAAAGGAAGCAAAGTCCTATCAATGAATGGGAAATACAAATCTTCTGATTCGCTCAGAAATTTTAAGTGATACAAATAGCTTTAAAAGCATTATAAAGATAATTCTTTTCAAAAAAATTAAAAAAAATAAACTGTTCAAAGATACATAGGTTGTAGTATCAAAGAGAGAATAGGAAACTTGATTAGATTAGGAAAATAAATAGCTTTTACTCACCACATCAGCCTTAAAAATGAGACATGAAAGAAAAATAAAGGCGATATAGTCTAGAGTTTTTAGAAATATTTTTATAAGTTTAAATGAATATAAACAAATTCCTGTACCTTGTTCACTCATATACAATTATTTAATCCTCAACCGGAGATGTGCAATTGCGTGTTGGCCGTTATAAGTTATTGATCATCATTGTCTTGCTGATACTGGTACTGGCTTTTGCTCTATTTCGCTGGTGGCAGGGACCAAAGGTACCTAGTTATACCTTAAGCGCCATGCCGCTGGTACAAAATGTCGTTGCGAGCGGGCGGGTCACGACTGTGGCACGGACTCAGATCGGCAGCGAAATTACCGGGGTGGTTCTCGAAACAAGAGTCAAAGAGGGGGATAAAGTCAAGCCGGGTGACCTGTTGGTGGTACTGAAATCTGATGAGCTTCTGGCCCAGGTTAAGCAAGCCGAGCTGGCACTCACCGATTTGGCTAAGGTCAAGCGCCCACAGGCAGAGGCCGAACTGGCCAGTGCCAAAGCGCAGCTAGATCAGGCCAGCCGTGAAGCAGCACGTAGACGCGCTGCTGGTGTAGGCATACTCTCGGCTGAAGAAATAGAACAGGCGGTAGAGACAGAAAGGGTAGCACGTAACAATTTTGAAACGGCCCGCCTGAAAGCTGAAGCCCTGGCATCCGGACAAGTTGAAGAAGCTTCACTGCGCCAACAGCTCGCGGTGGCACAGGCGCAACTGGCCAAGGCAAAAATACGTTCTACGGTGGCAGGAACGGTGCTGACACGTGATGTAGAGCCTGGCGATCTGGTTCAGCCTGGACAAACACTATTTACGCTGGCCTTGAATGGCAATACGGAAATTCGGGTGCCCTTGGATGAGCGGAACCTGCCGCAACTGGCCTTAGAGCAAACAGCTACTGTGATTGCAGATGCGTATCCGGATCAGAGCTTTCCGGCGCGTATCAGCTTTATTGCACCGAGTATTGATCCGCAACGTGGTACAGTAGAAGTCAGATTGATTGTTAATCCGGTGCCTGATTTTCTTCGGCAGGATATGACTGTTTCGGTCAATGTCGAAACTGCCAGACGGGAGCGGGCACTGGCCATTCCCAATGATGCCTTAAGCAGTATCAAGGGAGATAAGGCGGTGGTGATTACGATTCATGATGGGAAAATAAAGCATGGGCAGGTCAGTTTAGGCTTGCGTGGCCTGACCATGTCAGAAGTGGTTTCCGGCTTGAAAGCAGGTGACCAGGTGCTGGTGAATGCAGACTCTTCATTAAAGGATGGGGCTAGAGTTCGGGTAGAGCCGCAAAAAACCTCCGTGATGAATTCTGCTAATGATAATACAGATAGTAAAAATGAGTTACCGGTGAATTTCGATTGAAAAACTTTTTCGGGCGGCTCTGGATCGAATGGAAAATCGCGGTCAGTTTTTTGCGCGAGGGCCGGGCACAATCTCTGATGATCACTGTTGGTGTCGCGGTAGGCGTGGCTGTAATTGTATTCATTACTGCTTTGATTCAGGGGCTGCAAGCAAATATTATTGAACGTACGCTAGGCACCCAGGCCCATATCCGTCTGCTGTCACCAGATGAAGTCAATCAGGTGGTGTCGCCTCCTGCGGGTACTGTGCAATTGTTGCAAGAAGATAAACGGGCACAGCGACTGCGTTCGATTAATAACTGGCAGCAGATTACCGAAACCCTGGACCAGTTGCCTGTGTTGACTGCTGTCTCACCGGTTGTGTCAGGGCCTGCCTTTGTTCAGCGCGGTGATGCGATCGAGTCGGTGGCGCTGGTCGGAATGAATCTGGAACGTTATCAGCAGATTATTCCCTTAAAAGAATATCTGATTAGCGGGCAGTTACGAGTTGGGGCAGATGATGTATTGATTGGCAGTCAGTTGGCCAAAGATCTGGGAGTACAGGTCGGCAGCAAGCTGCGACTGGATACTGGTCAGCAGAACAGCGCTGTGGTCAATATTGCCGGTATATTCGAACTTGGGGTTCGTGATCTGGATGCTCGCTATGTTTATCTGGATTTAAAGCAGGCGCAGTCTTTGCTCTCCCTGCCGGGCGGAATAACAGTCATCGATCTGACCATTGATGATATTTTTCAGGCAGACCAGGTTGCAGCACAAATCGCGCGCCTGACTTCGTTGAAGACGGAAAGCTGGATTGAAACCAATACGCAGCTTATGAATGCAATTACTGCCCAAAGTCTATCGACCAATATGATTATTGTCTTTGTAGCGATTTCGGTTGCGTTCGGTATTGCCAGCGTCATGTCTGTCAGTGTGGTACAGCGCACCCGGGAGATTGGAATTTTGCGAGCGACCGGTGCGACCCAATCACAAATTTTGAGGGTTTTTTTGTTTCAGGGGGCAATCTTTGGCTTGCTTGGTTCGGTACTGGGAAGTGTGGTCAGTTATGGTCTGGTTTGGGTCTTTAACAACTTTGGTCCGGGTCTATTCTATATTCCTATTTCGATTGAACTGGTCTTGCTGGCTCTATTGCTGGCGACATTAACAGGGGTGCTGGCTGCGGCAGTACCATCACGTCGGGCAGCGGCACTTGATCCGGTGGAGGCGATTCGTCATGTCTAATCAAGCTGAAGAAGTCCTACGTCTGGAAGCATTGCGAAAATCTTATAATATTGGCCAGCCTAATGAGGTAGAGATCTTGCATGGCATTGATCTGCGCATTGATCGCAATGACTTTGCTGCACTCATTGGCCCTTCGGGTTCTGGTAAAAGTACTTTATTAAACATTTTGGGGTTGCTGGATAAACCGACAAGTGGCGAACTGTATTTGTTGGGACAGCCTACCAGCGCGATGGATGATGCCGCCCGTACTGCATTGCGTGGCACCAGCATCGGATTTGTATTCCAGTTTCATCACCTGATCCAAGCCTTTAGTGCAATGGATAATATTTTAATGCCTTTAATGATGGCGCAGGGCAAGCCGAAGCAGCAGGCATTGCAACGCGCACGAGATTTGCTGGCCGCAGTAGGACTGGAAAAATTTGCTGAACGTAAACCGAATGAACTTTCGGGAGGACAGCAGCAGCGGGTAGCCATTGCGCGAGCTTTGATCACTGAGCCGGCATTATTATTGGCAGATGAACCTACAGGCAATCTGGATACCCAGACCGCGGCTGACATGTTTGAGCTGTTTCGTAAAGTGCATCGTGAACGTGGTTGTGCTGTACTTCTGGTAACGCATGATCCGCGCCTGTCAGCCACTTGTGACCGTACCATTAATCTGGTCGATGGCCGGATTGAAAGTGATTCAAGCAATTCTCCTCAAGATTAAGCTGTACTACAAGGAGCCAGGAGGGCTAATTTTTTGAAGCGAGAGAAAAGATATTTCAGATTTATAGCTTTCAAAAAATGATCGCCATAGCTGAGAGTGAAATAATCTATTTTTAAAAAAGGATGTAGGCGAGTGCCTACATCCTTAAGATTTTAACGGGTTACTTTTTACCATTATATTTAGGCTGCTTTCTTTTAAGCTGCTTTAGTCACTTAGGATCAATAAATCTAACTAATAAAACTAATAAAAACGTTAGAGCGTACCTATGCACTTAGGGTGCTCTGTTAAATATCTACTTCATCCTGTGAAATAAGCCGGGCTTCTCATTTGATTCAGTCTGGCTCTATTGCTCCAGACTGCTTCTGAGCATCCAGGCCGTTTTTTCATGCACTTCCAGACGCTGGGTAAGAATATCAGCTGTCGGCTGATCATTTGCCTCTTCAATCGTTGAAAAAATACTTCTGGCGGTACGTGCCACAGTTTCATGTGCATCTACGAGTAAACGCAACATTTCGTCAGCAGTGGGTACACCTTCGACTTCCTGAATGGAAGTAAGTTTTACAAACTGTTTATAGGTGCCTGGTGCTGCAAAACCCAAAGCACGGATACGTTCAGCAATAATATCCAGTGCATTCCACTGTTCGGTGTATTGTGTCATAAACATGTTATGCAGACTGTTGAACTGAGGGCCGGTGACATTCCAGTGGAAATTATGAGTCATCAAATACAGGGTATAACTGTCTGCTAAGAGTCTAGACAAACCGTCGACAATTTTGGCGCGATCATCATGAGAAATCCCGATATCAATTTTCATTGCTTTAGATTCTTTTTTAGAAGAGGCCATGCTCTTACTCCTTAAAACTTAATGCGATACTGTGTATGAGAATAAATTCGGATGGATTCAAAAACCTGAGTCAGAAGATGAGGTCATCCCTATAACTGGATAGTTGATCTCTCTATGAGGAGATCGATTTAAGTGGTTATAAGTTATAGATATTAGATGAGTATGCAGACATAAAGTTTAGTCATTATGTATAAGTGAGACGTAGGAGTGTAACCATTTAAAAATGACCATTTTGATCACGTTTACTAGCTAACGAGTTAATTCTTTAAAGCAAATGGATGCTTTAAAAAGTCTTTATCATTTCAGAAGTATAATAATCTAGAGTGCTGATTTATGAGTAAAATCACGTATTCTTATACTTAATCCGACTTGCCCACATCATTGGAGTATTTCTAATATCTTATTTTAAATAAATGGTTTATGTGAAAATTTAAAACATAAATAAAGCGAGAGTTTATAAAAAAATAACACAACACTGCCTTAATTAAACAAGTGACTACAAACAATAATAAATCTCGCTTCTAAATACAGTTATGTTAGGACACAGGCGAAACCAATGAGCATTTCTGCAAGTCAAATCTCTAAAAGTCAAAAATCTTCCAGTCAGTACATTTATAGTAGATGAAATGTGAGACTGCGACAAGCTGTAGACGATTAACTTACGGATAAAGATGAACTGGTCAAGCCAAGCGACATACAAGCTCAAGCGATTTTGAGACAGACAAAAATATCTGCACTAAACTTAAGCTCAGCAAGGAAAAAAACATCATGAAAATTAAGGCCAATAGCCCTGCGTCTGGAAAAGACGGTTTAGATAAACAAAATACCAATAAAAAAAGTGAGCAGCTCGATGTATATCGTAGTGATGCTACCGAGCAGGCACTCACCACCAATCAAGGGGTTAAAATTTCCGACAACCAGAACAGTCTCAAGGCAGGCGTTCGCGGTGCCACCTTGATCGAAGATTTCATTCTTCGGGAAAAAATTACCCATTTCGACCATGAACGAATTCCTGAACGTATTGTGCATGCCCGTGGTGTTGGTGCACATGGTTATTTTGAGGCTTATCCGGGGAATGAAAAACTCACCAAAGCTAGCTTCCTGACCAATACCGACGTACAAACACCAGTATTTGTGCGTTTTTCTACCGTACAGGGACCGCGTGGATCAGCAGATACCGTGCGCGACATTCGTGGTTTTGCCACCAAGTTCTATACTGAAGAAGGTAATTTCGATTTAGTGGCGAATGATGCGCCAGTATTTTTCATTCAGGATGGCATCAAGTTCCCGGATTTCGTGCATGCGGTCAAGCCTGAACCACAGACCGAGATTCCTACCGGTGCCACTGCACATGATACTTTTTGGGATTTTGTCTCATTGGTTCCTGAATCTGCACATGCGGTCATGTGGGCCATGTCAGATCGAGGCATCCCACGTAATTTAAGAGCCATTCAAGGCTTTGGTGTGCATACTTTCCGTTTTATCAATGCCGAGAATAAAGCAGTTTTTGTGAAATTCCACTGGACCCCCAAACAGGGTCTCGCCCAGCTAGTCTGGGATGAAGCACAAAAACTGGCGGGTAAAGATCCGGATTTCCATCGTCGTGACTTATATGAAGCGATTGCCTCCGGTAACTATCCGGAATGGGAGCTGGGTGTACAGGTGGTTCCAGAAGAAGATGAGATGAAGTATGACTTTGACTTGCTGGATCCAACCAAGATTATTCCGGAAGAACTGGTGCCGGTGACGCCAATTGGCAGAATGGTACTGAACCGGAATGTAGATTATTTCTTCGGTGAAACCGAGCAGGTGGCATTCTGCCCGGGACATATTGTGCCAGGACTGGATTTTACCAATGATCCATTATTACAAGCACGTCTGTTCTCCTATACCGATACTCAGCTTAGCCGTTTAGGTGGTCCGAACTTCCACCAGATCCCAATTAACAAGCCGGTTTGTCCATTCCACAATAACCAGCGTGACGGTTTACATCAGCGTATTGTACATACCGGTCAAGCCAGTTATGAGCCGAATTCGATTGACAATAACTGGCCGGCTGAAACTCCGCCCGCAGCACAAGGCGGTGGCTTTGAAAGTTATCAGGAACGTATTGATGGACACAAGATCCGTCAGCGTAGCGAATCATTCGGTGATCACTTTAGTCAGGCCCGCCTTTTCTACCGCAGCCAGGCACCACATGAGCAAAAGCACATTGTCGATGCCTATGTCTTTGAGCTGAGCAAGGTAGAGCGCAAATATATTCGTGAGCGTGAAGTTCTGGAAGTGCTCTGTAATATCGATCTGGACTTGGCTCAGCAAGTGGCTGATCAATTGGGTATTGAAATTCCGGCAGAGAAAAAAGCTGCAACATTGCCGGATGTGCAGATTTCACCACGTTTATCTTTCGAGGCATTCAAACCTGAAGATATTAAAGCACGAAAAATTGCCCTGTTGGTACACGATAAAGCCAATGAGGCCAGTATCAAGGCTGTTCAAGCCTGGGCAGAATCAGAAGGGGCTGTAGTCGATGTACTGACTCCAAAACCGGGTCCGGTACTGGGTCTGCAAGGTGATGTGATTCCTTCCGATGGTATGCAAAAAGCCGAGCCATCCATCGCCTATGATGCCGTGGTGATTGCTGACGGTGATAATTACGATGTGGTGATGAAAGACGGTGTGGCGACTCATTATCTGCTGGAAGCCTACAAGCATTTAAAACCAATCGTGTTCTTGGGCGATAAAGGCAAGCTGATTGAACATTTACGCTTGGTTAGTGATGAAGGAACCTTGGCAAACGGACAGTTTGAAGCAGTACAAGATAGCTTTAAGACTTTGATCCTGAATCATCGTGTCTGGGCGCGTGAAGCAATTGCGGAAGCGATTCCTGCTTAATAAACCACCCATCCTATTATGTTGGAGGATAGAGGCTCCGGCTTCTATCCTCCCGGTTTTTATATGGACGAAGAGATGGTGAAACCGGATGTCAAAAAGTTGTTGGCACAAGTACAGCAAGCCAAATGGAGCAGAGAACAGGACATTTATCTCATTGAGCATAATCATTTGCCTTTAGATGAACTCATGCAGCAACTCTGTTTCAATGAAGAGGAGATTAATGCAAGGCGTAAGGTATTAGGATTAACTACACGTTTAAAACAAATGCGTAAGCTTTCTCACTCACTGAAATAACTGACTTTAAAAAAACACAAAAGTATTCTCCAAATTTTATGAGGAACCGCATGCATGAACCTCGGTTCAATATTACAAAGATTTGAAACTTCTCCTCTGGAGCTACAAGAAAAAATTCACCACACTTTAATGGAGCTGGTGGAGATTTCCGCTCAGGTGCCATATCCCGCTTCTGGAGCTACCTTAAAACGCTGGCAGATACTCAGCCAGGTCTCAGCCAGTAATCTGAGCTTAGGAAAACTGTTTGAATCGCATTTAGATGCTTTGGCCATTTTGCATGAACTGAATATTCCAGTCATGAAAAATGGCTTATGGGCAGTATGGGCAGCAGAAGGTGGCCCCCGACCTTTAAAGCTGGAAGCAGGAAATCTCACCGGAATTAAGCCTTGGTGTTCTGCATCGGTCTGGGTGCAACACGGCCTGCTCACTTATCGTGATGAGCAGCAACAATCCCAGTTACTGATTCTGGATCTGCAGCAAGAAGGCATTCAGCATTATCAGGATGCATGGCAGGCAGTGGGCATGCAGCATACTTTAACTGCCAGGCTAGAATTGGATCGGGTAGAGGTGGAAAAAGTCGCTGCTCCGGATGCCTATCTGGATCGGCCTGGATTCTGGCATGGTGCCGCAGGTGTGGCTGCGTGCTGGTATGGTGCAACTGTCCGTTTGGCTGAGTATTTAAGGCAGACGTTCTTGGTCAAACCGCATGCCTATAAAGCCATGTATCTTGGTGAAATCAGTCGGGAGCTTCTAGCAACACAAGCCTTATTTTATCAAGTTGCTGAATTAATTGATCAGCAGCCACAATACTCACATGAATTAAACATTCGCAGTCTGCGTGCTCAGGTTGAAGCAACGGCTTTAAACGTGCTCACTCATGTGGGGAAGGCCCTAGGTGCTGCGCCGTATTGTGAGCATCCGCATTTTGCCCGGCTTGCAGCAGATCTTCCGGTATTTATTCGTCAAAGTCATGCTGCATTTGATTTGGAGCGAATTGGTGAATTAAGCGCACAGGAGGAAGCACTATGGACATTATAAGACATGAGATTGTGGGTGATCGTGTCATCCATGGTGAAGGTACAAGGCTGGAAGAATGGCGTACCTGTGAGATTTTGCAACAGATGCCGGAATTCGATATTCCTCAGGTTATTCCAACGGATGCCAGGATCTGCATTATTGCCCCTCATCCCGATGATGAAATTTTGGGCTGTGGAGGTCTGATTCAGCGCCTGGACAAACTTGGATATCAAATTGTACTTTTTGCCGTTACCAACGGGACAGCCAGTCATCCGGGCTCTAGTCTGTATACTCCCGAAGAGTTGAACCAGATTCGTCCTGCTGAAACGCGAGCAGCTTTAGAAGGGTTGCCTTTAAAACAGAATATTCTGCGGATCGCTTTAGACATTCAGGATGGCAAGGTGGCAGAACAGCGTGATTTGTTGCAGCAGCACCTGCAATCTTATCTGCAGCCGAATGATGTGTTAATTACCACATTTGTTCATGATGGGCATCCAGATCATGAAATTACAGGGCAGGTCACCCAGCAGCTGGCGACTGAGCTTAATTTGGCCTGTATTCAGGTCCTGATTTGGGCGTGGCACTGGGCAACCCCTGGAGATACCAGAATTCCCTGGAGCGTCGCTCATCAACTCAGATTAACTGAAGAAGAACTGCAATATAAGTCTATAGCTGCGCGATGTTTTAAGAGTCAGCTCGAGCTTGACCCTACCACAGAACAAGCAGCTATTCTGCCAGAACAGGCATTACAACGTCTTTTACAACCCTGGGAGGTGTATCTGTATGAACAGTAACGCAGCCTATGATCAGGAATATTTCGATGCTCTATATGCCCTGAATCAGGGAGATCCCTGGCAATATGAACAGCGTTGGTATGAACAGCGCAAACGGCAGATTTGTCTGGCACTATTGCCGCTGTTGCGCTTTGAATCTGCAATTGAGATTGGTTGCAGCAATGGCGTCTTTAGTCAGGAACTGGCGCAGCGCACCGATAGCTTAATGTGTCTGGATGCTAACGATACTGCGATCCGGTTGGCCCGGCAACGTTTACACACTTATCCGCATGTACAGATTTTGCAGCGTATCGTGCCCGATAACCTGCCAAAACAGAAATTTCAGCTCATTGTGGTCAGTGAAATTTTATATTATCTGAACTCCACTGCACTGGATCAGGTACTGACATGGTTGCATACTGCATTGGAACCAGGGGGATGTATCTTGAGCTGTCATTGGCGCACGCCAATCTCAGGCTATAGTTTGAATGGTGAAGATATCCATCAATATCTCAAAGCGCATTTAAACTATACACATCATTTAAGTTTACAGGACTCCGATTTTTTAGTAGATCTCTGGCTAAATAAAGCGCAATCTGTGGCAGAGCTGGAGGGTTTAAGATGAAAAAAATCGGTGTGGTGATTCCGGCCTGTAATGAGGAAGCTTATATTGAACGCTGCCTGCTGGCGTTAAAATCAGCCCAACTTTATTTTTTTCAATATTTTAAATCAATAGAGAATCTTCCGGAAATCCAGATTCTTGTGGTCCTGGACAATTGTACCGATAATACCGCAGTTAAAGTTCAGCAAATGGGTATTCAGGCCATCAGCTGCGATTTTCGAAATGTAGGCAAGGCGCGTCATCTGGGCGTTCAGCAGATGATCGGACAGGGCTGTGACTGGATTTGCTGTACTGATGCCGATTCATTTGTACAATGTGACTGGTTTCAGGTCATGTCACAGCATCAACCGACCGATGCGATTTGTGGCGTGGTGGAGCTGGATCAATGGGATCATTTAAGTCACAAGACCCGTCAGGCTTACCTGAGACATTATCAGGACAGGATGGGGCATCGGCATATTCATGGCGCAAACCTGTGTTTTAAAGCTTCAGCTTATGTGAAAGTTAACGGTTTTCAGCAAATGGAGTGTCATGAAGATGTTGACTTCATCCATCGTTTAGAAGAAGCTGGCGCCCAGATTGTCTGGTCAAATCAGCTCAGAGTCACGACTAGCAGTCGTCTCAGTTCAAAAATTACTGCAGGTTTTGCCTATTTTTTACAAAACCTTGAGCTTAAACAGGCTACAAAAAAAACGATCAGCCTATGCAAATAAAAACATAAAACTATAAATTTTATACAATCAGAGACTTGTAAAAAATCTCAAATTTTGTGTCTAAAAAGTATTCCATTTAAAATTATTCTGTTTATAATTCACACAAATTCAGCCCTGCATACTTATATATTTTAACTATAAGTCTGTGGGGTTTTTATATGGATGCTCGGTAATGGATGCCTGAACCTTCTTTTTTGGTAATACAATGTTCAATCAAACACTGCTTTCTCGAATTCAGTCTCCATCACCATATTTATGGCAGAAAATAGCGACTGCGTTGTGCTTCTTCTGCTTGGGCTTTGGTACTGCGGCTTGGGCGCCGTTAATTCCATATGCACAGCAGCGCCTGTTATTAAATCATGCTGATTTCGGTCTGCTATTGCTCTGTGCGGGGATCGGTTCGATGCTGGCTATGCCACTGGCAGGCCGACTGGCCAATGCCTTGGGTTGCCGTGCAGTTTTAGCAGTGATTCTGAGTGCATTGATGTTCATTCTCCCTGCGCTGGCTTATAGCCCAAATCATATAATGATGGCTGTCAGCCTGTTTTTGTTTGGTGCAAGTGCTGGCGCTTTGGGTGTTACTGTCAATATGCAGGCTGCACAGATTGAGAAAAAACTCGGTAAAAGTTTAATGTCCGGTTTTCATGGGGTATGTAGTCTAGGTGGTCTGGCTGGGGTGCTGGGTATGACCATGTTGATGGGATTCGGACTGGCACCTTTAAGCGGTGCGATCATTGTCAGTGGCATTTTGCTGCTTATTGCCTTAATTGCTGTTCCTTTTAGCTTGGGTGCTGAGTCTAAAACAGTGACAGATGAAGCATTGTCACCAGAACAGCCTGTGAAAAAAGCAGCACCGACCTTGGCGATTTTAGGCATTGGCCTGATCTGTTTTGTTGCCTTCCTCTCTGAAGGTGCCGCCATGGACTGGAGTGGTATTTATCTGAGCACTGAGTTCAGTTTACCAGCTGCACAAACCGGTTTAGCTTACAGTTTCTTTGCTGGCTTGATGGTATTGGGACGTTTTAGCGGACACTTGATTGTTAACCAGTTGGGTGAAAAAAATACGATTTTATTAAGTGCGCTCCTGGCGACCACCGGTTTGTTGACAGTAGTGTTTGCGCCAGTCTGGCAGGTGGTATTGGTAGGTTATGCAATTTTAGGCTTAGGTAGTGCCAATATTGTACCGCTGATGTTTTCCCGTGCAGGACGTCAAAAAACCTTGGCTTCACATGTAGCATTGTCTTATGTATCGGTATTTGCTTATACAGGTTCATTGATTGGACCAGCATTGGTAGGATTTGGCAGTGAAATGATTGGATTAAGTCTGGTATTTAGCGTAATTGCGATTGGCCTGTTGGGTATTACGATTTTGAATCATCTCACTGCAGAGCCAAGAGAAGTTCACCAAGGCGGAGATGCAGTTGCCCCTCTTCAAAATGAAACACCAGCTTAATGCTGGTGTTTTTTTAGGCTCAAAACTTAAGCAGTTACGCTGAACTGGGTTGACGCTCCGGTAGCCACAGGGCGATAGATCCGCAGACTTTGCGAGTTTTTCAGGTCAGTAATGAACTGATCACGCCAGCGAATAATATCGAAGTTTTTCAAGCCCTGATTTAAATACCGATAACGCTCTAAACGTTCTGATTTAGGCATGCGTAGCGCTTTTTTCAGCGCCTTGGCCATACTGTCGTGTTCATATGGATCCACCAGTAAAGCTTCTCTCATTTGTTCGGCAGCGCCGGCATATTTAGATAGAATCAAGATACCGGGATCTAGAGGATCCTGTGCAGCAATATATTCTTTGGCAACCAGGTTCATACCGTCCCGGATCGAATTTACCCAGCAGATATCTGCCTTGCGATAGAGTTGCATCAAGGCTTCATGCCCCAAGGTGTCATAGCTGCAATCAAAAGGTACCCAGTCCGCTGTACCCTGCTGGGTATTAAGTTCCTGCACGGCAGATTTAAATTGCTCATACAGATTTTGGTAGGTTTTTACATCCAGACGGCATGGGCAGGCAATTTGTAATTGCTGGAACTGATTTTTAAATTCTGGCTGATCTTCTAGCAGGCTCTGCAAAGACCCGATTTTTTCCAATAAGCCTTTACTGTAATCAATCCGGTCAACCGAAATGATGGTTTTATAAGGCGGCACTGTATCAAGATTAAAGGGCAGCTTTTCTAGATGGGTATCTGAGGCCTGATTTTGTAGTTGCACAGGATGCACACCAATTGGATAGCATTTCACATGAATCTTTCGAGATTGATAATTCAATATTTCACTATGACGATGTTGGACTTTCAAGGTCTGTTCAAGGAACTGCAGACAATTTTCCTGATCGCGAGAAGTTTGTAGACCCACTACATCATAATTGGCTAAATGATGGGCCAGATCGCGATAAGCAGGTAAAGTCTGCCAGAGTCTCAGTTCAGGAAAAGGAATATGCAGGAAAAAGCCAATACGGTTACGCATGCCGAGCTTACGACAATAATGCGCCACACTTAAAAAATGGTAATCATGGATCCAGATGATGTCATGAGGAGAGGCCACCTGTTTCAGGTGTTTGGCAAAACGTAAATTAACATCCTGATAAATTTTAAAATCTTGGGGCTGATAATCTACCAGTTGATGTTGATCGTGCATTAGTGGCCATAATGCATTATTGGCGAAACCGCAATAAAAACCCTGATATTGGGACTCGGTCAAAGGGCTCGTATGATATTCAACATTCTGATGTTTCAGGATTTGGAATTTCTGTTCTTTCGTTTGTTCAACTCGGGATCCATTCCAGCCAACCCAGATACCGCCTATATCATGCAAAGCATCCTGCAAAGCAACCGCTAATCCACCTGCCTGGGTATTGTCTGCCTTGGGTAGATTTACACGATTAGATAACACTATGAGTTTTGACATGTAATTTCTCCAATAATAATTGTTGTTGTGCTTTCAATATTTCTAAGAATTCCGCAAGAAAAGCCTGCACCTGGGTTACCTTTTCAAGGCGATGGTGTGCCAGGGTTTTGCCTGGGCCGACTTTAATGGAGCAGCCTTTAAGAGTATTGATGACCTTAAAACCGGCTTCGTCAGTCAGATCATCTCCAATAAAAATGGGGTAATAATCATTTAAATGATAATGTTGAATAATCTTTTGGATCGCTGCACCTTTATTTGCACCTTTGGGTACCAGTTCAAATACAAACTTTCCAGCCTTAAGTTCAAAATCTTGAAAGTGAGCGAGACAATCTAGGGCAAATGTGTGTACTTGTTGTTCTAAATAAGGATGTTCACGAAAATGTAGGGCGATAGAATAATCTTTAATTTCTATCCGAAGCTTAGGAAAATCAAGGCACCGCTCATTAATGTGGTTTTTTAATAATTCAAACTGTCTAGAATTTAAATTAACTAAATTTGTTAAATTTGACTGATAGCATAATTCTAGACCATGAGAGCCGGCAATATTCCAAGTGAATGGATAAATGAGTTTTTGTGCTTGTGCAATTGAGCGGCCTGTCACTAATACCAAGCTAATATATTTTTGTAATTCTTTTAAGATATTTAAAGTTTCGTTCCTGATTATACTTTTTTCCGGGTCAGGGTGAAATTCAGAAATGGTCCCGTCAATATCAAGAAATAAAACTACTTTATGTGAATAAATAAAAGATTTGAGCTGGGTTAAAATCATATGAGGTAATATATAAAAAGGGCTTACAAGTGAATCTTCTTGGTCTTGATCTGCCTTTGGAGTTGACATAAATATTACCTAAGCCTCTGAAATTAAATTTAATTAAAATTTAAAACCATTTGAATTGTCATTGGTTTAATTAAATTTATAGCATATTTCATTTAAAAGTCTGGCTTTAAGTGCAGAAACGAAACACTTTTAACAAATATTGTTACTTTGTAAGATTTAGAAATATTTAGATGAGGTGCTATTATTTTTAATTAAATTTAAAAATGGATTAAGAGGAATCTTTAATGCTTTTATTTAAATAGGATGGTTTTTTTGTTGTATTTTAATAATTGTTCCTATTATATTAATAATGAGTATTGTTTGGATAATAAATATATTTATTCAAGGATATATTTTATTTTTAAATATTTTTATTTTTTTAAGTATTAATATTTTTAAATTTTTTATTTAAAATAGTTTATTGATTAAGTTTATGAAAAATAAAGATTTTATATGTTAATGAATAATCTAGAAAAAGATTATTTACTGAAATAAATCATAGAAGAAGATTTTCATTATAAAATTTTTACAGATTAATTTTTTAAATTTATTTAGCTGAAGCAGCCTGGTAAATTGAGAGTCAAGGTTGATTTTTTCATTCTGGTCTATGTATTTTACCATAAGGTATAAATATTTTGAGAAAAGGCAAGTTTGTAAACTGTTATTTGTCGACCATAAATAACTTGAAAGTTCTCATTCTTTAGATGAGGAAAAGCAGTTGGATAAAGTTGTGCTAAAGAGACAGGAGTGATGCAATGGACTTTTTAGGAAAATAAAGTTAACAAAAAAGATCAAAAAATGACTATTTCTAATTTTTTACTATTAATAAATAAATGAATTTCATAAATATTTTTTGAAGGAATGAATAACTTTAGAATGAGTATATGCAGGGCATTACAAGCGAGAGAATAAGTTTTAAGAAATAATGAATAAGCTATGAGAGGGAGGCTAAGTTGGGGGTCGTACCATTTAAATTAAAGCGCCAATACCTGATACAACCCAATCATCAACATGGGGGGAGGGGAAATACTCAGATTTCTCTCCAGACCTCATTTTCGTCTTTTAAAGGAATTGTAAAGTTAAAGTCATCATCATTACTCACCAGAAGACTGGTTGGAGTCTGCATGACAACTTTCAAAACAGTGCCTGCTTCAAAAATAATAGGATCGCAGTTTTCCTTTCTTAGCGTCACTGGTTTGAGTAATTCAATTACCGAACTTTCCATAGCTTTTCCAAAATAAGATTACTTTTCGATAATTAAATCATAGCATGATTTTTGAAAATTTAACCATTTCTTCAAAAAACTGAGAACTCGATCAATGACTTGTTTAAGTAAAGAGAAATACGGCCATTCAGAGAGGAATCTCCAGAAGAGATGCGGTATACATGATTTTCAACCCACTTTTTCAGAGTATAGATGTATTAGATTTTTTACAGAAACCCGACAAATAATAAAAATAGAAAATTTGCGCAGAGGGAAAAGTTCAAAAAAATTATGATCTTTGTACTTTTTACTCCCCTACTATGAAGAGTTAGCGGGTAGTAACTGAGAATATACGAAAAAGAATTATCATGCAGAGTTGACAGCTAAAAATAAGCTTTCAGAGAACAAGTATCCTCCTGTCTTTTACACTAAATTTAAAAATAATGCTTTATAACAGTAAAAATCCGCAATAAGAATAAAATATGGATTATTTGAATGACCAAAAAACATAAGGAGAGCTGTGTCGGTATGTTTAAGTCATTTTTCCCACAACCCGTCTGGTTTTTTAGTAGTCTGATTTTGTGGTTTATCATTAATCTTGTGCTTTGGCATAGTGGCGGATCAGGATGGGGCGTTTATCTGGGTTTCCCTGAAGGCTCTCCTGATGAAAAACTTACGATAGGCATCGGTCGTTTCTGGTCGGACCAATTTATCTGGTTCTATCTCTGGTATTGCATTGCGACTGCTATATTTGCCCTGTTCTGGTACTGGAAAGCCAGACATCCATGGCAGCGCTGGTCAGTCTGGGGTTCGGCATTTATCCTGTTTAATATCTGGTTTGGAGTGCAGGTAAATGTGGTATTAAACGAATGGTACAGTCCATTTTATGACCAGATCCAACAGATGCTCACCAAAGGCGGCGGTGATGTGTCATTGCTTTATCAAGGGGCATTAACCTTTATTTATATTGCAATAGTTTATGTCACTTTGGCCGTATTTAACCTGTTTTTTGTTAGCCATTACGTCTTTCGCTGGCGTACTGCGATGAATAACTATTATACCGCGCATTGGGAGCAATTACGCCATATTGAAGGTGCATCGCAGCGTATCCAGGAAGATACCATGCGTTTTGCTAAAACTACGGAACAGTTGAGTGTTTCGCTGATTGAAGCACTTATGTTACTAATGGCCTTCCTTCCGATCTTGTATCAGCTATCTAGTCACGTGAAGGTCTTGCCAATTGTGGGAGAAATACCACATGCTTTAATGTGGGCCTCAATCGGCTGGGCGCTATTGGGTACGATCATTTTAATGGTTGTAGGAATGAAACTGCCCGGACTGGAGTTCAATAACCAGAAAGTTGAGGCAGCATATCGCAAAGAGCTGGTATATGGCGAAGATTATGCTGATCGGGCACATCCGTTGACATTACAAGAACTGTTTAGCCGGGTACGCTGGAATTATTTCAGGCTGTATTTTCATTATGCTTATTTCAATATGGTGCGGATCTGGTATTTGCAGTTAGACAATATTTACGGATTATTTATTCTGTTTCCAAGTATTGCGGCGGGTGCTATTACGCTGGGTTTGATGATGCAAATCCTGAACGTGTTTGGCAAAGTCCGCGAATCTTTCCAGTATTTGATATTGTCATGGCCTACCATTATTGAACTCATGTCAATCTATAAACGTTTGAAAGCATTTGAATCACATATCGATTAATTTTTTCTCATATTATTAGTGTACTTTATCAGCCAAACAGAGTTAAGTTTGGCTTTTGTTTATTGTGATTTAGTTCACAAAATCCAATGGAAAATAACGATCCAACCCTAATCTAAATGAACCGGAAAAATAGTTGTAGAACCTCCTAATATTGGGGTATTCAATTATTTTTTTCTTGGCTAGAATCCTAATGGCCAGCCAAGATGGTGTTTAATTTCCAGTGGTTCACGTATAAAAATAAAAAATGTACGTTGAGGAAATTATTCTTATGCTGATCTTGTTCAGGCAATGCTATAGTGGATAAAAGGTAATTTTTATTACACATAATAATAAAGCTCTGTAGCGTTATCTGAATAAGCCGCTGAAGAAGGAATCACCGCCTTCTTCAGTTTTTTATGTGTTTTTTCTTTCTTTTTCTTGAGTCCTATATAGTATTGTTTATTATTTGATCTGGGTTAATAATGATACTTGTGTCAATTTTTATCATGTGAAGCTTGGCACAATTAGCAGACTTGAGACGGATATGTATTTTTTTACCGTTTAAATTTTATAATTATCAATATCTTGTGTTTATGGTTTTGTGCTATTTTCGCTTTGTTATACAGGGGTTTGGGGTTGAGATGTTTGCTGAGAAGCTAAAAGTAATTATTCTAATAATAGGGGTAGCGAGTTTAGTCGGTTGTAATAGCATGAACCGGTTGAAAACAGAGGTTTTACATCCTTTTGCCAGTCCTGACGAGCTAATTGCCAAACGGGCTTTAAATCAACGTGATGGTAGTGCAAAAGATTATATTTATCTTTGGGGGCAAGCACAGAAAAATAATACCACTCAGGCGATGTATCCTCGGTCCATACTGACGCAATATTGTCATGAACAGGGCGGTAAATTTTCTCTGCTGTACAAAAGTACTTTTAATGCTGTAGCAGATGTGGCTCAACGCAAACGATTGAGCAGCAATCGAGGTGTTGTCCAGGGAAGTGGTGCCTATCAGTGTCGTATGGATGATCTGACAGAAAGCTGGATTGTTTCGATTGAGCCGATTTCTGAGCGGCAGGTTGATAAAACCAGCCAGACGCGCAGTGTTCGATTACTCACCCAACTTATGAGTCTTTCCAAAGCCCAAAATTTTTATCGTCCTAAAGCCAAGCTTGCAGCTGAAAAAAATATGGCTTCCTCGCTCAAAAATACCACTACTAATAAAGCTTCTGCTGCAAAGAATACCAAGGAACTTAAAGAATTAGCGGTCAAAGATATGGAGAGAAAAGAAGTAGAGCGCAAAGAATTAGAAAGAAGAGAGCTGGAGAAAAAAGAAGCAGAAAAAAGACAGCTGGCAGCATCAGCTCGCGCTGTGGTGGCAGAAACACCTCAGCAACAACAGATGAAAAGTTATGTGGCGGCACGTCGTGATATTAACAGCGGCAAGAATCTTAACAATGCCTGTAACAACGCACAGCGTGCCTATAATTATGGAAAATTGCAGGGTACAGAAGGGACCCGTGTCTATACTGAATCAGGGATGCTGGTCGCGCGCTGCCTGAACAGTATTCCGGTCTATGCCAGCCGTTTCCCGAATGCTAAAGCTCAATCCAAGCGGATTCTGCAAAATTTAGCCAATAACTATAATCATAGTGGTGCAAAAAATATGTTAAGACAGATCAAGTAACTTTAAGATCTTTTCGTGAAAATTTTAGTGCCTGAAAAAGAGAGCGTGTATCTCTTTTTCAGGCGATCGAAATGAAAAATAGTTTGATTTATGCTTATAAGCACCAAGATAGAGAATATTAAAAATAGCTCTAAAACTGATAAAATATTTTGCTTTTATGGGGTTAGAAAAATGAATAATGACTGGTATGGTGATATTAAAAAATTTAGTAGGTCAGAAGTAAAAAGAAGCTTTCATATCAGGTAGTAGTCATTATCTGGAATTTATTTATTATTTCTGTTGATTAAATTTAAGATTATTCAACCATATATAATGAGCTATATTGGTACATCCTTTGCTTAAAACTATTCAGTTTTGAATATAGAGGACAATGCATTAAAAAATAAAAACCAATTGATTTCAACCATATAAAATAATGAGATTTATCGCTTGAGAAAATATATTTTAAGTCACTTGATTTTTATGGGTGCATTTCTAGCTTCACCAATGAATCATGCAGTGACTACGACTTACTTAAAGTCAGCAATTGATCTTAGCTCTATTGATAGGACAGTAGACCCAAAGCAGGATTTTTATCAGTTCGTAAATGGAAACTGGCTGAAAACTGCAAAGATTCCTGAAGATCAGGCCCTATCAGGTGCATTTGCCGAATTGAGTATGAAGTCAAGTCATCAGTTATTTACCATTTTTAATGAACTGGCTAAAAAGCAGCATCCGCAAGGCAGCAATGAACAAAAAGTCGCAGATTTATACGCCAGTTATATGGATAGCAAACGTCTGGAACACATTGGGTTAGCAGGATTACAACAAGACTTGCAGCGGATTGAAAATATCAGGACTAAAAAAGATCTGGCAGAATTCTTTGCCTATGCAGAAAAAATTGACCTGAACTTGCCATTTTCTACCGATTTTCATCAGGACCGAAAAGCGTCTTCAAAGGCTATGATGTTTGTGGGGCAGGGTGAATTGGGCATGCCTGACCGTGATTTTTATTTGAGCGAGCAACCACGCCATCAGGAACTTCGGAATACTTATCTGCTGTATGTTGCCAATACCTTAAATTTTGCCGGTCAGCCCAAGCCGATTGAAGATGCACGCACCATCCTGGCTTTGGAAAAGGCATTGGCAAAAATTAGCTGGTCAGCCACGGAGTTACGCCATGATGAGGTGAAAGCCTATGTCTTTGCACCTAAAAATGTTATTACCTTCATGCCTTCTTTTGACTGGATGAGTTGTTTTTCAGAACTAGGCCTAAAAGGTATGGGAAAAGAGGTTGCTATCTCTCAGGTTGATTATTTACGACAACTGGACGAATTATGGAAGGTCATTCCGATCGAAACCTGGCAAACCTATTTGAAATTTAATTTGATCAACAGTTATTCACCATATTTAACTGAAGTTTTTCAGAAACATTATTTTGATTTTTATGATACTGCTTTGAATGGAATCCAAACGCGTTCTCCACGTGATGAATCTGCTCTTGAACTGACCAACGGCATTTTAGGGAATGTTCTTGGCAAGCTTTATGTAGAAAAGTATTTTGATGAAACACAACGCCCGGCCATGCTGGAAATGGTGGAAAATATCCGTAAAGCATTTCATCTAAAACTTGATCAGGCCAGCTGGATGGGAGCGGATACCAAAAGAGAAGTGCGACATAAACTGGATAGTATTAATGTCAAAGTTGGCTATCCAAAAACATGGCGCGACTATTCAGCCTTGGATATTCGTAAAGATGATCTGATCGGAAACATCCAGCGTACCCTAATGTTAAATTTTCAACGTGAACTGGACAAGGTAGGACAGGCCATTGATCCGGAAACCTGGTACATGTTGCCGCAATCGGTAAATGCCTACTATAACGCCCAACTCAATGAAATCGTGTTACCAGCGGCAATCTGGCAGCCTCCATTTTATTATGATACAAGCCATGATCCTGCGGTCAATTATGGGGCCATAGGCGCTGTGATTGCACATGAGATTAGTCATGGTTTTGATGATAAGGGCAGTCATTTTGATGCAAAAGGTAAGGGTGGAGAAAAGTGGAACGAGCATGACCGTAAAAAATTTAATGAACGTACCAAAGCCTTGGTCGAGCAATATAAACAGTATGAAGCATTACCCGGATACAAGGTAAATGCTGAATTAAATACAAGTGAAAATATTGCAGATAACCTGGGGCTAGGGGTCGCACATATGGCTTATAGATTATCCCTTAAAAGTCAGCCAGCACCTGTCATTGATGGCTTTAGTGGGGATCAGCGCTTTTATATGGGCTGGGCACAGGTATGGCGCAGCAAGAGTAATCCTGAATATCTGTTGAATAGTCTGAATCTTGCCCCCCATGCCCCGGAACCCGTGCGTGGAAATGGCGCTGTACGTAATCAACAGAGTTTCTATGAGGCTTTCGAAATTAAAGAAGGTGACAAGATGTATTTGCCACCAGAAAAACGGATATCCATCTGGTAGCGGTTAAAAAGCGGGGCCGTGAGTCTGAAAACAGCCCTGTTTTTCTGTAAAAGAGTATTATATAGAGCCAAACGTTTTTTTAGAGATTGGCATATATGCTGCTTATCGTATAAGGACTTAAGTGTCTGATCATAAAATCAACATACATATTTAAATTAAACTGCGCAGTGAAGCGCAAGGATAGTCAGCTTTGAAAATTTTTCTAAAAACAACACTAGTTAGTGCTTTATTATTGGTTTCAACTGCAAATTATGCTTCAGATCAAACTGTTGTGGCGCAACAATTAAGCTCAGGTGTAAACCAGCAATACTTTGATAAAAAAATCGCTCCACAACAGGACTTCTATCAACATGTGAACGGGCACTGGTTAGAACACGAAGATATTCCATCTGACATGCCAAACTGGGGTGCATTTACCCAGTTACGTGAAAATTCGACTCAGCAGTTGCATGCCATTGTCGAAGACCTGGCCAAAACAAAATCCGCTTATGGAACCAATGAACAAAAAGTCGGTAGCCTATATGCCAGCTTTATGGACACTAAGACTTTAGATACTAAAGGCTTAATGCCACTTAAAGCAGATTTAGCCAGAATTGCAGCTATGAAAACCTCAAAAGACTTTACGTTGTTGGTCGCGGAATTTGCGAAAACTCGAGTCACCACACCTTTTGATTTTGGTGTGATGCAAGACTTGAAAAAGTCCGATCAAATGGCGGTAATGATGGGACAAAGCGGTTTAGGCTTACCTGATCGTGACTACTATTTAAAAGACGATGAAAAATTAAAAATAGCACGTGAAGCGTATGTGAAATATATCGAAAAACTGCTTATGCTTTCTGGTGAAATAGAAGCTGAAGCAAGCACACATGCGCAGACAATTTTGCAGTTAGAAACCGACATTGCCAAAGTGCAATGGGACAGCGTGCAAAATCGCGATATAGAAAAAATGTACAATGTCTATGCACTCAAAGATGTAAAAACTTTAGTGCCGGCATTTGATTGGAAAACCTATTTTAAAGCCACAGGCCTAGATAAAAAAACCAAAACCGTGATTATGGCGCAAAAAAGTTATTTTGAAGATCTCAATCAAATTTTAGAAAAAACACCGATTAATTCATGGCAGACCTATTTTAAATTTCACCTGATTAATAGCAATGCAGCATATTTAAGCCAACCTTATGCCGATGCAAACTTTGACATGTATAGCAAAACCTTACGTGGAGTGACTGAGCAACGTGCGCGTTGGAAACGCGGTGTCGATTTGACCAATGCGATTCTGGGTGAAAGTCTGGCACAAGTGTATGTGGCAAAACATTTCCAGCCTGAACAAAAACAGCGTATGGAAAAATTGGTCGACAATTTATTGCTGGCGTTTGAGCAAAATCTCAATAAATTAGACTGGATGAGCGATACCACCAAAGTTCAGGCACATCGTAAACTGAAAAGTTTCAGTGTGAAAATTGGCTATCCAAATAAATGGCGTGATTACAGCAAGTTAGATATTAAAGATGGCGACTTAATCGGTAATATTCAGCGTACCAACAGTTTTATTTATGACATCGAAATGAACAAGCTGGGCAAGCCAGTTGACCGCGAAGAATGGCATATGCTGCCACAAACCGTAAACGCCTATTACAATCCGTTGTCGAATGAAATTGTTTTCCCTGCTGCCATTTTGCAGCCACCATTCTTTGACATGAAAGCCGATGATGCGGTCAATTATGGTGCGATTGGTGCCGTTATTGGGCATGAAATTAGCCATGGTTTTGATGATAAGGGGAGTCGTTTTGATGCCGAAGGCAACATGAAAAACTGGTGGACGGAAGAGGATAATGAAAAGTTCAAAGCCAAAACCAAAGCCTTGGTGGAACAATACAGCGCCTATGATGCCTTGCCTGGCTATAAGGTGAACGGTGAATTAACCTTAGGTGAAAATATTGCCGACAATTCCGGTTTAGCGGTGGCATACGAAGCATATAAATTGTCTTTAAATGGACAACCTGCACCTGAGATCGACGGTTTTAGTGGCGATCAGCGTTTCTATTTGGGTTGGGCACAAGCGTGGCGTGCGAAAATGCGTCCTGAAATGGCATTACAGCTGGTTAAAACTGATCCACATTCACCATCAGCTATTCGGGGGCGTGCAACCTTACTGAACCAAGACCCATTCTATGAAGCCTTTGGGGTGAAGCAGGGCGATGGCATGTATTTACCGGAAGAAAAACGCATCAAAATTTGGTAATCATGTTATTGAATCAATAGATTCTGAAAAAATCCTGACTGATGTCGGGATTTTTTTGTTCATGATTTTAGGTTACAGAGTCATAACAGGCTTGCCTGCCTTTTACATGATACAAAGAAGCTGTTTTGTTTAAGCAGCTTGAGCTGATGAAAAGGGAAATGGATATGAATTTGAAAGGTTCATCTTGTCTTCGTGCAGTATTCTTGGCAACGACTTTGCTTGGGGCGACTCAGGTTGCAATAGCTGGCCCAACGGTGGATCAGCTCAGTGACTGTTTGATGAAATCCACCACAGCCACCGATAAAACGACAGTGTTGCAATGGACCTTTGTGGCATTGGGTAATCATCCCGACTTAAAGGCTTTTAGCAATGTGACCGCTACTCAAAAGGAAGCATTAGACAAGAATCTGGCCTCGGTGTTGCAGCGCATTTTAGTGGAGCAATGTTCAGCACAGACCAAAGCGGTGATTCAGGCGGAAGGTTTGCCGGCGGTGGGCGATAGTTTTCAGGCATTAGGTAGAGCTACAGGCGATGAAATTTTAAAGAATCCTGAAATCAATAATCAGCTCAAAGGTGTGCTGCGTTATATCGACTTAAATCGTGTTGCACAGACTTTTTTGACGCCAGATTTGTTGAATAAGTTGGGATTATGAACTGGGTACTTAATCACCTCGCCCTAACCCTCACTTGCGCTTCGTTTTAAAAGCAGTGCTTTAAAACTCGCTCAGGAGAGGGAACATCCATTACAAAATATATGGCGGTATTCAATTCGTAATGAAAGCTCCTTCTTCCATCGGGATGAGAATCCTCAAAATATATTTTGAGTTCGCAAGGGGGTGAGGGTGCTAACCACGCATAAAGAAGGGCTTTGAAAGTTGAATACGTCCTAAGTCTTCGAGCTTGTTGATAGAGGATACTTTTTTGATTATGGTTGTTATAATCTAATCGATAGAAAAACTTAAATCATTTTTGTCATTTACTGTTTCTAAATCTCTTAAAAAATTTTCGTATTTATAATTCCTTGGCAAATATGAAAATGACTTAAGGAAAAAGAAATCTTCTTGAGTCATAAATTTTTTACTCAATTGTCTTGATAGTTGAAGGGAATCTTCAAAATTAATTTCTGAACTTAAATTTAAATATTTAATACCTGTTGAGAAATGTGAGATAGAAGCACCAAGAGATTTTAATTCGTCTATATATGATGTTGTATCTTCGTCCCAACCATATATTGTTACTGGACCTACAGATACACCAGTAATATAAATTTTATGCTTCTCAAGCCACTCCTCGGTTTCTTTCAAGGTTCTCTTTGTCTCACCAGCATATAATAAAATATTAATTTTGACTTTGATCCCAAGATTAAAAGCTTTAACTATTAATTTAGAAGCTCTATCTAAATATTGTTGAGGATTTTTAGTTTTCTTCATTGATATCAGTTGTTGATGAGATGCACTTTCTAAACCTAAATCTAATACTGATAACCCCGCTTCAGATAGATGATCAAGATTTTCAGGTTTAATAGAGTCAATTCTTGCTTCAGTACGCCATCTAATTTTTAATCCTTCTTCTACTAATTTTTCTTTTAATTGAATTGACCATTTACGATTAGGTGTAAACATGGAAGTTTCAAAATAAGGAGTAATGTCATCAGATTTATTAAAGGAGATATAGTTTTTAATTTCTGCTATTAGTTCTACTACTGGTTTCAATGGGGTTAAGGGCTCATCCTTTTCTTGGCAAAAAGCACAACCTTTGCCACATCCACGAGATACTTCGAAACTAGGTTGATAGAGTTGACTGTCATGCAATAATTCATAGTTGAGTTGATAATGTGTCGATATTTTTTTTATGAAAAGCATACTGTATCTTGAAAGTACTTCAGGTAGTTTAACTTCTCCTAAGCCTGTCGTAATCTGATCGACTGGTGGAAGGTTCGCCTTAATATTCTGTGTAGAATTGCCAATTACCCAACGTCCCCCAACTATAATTTTTTGTTTAGGCTTAATTTGGTATATCAGTTTAATAAACTCTTGAGCCCATTCTAATGCATAAAAACTAGGTATAGATAAAAAAAGTGGATAATCTGATTTTAAAAAATTATATTTATCAAGGCAAATTTGAAGGGTTTGTTGAGGACTATCAAATAATCCTTGAATTTGTACTGCGGGAATATTTTGCTCTTTCAATAGGGTTGCTAGAGAAAGTAAGCCATAGTTTAAATAACGATGTTTTAAAGAAAATGGGGTTTTCTTTTTTCTAGTGATAGTTTGGCCTGCACTAATGCAAAAAAAGTAAGTATTTGACATATAATGGCTTTATGCTGATTTTTAATCAAGTGATTATATAAAAAAACCCGCTCTAAAGCGGGTTTTTTTCTAAACTAATCAGATCAACCAATTAATTTTTTCATTAATTCATTTACTTGTGCAGGGTTGGCTTTACCTTTTGCTGCTTTCATTACTTGACCAACAAGACCATTGAAAGCTTTCTCTTTACCAGATTTATACTCTTCAACCATCTTCTCGTTCGCAGCAAGCACGTCTTTAATGATTGCTTCAATTGCGCCTGTATCAGTTTCCTGTTTCAAGCCTTTCTCAGCAATAATTTCGTCCGCAGATTTGCCTTCTTCCCACATAAAGCCGAATACTTGCTTCGCGATCTTACCGTTAATCGTGTTGTCCACAATACGTGCGATCATTCCACCAAGTTTTTCTGCCGATACAGGAGATTCTTGAAGATCTAAGCCTGCTTTGTTGAGCGCCCCTGAGAATTCACCCATCACCCAGTTTGCCGCAATCTTACCTTGTGCAGGGCCACCAGCAGCAACGACGACTTCTTCGTAAAACTCTGACATTTCACGAGTAAGTGTAAGCACGTGAGCATCGTACTCAGTCACACCAAAGTCCGCTACAAAACGCGCACGACGTGCAGCAGGCAGCTCAGGCATGGTTGCTTTAATTGCTTCGATTTGCTCATCTGCAATCACTACAGGCAACAAGTCAGGGTCAGGGAAGTAGCGGTAATCGTTCGCTTCTTCTTTCGAACGCATCGAACGGGTTTCCATCTTCACAGGGTCGAAAAGACGCGTTTCCTGATCAATGGTGCCATCCCAGTCCAGAATTTCCATCTGACGCTCAATTTCAACATTGATCGCCTGTTCAATGAAACGGAATGAGTTCAGGTTTTTCAATTCACAACGTGTACCGAAGGGTTGACCCGGACGACGTAAAGACACGTTACAGTCACAACGGAACGAACCTTCCGCCATATTACCGTCGGAAATGCCTAACCAGCGCACAAGCGTGTGAATCGCTTTGATATAAGCAACCGCTTCTTCAACCGAACGCATATCTGGTTCAGAAACAATTTCAAGTAGTGGCGTACCGGCACGGTTTAAATCGATACCAGACATGCCTTCAAACTGGTCATGAATCGATTTGCCTGCATCTTCCTCTAAATGCGCACGGGTTACGCCAATGCGTTTAACCGTGCCATCTTCAAGCTGGATGTCGATATGACCCAAGCCCACAATCGGGTTGTCCATCTGGCTGATCTGATAGCCTTTTGGAGAATCCGGGTAGAAGTAGTTTTTACGCGCAAACACAGAAGCCTGGTCGATGTAAGCATCGATACCCAGACCAAAGCGAATCGCAAGATCAACCACTTCTTTGTTCAATACCGGCAATACGCCCGGCATAGCTAAATCAACCAGGCTGGCTTGGGTGTTTGGATCATTACCAAAAACAGTCGATGAACCTGAGAAAATTTTGGTATTGGTGGCAAGCTGAGTGTGAATCTCGATACCAATAACGACTTCCCAGCCATCAATCAGGTTGGATTTCGGTTTAGCCGATTTTTGAGCTTGAGCCATTATGCGTTCTCCTCAGCAATTGCAGCGCGTTGTGTATGCCAATCTGTGGCCTGTTGATACTGATGTACCACAGACAACAATTGAGATTCTGACCAGTAAGTACCAATCAGCTGTAAGCCAACTGGCAAGTTGTTCTGGTCAAAACCGACAGGCGCGTTAATCGCAGGAAGTCCTGCCAGGTTTACCGCAAGCGTATAAATATCGCCCAGGTACATTTCAACTGGCGTTAAATCCGCACCAATTTTATAGGCAGTCGTTGGCGCAGAAGGTGCTGCGATGACATCGACAGATTCAAATGCTTTGAGGAAATCTTGCTGGATCAGGCGGCGTACTTTCTGTGCTTTTACATAGTAAGCATCGTAATAACCTGCAGACAGGGCATACGTACCAATCAGGATACGGCGTTGCACTTCTGCACCAAATCCTTCTGAACGTGAACGCTTGTACAGGTCCATCAGGTCCACCGGGTTTTCTGCACGGTAGCCATAACGCACGCCGTCATAACGTGACAGATTCGAAGAGGCTTCAGCAGGCGCGATCAGATAGTAAGTCGGCACATAGCTTTCTGTCATATCGAGATCAATCTCAACCAGAATTGCGCCCATGTCTTCCAGTTTTTTTAAGGATTCTTCAACCCGTGCTTTTACGTCTGCATCCAGACCTTCCACATTGAAGTATTGCTTTGGAATACCGATGCGCAAACCTTTTACAGATGTGGCGTTCAGATTTGCCACATAGTCATCAACGTCTTTGTCCATTGAGGTTGAATCTTTGGCATCATGGCCGGCCATCACATTCATCAGGTAAGCACAGTCTTCTGCCGAACGTGCCATCGGACCGCCTTGATCCAGTGATGAGGCATAGGCAATCATACCGAAACGTGATACTCGGCCATAGGTCGGTTTAAGGCCGGTCAGGCCACAGAATGACGCAGGTTGACGGATAGAACCGCCGGTGTCAGTACCAGTTGCAAACGGAGCAAGATCGGCTGCTACAGCTGCTGCAGAGCCACCTGAAGAACCGCCAGGGACATGACCCAGGTTCCAAGGGTTAGCCGTTGCGCCGTAGTATGAGTTTTCAGAGGTCGAACCCATTGCGAATTCGTCCATGTTCACTTTACCTAAAGTGACCAGGCCCGCAGCTTTGCCTTTCGCTACTACGGTCGCATCGTAAGGAGAGATAAAATTGTCCAGCATTTTAGAACCGGCAGTGGTCTTGATGCCCTGGGTACAGAAAATGTCTTTGTGGGCAACTGGCACACCAGTCAGGGCAGAGGCATTACCAGATTTGATTGCAGCATCGGCAGCATCAGCTTCAGCCAATGCCTGTTCAGCAGTTACCGTCACATAAGCCTTGACCTGTGCATCAATTTTTGCAATGCGCTTTAAGTAGTGTTCAGTCAATTCGCGAGATGAAAACTGGGCATTTGCCAGACCTTCACTAAGTTCACGAATAGATAAGCGATGTAAATCTGTCATGAGAAATAATTCTTTACGTTTAATTTAATAAAAAGAATGAACTGGGTAGTAATTACTCAATCACGCGCGGTACGAGGTACAAGCCATCCTGAACAGCTGGTGCAACTGCTTGGTATTGCTCACGATGATTGGTTTCGGTAACCACGTCATCACGTAGCGGCTGAGGGTGGTCGAAAGGGCTTTTCAGGGGTTCAACACCATCGGTATTGATGCCTTTCAGGGTTTCCATCATGCCTAAAATTTTATTTAAACTTTGAGCATATTCAGCAGATTGCGTATCATTGAGAGATAACCGTGCAAGGTTGGCAATAGCTGAAACTGTTTCTGCACTTAAATCTGCAGAATGCTGTGCATCCGATGTAGACATAATATTACCTAATCAGTATTAAAAAAATTCAAATTATCATGCGTTATGATAAGCGATTGACTTGTCCAAATCATCACATTTAGTTAAAGTGGCCACCTTGCGTCCATATAAAGTTTAACTGAGAACGTCCCCGTGATTCTAAAACGACTAATAGGCTTGTTTTCGCCCGATCTTGCCATTGATTTAGGTACAGCAAATACACTTATTTATGCGCCAGGACGAGGCATTATATTAAATGAACCGACGGTTGTAGCCATCCGTCATAGTGGTTCACATAAAATTGTTGCGGCAGTCGGTCTTGAAGCGAAGCAAATGCTAGGTCGTACCCCAGCCAATATCTCAGCGATCCGTCCGATGAAAGACGGTGTGATTGCGGATTTTGAAGTCACTGAGACCATGCTGAATCAGTTCATTCGCAAAGTACATGAAAACCGTTTATTTACTCCGGCACCGCGTGTCGTGGTCTGTGTGCCATGTAAATCGACCCTGGTTGAGCGCCGTGCCATTCGTGAAGCCGTGTTTAATGCGGGCGCACGTGATGTGCGTTTAATCGAAGAGCCAATGGCAGCAGCGATTGGTGCAGGGATGCCAGTCGAGCAGGCTTGTGGTTCGATGGTGGTTGATGTGGGCGGTGGTACCACTGAAATTGCAATTATCTCGCTGCAGGGTTGTGTTTATGCCGATTCTTTACGTATTGGCGGTGATGTATTTGATGAGCAGATCATTAACTATGTGCGTAAAGCGCATGGCTGTGTGATCGGCGAAACCACGGCTGAAGTGATCAAAAAAGAAGTGGGTATGGCGTTGCCAGATGAAGGCGCTAAACCGCTTGAAATTGAAGTTCGTGGCCGTAACCTCGCAGAAGGTGTGCCTCGCGCAATCGTGGTTAATTCTGACGAAGTTACCCAAGCCATTTCTGATCCATTGCAAAATATCGTTGCTGCGGTGAAATCGGCACTAGAACACACGCCTCCTGAGCTTTCTTCGGACATTGCCGAACGCGGTATCGTGTTAACCGGTGGTGGTGCATTGCTGCGTAACCTGGACAAGCTGCTGGCTAAAGAAACCGGTTTGCCTGTTGTGGTTGCAGAAGATCCACTGTCTTGTGTGACACGCGGTGGCGGCAAGGTCCTCGAATTTTTCGACAACCCAAATCATGACATGTTATTCGTAGGCTAAGAAAAGGATCCGGCGGGTGCAAGCACATCTGTTTTCTCGACAACCGCCATCTTTTCGCTCTTTTATCATTGCATTGGTGACATGCCTGGTGGTGCTTTTCTTTGATTGGCGCATGCCACATGTTGTTCAACCTGCAAGGGATGTCTTGTACGCTGCTTATAATCCTATTTATGCGGTGGCCAGTTATCCGGTATTGTCGCGAGAGTGGTTAAATCAACAAACCAAGTCTGAAGCTCAGTTGCGCCGGGAAAATACCGCGATGCAGGCCGAGCTGTTACAGGCACAGGTACGCTTACAAAAAATCTCTGAACTTTCTGCCGAAAATACCCGTTTGCGCGGTCTATTGGACACACCGCTAATCATTGATGGACGTATCGAAATTGCGGAAGTGATTGGCACCGATGCCGATCCATTGCGGCATATTATCGTGATCAACCGGGGTGCTAAAAGCCAGCTAAAAGTCGGGCAAACGGTACTGGACGACAAGGGTATCATGGGACAGATTATCAATGTCTATCCGCATAGTAGCCGGGTCATGCTGCTGTCTGATAAAGAGCATTCACTGTCAGTGCGTCTGGAACGTACGGGCATGCGTGCCATTGTCTCGGGCACAGGTGATCTGGGACGTTTGAAAATGGAATATGTGCCGACCAGTGCCAATATCAAGGTCGGTGAAAAAGTCTATAGTTCGGGCTTGGGACAACATTTTCCGGCAGGTTATCTGGTGGGGCAGGTGTCTAAAGTACAACGGCATAATTCCGGAGAGTTTGCCCAGATTGATGTCACACCTGCCGCCCAGCTGGCCGGTGGACATCACGTGGTGGTGTTATTTTCCGATTCATTAGCGATGGAGCAACCGCATGTCAATCGCTAGGATGAAGTCTAGAAAGCATCGTGATCCTTTAATGGCTATTGTCATTTCGGTGATTGTAGCTTCCATTTTAATGGTCTATCCACTTTCCTATAATCTCTCGGGCTGGCGTCCGCTGTTCATGCTGATGATCATGCTATTCTGGGTGCTGTGCCAGCCAACCTGGTGCGGAATCTGGTTTGCCTTCGGCACCGGTATTTTTATGGATTTGCTGCTAGATGCCCCCTTGGGTCTGAATGCACTCAGCTTTATCATTATCGCCTTTTTAGCCCGTTTTCTGACCCGCGAACGCCGTATCCTGACCTTCAATAATCTCTGGGTGATTATGGGGCTGGCGATTGTGGCGTATTTGCTGATAATCTTTTTTGCCCAGATTATGGCCGGGATGCAATTTTCTTTTGCACGGCACTGGATTCCGATGCTCACCAGTATTCTGGTCTGGCCAGTAATTTATTATATGCTGAAAAAATGGCGCATATAGTTCTAGCTTCCAGCTCACCACGACGTCGCGAGTTGTTACAGCAACTCGGGCTACAATTTGATATTTATAGTCCAGAAATTGACGAATCGGTACAAGAGGGCGAGACAGTCGCTGCTTATGTCGAGCGTCTGGCACGAGCCAAAGCGGATGCCGTGGCCGAACGCTATCCGGATGCCATCATTATTGCTGCGGATACCAGTTTAGGGGTCGATCAGGAGATTTTGGGCAAACCTGAATCTAAAGGACATGCGATTGAAATATGGACAAAAATCTCTGGTCGATGGCATGATGTGTATAGTGGCGTCTGTGTTCGTACAAAGTGTGAAAAATACAGTATAGTGGTGCGTACACAGGTCGAATTTCAAATCCTGAGCGCTGCAGATATGGAAAGTTACTGGGCGACAGGTGAGCCTTTGGGTAAAGCCGGGGCTTATGCAATTCAAGGAATTGCTGCACGTTATATTCCAAAAATACAGGGCAGTTATTCCAATGTGGTGGGCTTGCCCTTATATGAAACAGTACAGTTATTACAGACGGTTAAGGCACTAAATTAACTGCTGAAAAAGAATTCTTATAATGTTTTGAGTGTATTTATGTCTGACGAGTTGTTGATTAACGTCACACCGATGGAATGTCGGGTCGCGTTAATTGAAAACGGCACGGTCAATGAACTGTTTGTCGAGCGTACCGCCAAGCGTGGTCTGGTAGGAAATGTCTATAAAGGAAAAGTGGTGCGGGTTTTACCCGGGATGCAGGCCGCTTTCGTAGATATCGGACTCTCGCGTACTGCATTTTTGCATATCAATGATATGGTCTGGCCACGCAATCAGCCAACCCCGAATGTTTTTGAGCTACTGCAACCGGGACAGACCCTCACTGTTCAGGTCATGAAGGATATGCTCGGTACCAAAGGCGCACGCCTGTCTACTGACCTGTCTATTCCTTCACGCTATTTGGTCTTGATGCCATATGGCAATCATATTGGGGTATCGCAACGGATTGAATCCGAAGAAGAGCGTAATCGTTTGCGTTCTATCATTGAGCGGATTCAGGTGGAGCACAAGCTGCCGGGCTCAGTGATTGTGCGTACTGCGGCAGAAGGGATTGAAGAAGAAGCCATCGCGCAGGATATGGCTTATCTGGCCAAACTCTGGGAATACATCCAGCGCAAGCAAAAGATTATTGCGGTACCTTCTTTGATTTTTGAAGAATTGCCTTTGCCGCAACGCGTCATTCGTGATCTGGCCAATGAAGAAACGGCCAAAATTTATGTAGACTCACGGGAGATTCATGCCAAGCTGCAGGAATTTGTCGAAGAATTCGTTCCGAACATGAAAAACCGTTTGCTGCATTATCCGGGGGAACGGCCAATTTTTGACCTGTATAATGTCGAAGAAGATCTGCAGAAGGCATTGCAAACCCGGGTTGCGCTCAAGTCTGGTGGCTATTTAATGATTGACCAGACCGAAGCCATGGCTACGATTGATGTCAATACTGGCTCTTATGTTGGTGGCCGTTCGCTGGAAGACACCGTCTTTAAAACCAATATGGAAGCGACGCAGGTTATCGCACGTCAGTTACGTTTGCGTAATCTCGGTGGCATTATCATCATTGATTTTATTGACATGCAGGAAGCGCAGCATCGTGAAGAAGTGATGAAACAGTTTGAACGTATGCTGGAACGTGATCATGCCAAAACCAAGATTACTCAGGTGTCAGAACTTGGCTTGGTGGAAATGACCCGGAAACGGACCCGTGAATCGCTGGAGCATCTGCTGTGTGAGTCTTGTCCGACCTGTCAGGGGCGGGGTTATGTTAAAACAGCCGAGTCAGTATGTTACGAAATATTCAGGGAAATTCTACGCTATGCCCGTGCTTATGAGTCACAGAGTGGCTTTACTGTTGTCGCGCATCCAGCTGTTATTGATCGCTTGTTAACAGTGGAAGCGCCGGCTGTCGCTGATCTGGAGCATTTTATTAATCGCGTGATTAAGTTCCAGGTGGAAAATCTCTATACGCAAGAGCAATACGATATCATTCTCAGCTGAAATTGTAACAGAATATCGTTAAACACTTGTTACATCTGAAATTTTACATCGGGGCCTTTATTTACAATACTAGATGCATGAATTAGCCAAAGCCGTTTCTCCCAGTTTCAGGCTTAGCAAAAGGAGTGTGTGATGAATATGAGTAAAGCAGTAATCAATAAAGGCCTAAAACACGTATTAGAACCAAAGACTGTACATGCAGGCTATATCGTAGATGAACGCGGTAATGAAGTTCAGATTACCGCAAGTATGATTCGTAGTGCCTGTCATCAATTACTGCAACAGTGCCGTACCATTAAAAGCTGATGATCTTGTTTTCGGTTTTCTAAGCGGGCAAAAATCATTTGAAGAGATTTTCTTCTACCTAGGAAAATCCTCCAAAAATTCTAAAAAAATCAGAAAGATTTAAAAAATAAAGAAAAGGGACCAATCTGGTCCCTTTATTCTTTGGCAAGGACTGGCAAAAATTATCATTCTCTTTGTCAGCCTGGCTATTTTATTTATTCATCTGCGGTTAGCTCACCGCCTGTAACTTTGGGGCGGGTTCGCCCTGTATAATGAATTCAAATCGTTGAATTTCTTCTTCAAGATGCGTTAGCAAATTCTGCATTTTCGGCAAGGCATTCCGACATGCGGTCAAGCCAACTTCCAGTTTGTCTAAATAGCTGGTCATGGTGATATTGAGTGCCTGACCATCGAGCACAATGGAGGCAGGATACAGCGCTTCAAGGCGCGCACCATTCCAGTAAAGTGGTTCTTGTGGTCCTGGCACATTGGAAATAATCACGTTAAAAGCCTGACGTGTCGGCATTAAACCGGATGCAATATTCAGACCTGCTGCACCATAAACAAAGGCACTATAGTTTAGAATCTGATTGGCATTCATACGTTTAAAGCGCTCTTTGGCACTGAGTACACTGCGACGTACGATCTTGAGCCGTTCCAGCGGGTCTTCTTTATGGGTACCCAGATTGGCCAGAATCATGGTAATACGGTTGGATATATCGGAATCATCACTGCGCAGCGAAGCCGGAACCATAGCAATTAACGGTTTTTTCGGCAGGGCATCTTGTGATAATAAATATTCACGTAATGCCCCAGAGCAAATGGCGAGGACAATGTCATTAATGGTCACGCCTAATGTCTTGGAAATATGGCGTAAACGTGAAAACTCAAAAGACTGGGCGGCAAAACGACGAGAAGCACTGACGCGTTGATTCAGAATACAGCTTGGCGCCTGAAAGCTGGACACATAATCTGGATTACGCCCCATATCTTTCATGACGGTTTGCGACAGCTCATAAGCGACTCGCGGCACGCATTCCAATTGTCCTTTAATGGCTTGCAAGACATTTTTAAAGCCATTCACTTTGGGTGCTTTCAGGCGTTTGGCACGTGGCCCTTCTACACACCACGGCGGTACAATACTCTTGGCATGGGGGTCAAATGAAAGTGATTTTTCTACCAGACGCATGCCGGCAATTCCATCCACCATGGCATGATGGATCTTGAAATACATGGCAAAACGGTTACCTTCAATACCTTCAATGATATGGCAGGTCCATAAAGGTTTGGCGCGATCAATCAGGGCACTATGTTCTTGTGAAATATAGGTGAGCAGTTCACGGATACGGCCCGGTTTTGGCAGCGCAATATGACGAAAATGATGATCTAAATCAAACTCTTGGTCTTCATCCCAAAATAATCCGTTTAAATAGTTGTTAAAAGGTGGAATAGGGGTAGATTTTGAATTTTGAATATCCCTCACCAGATTCTGAATAAAAGAAGTGGGTGCATTATCGGGAATCTGGAATAAAAATAGCCCACCTACATGCATAGGCTGCTGTCGTTTTTCTAAAGTCAAGAAAATAAGATCAATCGGGTGTAATGGACGCATAGCGTAAATTGCCTCACTGCAGTTTCTTCAGCTGCTCTGATCCGAACAACCTTGTTAGAATTATTAATATAGACATTACAAAGTATAGCGGTTTTGTCGTGGAAAGGTACTGATTTTTCTGTAGATGTTTCGTTTACAAAAAAACCACCGATGAGTCGGTGGTTATGCTAGATCACTTTTTCAAGTTGCCGGCATGCAGCCCGCATTCTTTGTGGGTGGCCTCTTCCCACCACCAGCGACCTTCACGTTCATGCTGATTTGGCAGGACAGGGCGGGTACAGGGTTCACAGCCAATTGAAACGAAACCTTTTTCATGCAGGGCATTATAAGGCACTTCCATCATGCGGATATAACTCCAGACATCAGCACTGGACCAGTTTGCCAGAGGATTGTATTTGATTAGCTGCTTTCCGGGACCGGAAAAACCTGGATCTGCCTGAACTACAGGAATTTCATTGCGTGTGCCCGGGCTTTGGTCTTTACGCTGACCGGTAATCCATCCGTCCAACGTGGCCAGCTTTTTACGTAGTGGCTGAACTTTGCGGATTCCACAACATTCCTGGTGACCATCCCGGTAAAAACTGAACAGGCCTTTTTCAGTAGTCAGTTGCTGGATAGCCTCAGTTTCCGGGAAACAGATCTCAATATCAATATTATAATGCTGACGAACCTTTTCAATAAACTGATAGGTTTCTGCATGTAAACGGCCAGTATCCAGACTGAATACCCGGAACGGCTTCCCCAGATGAGAGGCCATATCAATCAATACCACATCTTCGGCACCAGAAAATGAAATCGCGATTTCACCTTGCTGGCTCAGGGCAAGTGCCAAAATTTCATTAGGTGATTTGTCTGCATATTCGGAAGCAAGTGCATCGATACGATCAATAGTAGGAATAATGGTCATGAGAGTCCTGGCGATATAGGCTTGGAAAAGACATGGCCTATATAAATTAATTTCACCTCTATTTTAATAGAATTGATTAACCAGACTTATCACTAAAAAATAAATAGTTATGAAAAAAATAGATTTAAAAAAGTACGGTGCAAAATCTGTTTCTTCAGCTATCATAATGCAAATTTTTTCAATACAACTCAGAGGGGATGTTCATGGAAGTCGTATGTCTAGATTTAGAAGGCGTGTTGGTTCCAGAAATCTGGATTAACTTTGCAAAAAAAACCGGTATTAAAGAGCTTGAAGCGACGACTCGTGACATTCCTGACTATGATGTACTGATGACTCAACGTCTGAATATTTTAAAACAGCACGGTTTAGGCTTGAACGATATTCAGGAAGTGATTGCAGAAATGGGTCCTTTTCCAGGAGCAAAAGAATTTGTGAAATGGGTGAGCACACATTTTCAATTGATTATTCTTTCAGATACCTTCTATGAATTTGCACATCCACTGATGAAACAACTGGATTGGCCAACTATTTTCTGCCATAAACTGGAAACAGATGAAGCAGGAATGATCTCTGCTTATAAACTTCGTCAGCCGGACCAAAAACGTCAAGCGGTAAAAGCATTACATGGCTTGAACTTCCGTGTGATTGCAGCAGGCGATTCTTATAACGATACCACGATGCTAGGGGAAGCAGATCATGGTTTCTTATTTGATGCACCTGAAAACGTTATTGCCGAATTCCCGCAATTCCCGCCAATTCGTGGTTATGATGCCTTGAAAGAAGCGATTCGTAATGCATCTGTGCGTGATATTCCAGCTTAATGAATCAACTGTTAATAAAAAAGGCATCTAAGAGATGCCTTTTTTATGGGATTCGTTCAATTAGAAACGGTAACCAATTTTCATTGCATAAGCCATAGCAGTGTTATCTTTAAACTCGGCTACAATATTGTTAGCTGTTTGCGCATGTGCATCGCCTAACCACATATAGCGTACACCACCTTGTATAAAGGTTTGTGCGGTTGGGCTATATTGCGCGCCAACACCCAGACCCCAGTAACCTTTAGTAGGACCAAGAGTCGTAACCGGGTTACCTGCGCCAGTGTCATAGTTCACCATCGCCGTACCTGACCATTTTTCATTAAACTTACGGCCAACACCGACATTTGCAGACCATTGGTCATCGCTATAGCTGATCAAGTCTTGACCTAATTCGCCTAACATTTCTGGACTCACTGTAAATTGATCCCAGTGAACCCAACGGACATTGGCAAATGCAACGGTATTGGCTGCGATACCTGTTTGTAAGTCTAAATTTACAGATTGAGGGGTTGTTGCATTAACCGTGCTTTGTCTAAAGCCTTTAGTTGCATATATTGCTTTACGTGGATCTGTATCAGACATAAATGATGCATATATTGGCAGATTAGATGTTTCAGTCGATTTCGCATCATGTGAAATTTCAGAGCGATAGGTAATCGCTGCTTTTAATGCAATTTCTGGAATTTGATAGGCAAAACCCGCTAACCAGCCATAGGCTTCTTTGGTATCAACGTTAATGTTATAGCCTGTATTTTTATAGGCTGTACCACGCAATTTAATATCCGCTTCTACCGTTTGCCATACTGGGCCTGCGTAGAAATTCCAGTTTTGATTTGGCTGGTAACCAAATAAAGCAGTTAAATTCTCAGTTCTAACTTCAACACTGGTGCCTTCAGTTACTTTAAGCAATGGATGGGTTTCAGAAAAACTTGTGGTTTCTGTATTGTAAGTTGCATCTGCACCAAAAGGTTGGTCATAAATTAGACCTAAAGAAAGATGATCTGTTGCTTGTACTTTTAATGCAGCAGAAGGGAAATAGTAATCATCGCCCATATCGGAAATTTTTTGACCGCCCAATTGTGCGATCGCTTGACCTCGAACAGTTGGATCAATGACAGTAATGCCTGCTTCTGCATAATTACCAGGCTGTAAAAAAGCATGAATTGACTGACCAGAACGGTCTAGGCCAGCTGCTTGAACTGCTGAGAGGGAGAAAGTGCTAAGTAAAATAGCTGAAGAAATTTTAGTGAGCTTCATGGTACGGTCCCTGATGCCATCTGTAACAAAAATGTGCAGGAAAAGTAACATAAATTTAAAAAGAGTAAATACTCAGGTTCGCATGAGAAATGAACTGGAACGGTTAAATATAGGGATTGCTTAGAGTATTTATACTAGAATTTTAAGATTAAATAGATGAAAAATAACAAAATAAAAAAGATAAAAATTTCTATAGAAATGAAAGTGAGTAAAATATTGATTGGCGGTAAAATAAACAAATGCTATGCAAATGTATAAAATTAGGATTCAAACATAAAAAACCACCCGGAAGTGGTTTTTTATTTTATGAAAACTTAGAAGCGGTAACCCATTTTCAAGCCATAAGCAATTGCGTCATTGTCTTTAAAGCTACCTACATTTGGATTTGCTACAGTCAGAGCATCAGCATCGCCCAGCCAGAAATATTTCATTCCGCCTGCAATGAAATAGTTTGGAGCAGGAGAGAACTGAACCCCTACACCCACATTCCAGTAACCTTCTGTTGGACCAAGCGTTGTAACAGGATTACCTGCACCAGAGTCCCAGCCTACAGAGACATTACCTGCCCATTTTGCATTGAATTTACGGCCTACGCCCGCTGTAGCAGACCATTGATCTTCATTATATTCAACAAGATTCCCACCCTCTAACGAGGTCAAGAGAGCTTTAGTTGGAGCTAATGCTGGTAAAGCAGGAAGAGCATTTCCCGCAGCAGCAAGTTGATCTAAAGCTTGGCCGAATTGAGTTGGTCGAATTGCGAATCCATCCCAATTTACCCATCGAACATTTAAGAAGGCAACCGTGTCAGCCATGATCCCTGATTGTAGGTCTAGGTTAACAGATTGAGGAGTAGTAACATCAGTTTTGCCAGGAGCATAAGCAAATAATTGAGTAGGTAATACTCCAGGAATGCCGAAGCCTGGTACTACTGTATTAACATTCTCTCTTGAAGCAAGTTGGTGTTCGATTTCTGAACGGTAAGTCAAAGATGCTTTCAAGGCAATTTCAGGAATTTGGTAAGCCAGACCTGCTAACCAGCCTGTACCACCATCTTTTTTCATGGTGGCATCATATCCAGTTAATAATCCATAAGCGGTACCACGTAAAGATACATTACCTTTAGCTTCTTGATAAACTGGGCCTGCATAAATATTCCAGTTTTCAGTTGGCTGGAAACCAAACACGAAACTTAAATTTTCTGTCGTCACTTCAGCCCGGGTGCCATCATTACCTGTAGGATTAAAGGCAACAGAGCGGTCTTTATAGTCTGCTTCAGCACCAAATGGCTGATCAAAAATAAGACCAAAAGAAAAGTTGTCTGTTAACTGGAGCTTCAACGCAGCTGATACAGAATGATAATCACCCGCCATATCACCTGTTGCCTGATTGGTACCTACACCTAGTGTAGGTGAGTCTAGGGATGGTGCGTTAGAAGTGGTACCAGATACAGAAGGATCTAATACAGTAATACCCGCTTCAAAGTAATTACCTGGCTGTAAAAACGCTGCGATAGATTGCCCCGAACGATCCATTGCAGCAGCAAATGCACCTGTCATAGGTACAGTCGCGAGAATCATTGCAGTAGTTAATGTCTTTAATTTCATTTACGTCTTTCCTTGAGGTACAAATTTATATCTAGCGTTGTTGTTTGCACTTAAATTTAATTCTTTGGAGAGTTTGGTTACTAAACCGCAATCATTTGTTACTCCATGTGCCAAAAATACCACAAATAAAATAAGAGTAAATGCTCTAGTTTGAATAGACAGTTCAAAAAAACATCAAAATAGAGTAAAAGTACTAATTAGTGGCTTTAATTTAAAATTTAAGTTATTGAAATTATTATTTTTAATTACAGATAAATTGATTCTTAAAAAAATTAAATTTAATGAAAGATTGCACAACTAATTTGTTAATTAATTCGCATATTTCTACCCTTTTGTTCCGCTCAGTTTGAGCGAGAACGACAAAATTCTGTTACATGAGCGTTACATATACGCACCTCCAAAATGTATGAAGAAGAGTGTTTAAGACAGATAAAGTAGCTCATTAGGGTGAAACTTATATAATATATTTATTAGAATCAAAGGAATACTTGGACTAATTAATTGATTTTTTCAGGGGTGGCAGTGCAATGGGGTACCTTAAATCTTCTACCATGAAAGCCAGTTTCAATTTGTTACTACATTAGATGGGTGAATACAGAGAGGGATATGTGCAGCTTAGACTGAACCGTGTATTGTGTAGAAATACACGATTGTAATAGGCAAACACACGTTGCAGATTGCAGAAAGTCTTGCCCATATAATGATGGTTAGAAGTTAGATGTTTAATCCTTGAAATAAGGAGACGAAATGGCCTGATTCAGAGGTCAGGTTTTAAGCCTTTAATAGGTTAAAAGAAGAATATAAAAATTAAATAAAATAAATACTTAGTGCATTATGTCGGATAAGTCCTGATACTGACTAGAATTCAAAAGAATCAAAAGCCATGTGATCGGGTAGGTGAACGATATCGCCACCTTTTTCTGATGACTTAAGCAGATATTTATCTCAGACAGTCATGCATGCATATTTTTAGAAAAGGCTCAGCTGACAGGAGGGTCAATTGTTGAAACTGAATATTTTTTGCAGATTTTATCTAGATAGCAGTCTGGCGATACTCCCCATTTTAGCTCTACTGACAGGCTGTCAGAATACAGCCCCTTTGATCAAACCAGAGCCTGTCTTGCCAGCACACTATCCATTTCAGCAGGGCGGTACATATCATGCTTTGCCGTGGTCTGATTATGTCAGTGATCCTACTTTAGTGAGAATTGCCCGTCTTGCCCTGACCTATAACTATGATCTGAAAATTGCAGCACTCCGGATCCGTGAAGCCCAAGCTGCCTATGGTATTCAGCGTTCAGAATTGTGGCCGAGTATATTGGGAAGCAGTAGTTATGAACGCAGCAGGGTACCAGCAGATTTATCTCCTGTGGGCCGTGCTGTAACCACAGAACAGTATACGGTAGGTGTGGGAATAAGCCACTGGGAACTGGATTTGTGGGGACGTATACGCAGCCTGAATGAAGCAGCATTACAGCAGTTTTTCGCTTCTGAATATAATCAGCTGGCGGTACGAAACAGCATTATTCAGCAGTCGATTCAGACCTATCTGACCCTGGCTGAACTAGAAAAACGGATTTATTATGCCGAAGGTTCTGTGCAAAATTATGAAAAATCTGTACGTATCTTTAAACGGCGTTACGAGGTTGGGGCAGGTTCAAAAGTAGAATATATGCAGGCACAAACCTTGCTCAGTAATGGCCGGGCGTTGCTAACCCAGCTGCAAAATGTTCAGGACATGACAGCCAATTATTTGATCCAGTTGATAGGTCAGCCTGTAGAAGTCCCAAGATTAGGCCTGGATCAGCTGAATTTTAAGCCAGTCGTATTACAGACCGGACTTCCGTCGGAGTTACTGCTGAACCGGCCAGATATTCGGGCTGCTGAAGCTTTACTGTATTCCCAGCATGCCAATATCCAGGCTGCCCGTGCTGCATTTTTTCCGCGTATTGCGCTCACGGGGAGTTTTGGAACAGCCAGTACAGAACTGGAGGGTCTGTTCAAATCCGGTAGTTCAGTATGGTCGATTGCTCCCAGTATCACTTTGCCCATATTTACCGCAGGTCAGTTAAAAAATAATGTCATCTTGGCGGAGGTGAGACAGGATATTGCTGTGGCTGACTATGAAAAAACTGTACAGAATGCCTTCCGGGAAGTGGCTGATGCTTTGGTTGATCAGCGCTATTTAAGCCAGCAACTGCAAATACAGGATCAGGGACTGGCTGCTTTTCGGGAAACAGCACGACTGGCACAGTTACGCTATGATAATGGTGCCGTGGGTTATCTCGATGTGCTAGATGCACAGCGAAGTTTGCTGACGGCAGAACAGCAGTGGATTGAAACCCAAAGTGCCTTAATGCAGTCTTATATTTCCCTGTATTTTGCACTGGGCGGTGATAGCAGACTGGTACAGCCAGGCTAAATTTATTTGTTGAATACACTTATTATAAATTGAACAAAATAAAAGAATTAATGTTTTGATTTTACTAAAAATTATAAAAAGGGTGAGTAACAGCCCGATTGAATATGTTGAGTAAGCAGATCTATGAATATAAAAAAAATATCCATTGTGGGAGCAGTCGTTGTCGCCATCTTGGTGGGCTACCTGATCTGGAAAAACATGAATCAGCCTGATACCGATGGGTTGGTCAGTGGGAATGGACGGATTGAGGCGACTGAAGTCAATATTTCCAGTAAGTTCGCTGGCCAGTTAGAAGAAATTCTGGTGCGGGAAGGAGATTTTGTCGAGCCGGGGCAGATTCTGGCGCGAATAAAAGTTTCTACCCTTGAAGCTCAACTGCGCGAAATTCAAGCCCAACAGCGTCAGGCTGAAGATGGTATTGCGACCGCTGAAGCGCAACTGGCAATGCGTAAAAGTGAAAAATCAGCCGCCGAAGCGATGGTGCTGCAACGTGAAACAGAACTTATTGCAGCAAAAAACCGTCTGGCACGGACGGAAATTCTAGCCAAGGAAGGCGCATCTTCCAGGCAGCAGCTGGATGATGAGAGGGCAGATGCCAAGCGTGTAGCAGCAGTACTCAGCGCAGCCCAGGCGCAAGTGGACAGCGCTGAAGGAGCTATCGTGGCCGCACGCAGCCAGGTTTCGAGCGCACAATCTCAGGTCGATGCTATCAAAGCAACCATTGACCGGATCAATTTCGATATTGAGGATGCCCAGCTTAAGGCACCCTTGAAGGCACGGGTGCAGTTCCTAGTCGCACAACCAGGCGAAATGATTGCTGCGGGGGGGCGGGTCATGAACCTGATTGATCTGTCCGATGTCTATATGACGTTTTTCCTGCCGGAAACCGTGGCTGGCCGTATCGCAATCGGTACTGAAGTCCGGATTGTGCTGGATGTGGCCAAAAATCTGGTAATTCCTGCTCGGGTGTCTTTTGTTGCCGACACGGCCCAGTTCACTCCAAAAACCGTAGAGACTGAAAGTGAACGCCAGAAATTAATGTTCCGTGTCAAGGCGAAAATTGATCCTGAATTGCTGAGAAAACATATCCAGCAAGTCAAAACCGGTCTTCCGGGCGTGGCCTATATCAAACTTGATTCCAATCTGCCCTGGCCGGCGTTCTTAAGAAATCAGGTTAAATCATGATGCCGCAATTTGTTGCCGGAGCGGCAGTTGCCGAAATCCAGCAGGTCAGTCTGAAATATGGCAAGACCCAGGCTTTACAGGACATTTCCCTGTCGCTTCCTGCGGGCTGCATGATTGGACTGATCGGACCGGATGGCGTGGGGAAATCCAGTTTGCTGGCCTTACTGGCCGGTGCCAAGGTCGTTCAGGCGGGCCGACTGATCGTGCTTGGTGGAGATATTGCTGACCCGAAGCATCGCAGAAAAGTTTGTCCGTATATTGCCTACATGCCTCAAGGTCTGGGCAGCAACCTGTCCAAAAACCTATCTGTTGAGGAAAACCTGCAGTTTGTTGCCCGATTGTTTGGGCATAGTCGTACAGAAAGCCGTAAACGCATTGATGATCTGACTAAAAGTACAGGACTATATGAATTTCTCGATCGGCCGGCAGGAAAATTATCTGGAGGCATGAAACAGAAACTTGGATTGTGCTGCTCCCTGATTCATGATCCGGATTTTCTGATTCTGGATGAGCCCACCACGGGAGTCGATCCCTTGGCACGGGCACAGTTCTGGGAGCTGATTAACCGTATCCGCCAGGTTCGTCCCCAGATGAGTGTGATTGTCGCTACTGCCTACATGGATGAAGCCCAAGGTTTCGACTGGCTGGCGATGATGGATGAAGGCAAAATCCTGAAAACCGGAACTCCGCAAGAACTGTTGACGCAGACGGAGAGTAACAGTCTGGAAGATGCTTATATCAAGCTATTACCGGAAGAAAAGAAACAGGGCTATACCCCTGTAGTGATTCCACCTTTACCAGATTACGATTCGGATGGCTATGCGCTGGAAGCGAAGGATCTGACAGTCAGGTTTGGTGATTTTACCGCAGTAGATCATGTCAATTTCCAGATTCGGCAGGGTGAAATTTTTGGTTTTCTGGGATCGAATGGCTGTGGTAAAACCACCACCATGAAAGTACTGACCGGATTGCTCGAAGCTTCAGAAGGGCAGGCTTGGTTATTTGGCCAGCCAGTGGAAGGCAGTAATATTGAGACCCGCCGCCGTGTTGGCTATATGTCACAGTCTTTCTCTCTCTATAGTGAACTGACCATTACCCAGAACCTGGTACTTCACGCAAAATTGTTTCATGTGCCGGCTGAACAGATTGACACGCGTGTACAGCAGATGCTGCAGCGTTTTGACTTGGCCGAAGTGAAAAACAAGCTGCCTGATGACTTGCCGCTGGGTATCCGTCAGCGTCTGTCTCTTGCTGTGGCACTGGTACATAACCCGGAAATCCTGATTCTTGATGAACCGACTTCGGGGGTAGACCCGATTGCTCGTGACAATTTCTGGCGTTTTTTAATCTCCTTGTCTCGCAAGGACGGGGTTACCATCTTTATTTCAACGCATTTCATGAATGAAGCACAGCGCTGTGACCGGATTTCCCTGATGCATGCCGGCCGGGTTCTGGACAGTGCTGCACCCGCACAGTTGATCAAAAATAGGCAGGCTGCCACTCTGGAAGAAGCATTTATTGGCTACCTAATGGATGCTGGAGCAGCCAGCCAGACGCCACCTGAACAGGAGCTAGAAGGCAGTATTTCCAATGACCAGACAGTGAAAGAAGAAACCAGGATATCCAGCCGATTTAGCCTGCAACGGATGCTTAGCTATGCTTGGCGTGAATCGCTGGAGCTGGCACGTGATCCGATACGTGCCACCATGGCGCTGGTCGGGTCGATTATCCTGCTGTTTGTGATGGGGTATGGAATCACCATGGACGTAGATAATCTGACCTTTGCAGTACTGGATCGTGACCAGAGTGGTCTTAGCCAGAATTACAGCATGAGCATTGCGGGTTCACGTTATTTTGTTGAAAAGCCACCGCTGCAAAATTATGAGGATCTGGATCAACGCATGCGAAGTGGCGATATCTCTTTGGCCATTGAAATTCCACCTGATTTTGCCCGGGATGTTAATCGCGGAGAAGAGGTTAAGATTGGCGCCTGGATTGATGGTGCCATGCCACAGCGTGCTGAAACAGTGAAGGGCTATGTACAGGGAATTCATACTCACTGGTTGATGCAGCAGGAACTAGAGCGAAGTGGATATAAAACCTCGAGTACCATAAATATAGAAACCCGATTCCGCTACAATCCCGACATCAAGAGCCTGCCTGCAATCGCGCCCGCTGTATTTCCCATATTGATTTTATTGATTCCTGCCATGCTGACAGCACTGTCTGTGGTGCGGGAAAAAGAGCTCGGTTCAATTGTGAACCTGTATGTAACTCCGGTGACCCGCAGTGAATTTTTGATTGGCAAGCAAATTCCTTATGTAGTTCTGGCCATGCTGAACTATTTCCTGATGTGCCTGATCATTGTGGCGATATTCGATGTGCCGATCAAGGGAAGTTTCATAACGCTGACCCTGGCATCCTTCCTGTTTATTATTTTTTCTACTGGCTTGGGACTGCTGGCATCTTCATTGACCAAAAGCCAGATTGCCTCGATGTTTCTGGTGTTGATCGGTACGCTTATACCTGCGGTGCAGTTCGCCGGTATTATCAATCCTGTTTCCTCTCTGGAAGGTTTTGGTCGCTGGTTTGGTGAAATCTATCCTACTACGCATATGGTGAATATCAGCCGCGGGGTATTTAACAAGGCATTGAGCTTTAATGCACTGCATCAGGATTTTTGGGTGATTCTGCTGTCAGTCCCTGTGATTATGGGTGCAGCAATTCTTGCCCTGAAAAAACAGGAGTCCTAGCATGGTCAGCCAGAAAATAAAGAATATCTATCTGCTCGGTTGCAAGGAGCTTTGGAGTCTATGGCGTGATCCGGTCATGCTGATTCTGATTGTCTATACTTTTACCGTCGCCGTCTATACAGCTGCAACCGCTATGCCTGACAGTCTGAATATGGCACCCATCGCGATTGTGGATGAAGATCATTCAACCTTGTCGGAGCGGATAAGCTCGGCTTTTTATCCTCCCTACTTTCTGCCCCAGACGACTGAACTGAATCATATGGATGCCGGAATGGATGCCGGAGAATTTACCTTCGCCCTGAATATTCCGGTCAATTTTCAGGAAGATATACTGGCAGGGAGAGAGGCAACGATTCAGGTCAATGTTGATGCCACGCGGATGACTCAGGCCATGGTCGGGGCGGGTTATATTCAGCAGATTATACTGTCCGAAGTCAATGAATACGTTCTGCGTCACCGTGAAATAAGCACCCTGCCAGTAGAACTGGAAATGCGGGCACGTTTTAACCCTGTACTTGACCAGAAATGGTTTGGGAGTGTGATGCAAATCATCAATAACGTGGCAATGCTGTCCATTATTCTAACTGGTGCGGCTTTAATCCGTGAACGTGAACACGGTACGATAGAACATCTGATGGTCATGCCGGTCACCGTATTTGAAATTATGATGTCCAAAGTCTGGTCGATGAGCCTGGTGGTTTTGCTTGCAGCATTTTTAGGTTTGAAACTGGTGGTACAGATCATCTTGAAGGTACCGATAGAGGGGAATCTGTGGCTGTTCTTTTTCGGAGCATTATTGACCTTATTCGCGACTACTTCGATGGGCATTTATTTGGCGACCATGTCCAAGTCAATGCCGCAATTTGGCCTTTTGATGATGTTGACTCTGATCCCGATGCAAATGCTGTCTGGTGGAATGACGCCACGTGAAAGTATGCCTGAAGTACTGCAAAATGTGATGCTGATTGCTCCGACCACACACTTTGTCGAACTTGCTCAGGCCATTTTGTATAGAAATGCCGGGCTGAGTGTGGTCTGGCCGGCATTTCTCTGGCTCATTGGCATTGGCACGGTATTTTTCTATGTAGCATGGAAACGCTTTAAGGACACTATTCATACCATGGCTTAGCCATACATCGAATATGTCATATGTTGAAAAAGTATCTGGGGGTATGGGCAAGCGGATATTTTACAGGAAGGGCAGACCAGTGGACTTGTCTTGCTAAATTATACTCTAAACCAATAGCACTGACTCTGGGAGTACTTGATAGAGCAGTGTCGGGGAAGGCCATTCTATAAAGAATAACGGGCCAATCTAAAAAAATGAAAATAAATGGTACGCCCTGCGGGACTCGAACCCACGTCGGTCGCTTAGGAGGCAACTGCTCTATCCAGTTAAGCTAAGGGCGCAAAAGAAGGCTAATGTACTGCAAAAAACACAAAAAAAAAAGTTATTGCCGAAGCAATAACTTTAAAAATCAGGAATAAGAAGATTTTTCCGTTATTTTTTTGAATGCAGCAGTTTGAATACGATATACATCACCACGATCCAGACAGGAATCATATAGACAGATTCTTGAAAACCTTGTGTCCACATGATGTACAGGATGGTGGCGATAAAGGCCAATACCAGTATATTGCTTGCAGGGGACCAGAGCGCCGGGAATTTGGTTACGATGCCCTGTTTCTTCATAGTCTGGATAAACTTGAGATGGGTCAGACTGATCATGGCCCAGTTAAGTACAAGTGCACCGACTACAATATAAATCAGGTGGCTTAAGGCATCTTCAGGTACGAAGTAATTAAGCAGTACACAGCCAAAAATCAGTACAGCAGAGAATAATACGGCAGGAATCGGCGTACCTTGTTTATTCACTTTCATGAATACTTTAGGTGCGTTTCCTTGCTGAGCCAGACCATACAACATACGGCTGTTGGCATACATACCACTGTTATACACAGACAGCGCTGCAGTCAGGATAATAAAGTTAAGCAGATGTGCAGCCCAGTCGATACCCAGCTGACTGAAAATCATCACGAATGGACTTTTGTCCAGACCACCGAGCTCCAGCTGGTTCCAAGGCACCAAAGACAACAGAATGGTCAGGGCACCGACATAGAAAATCAGAATACGGAACACGACCTGATTAATGGCTTTCGGAATGGTTTTTTCCGGATTTTCAGCTTCTGCTGCAGCCATACCGATCAGTTCAATACCACCAAAAGCAAACATCAGAAAGGCCAGCATATAGAACAGACCTTCAAAACCATTCGGGAAGAAACCACCCGCGGTCCAGAGGTTGCTAAAAGAGGCACCTGAAGAAGCATCAGCTGTCAGGATCAGATACAAGCCAAAGACAATCATCGAAATAACCGCAGTTACTTTAATGATAGATAGCCAGAATTCCGATTCACCGTAGAATTTCACATTGCCGAGGTTGACCAGTGTAATCACGATAAAGAAAAATAGTACCGATGCCCAGGCTGGAATATGAGGCCACCAGTAGTTGATGTATTTCGCAACAGCAGTGAGTTCGGTCATGGCCACCAGGATATACAAAATCCAGTAGTTCCAACCCGCAAGGAAACCGGGGAATTTGCCCCAGTATTTATAAGCAAAATGGCTGAATGAACCTGCGACAGGTTCATGAACAATCATCTCACCCAATTGACGCATGATTAAAAATGCAATCAAGCCACCAATGGCATAGCCCAAAATAATGGAAGGACCCGCAGATTGGATCACCTGTGCGGAACCTAAGAATAAGCCTGTGCCAATTGCACCGCCCATGGCGATCAACTGAATATGACGGTTCTTTAAGCCACGCTGAAGTTGTGAAGACTCGTTATTCAAAGTGTTCAGCCCGACAATGGAAAATAAGTATGAAGATTGTAAAGGATGGAAGTTAAGAAACCTAGTACAAGCATTTGAATGAAATATTATTATGGTGTTTATAATAAAAAATTATAAAAAACGAATTCGAGAAACCATATATGAATCAATATATTAATTTTATTTTAATTATAACTGATGAGTTTTCTGTTTTTTTGCCCCGATACAAATGCCGGTTTTTTATACTTAGGTCGGAACACTGCACTCACTTGGCCTGAAACTGATTATACTCTTGGTACAAATATTCAATAAGCACTACCACAACAAAGACAATTCAAAGGATGAAATAAGTCATGAGTTCTGCAGTCCAAATCAAGATTCCTGCGACCTATATGCGTGGAGGAACCAGCAAAGGTATTTTCTTTAAGCTGGATGATCTGCCTGCACAAGCACAACAGGCTGGCCGGATTCGTGATCAGCTTTTGCTACGTGTGATTGGTAGCCCAGACCCTTATGGGAAGCAGATCGATGGCATGGGGGGCGCCAGTTCCAGTACCAGTAAAACGGTCATCCTGTCGAAAAGCCAGCAAGCCGATCATGATGTCGATTATTTATTTGGTCAGGTTTCAATTGAGCGTCCTTATATCGACTGGAGCGGCAACTGTGGCAATCTGACTGCGGCAGTTGGGGCATTCGCCATTTCCAACGGGCTGGTCGATGCCGAACGTATTCCTGAAAACGGGTTGTGTAAGGTACGCATCTGGCAGGCCAATATTCAGAAAACCATTATTGCGCATGTGCCGATACAGAGTGGACAGGTACAGGAATTGGGTGATTTCGAATTGGATGGCGTCACCTTTCCTGCAGCCGAAGTGCAGATCGAGTTTCTGGACCCTGCCGATGATGATGCAGAAGGCGGTTCCATGTTTCCGACAGGCAATCTGGTCGATACATTGGAAGTCCCCAATATTGGCAGTTTCGAAGTGACGATGATTAATGCCGGTATTCCAACCGTATTTTTGAATGCTGGAGATCTCGGCTATAAGGGCACCGAACTTCAGGATCAGATTAATAATGATGTAGCAGCCCTGGCAAAATTTGAAACGATTCGTGCCTATGCTGCGAAGAAAATGGGGCTGATTCAGGATATTGCAGAAGCAGTTACCCGACAACATACCCCGAAAATTGCATTTATTGCCCCATCTAAAACTTATACTTCGTCCAGTGGCAAGACGGTCACCGAATCTGATACCGATATTCTGGTTCGTGCCTTGTCTATGGGCAAACTCCATCATGCCATGATGGGCACGGCTGCTGTGGCCATTGGTACGGCAGCTGCTATTCCGGGAACATTGGTAAACCGGGTAGCAGGCGGAGTAGAGCGTGAAGCAGTGCATTTCGGTCATCCTTCCGGGACGTTGAGAGTGGGTGCACAAGCAAGTTTTGAAAATGGTGAGTGGAAAGTGAAGAAAGCGATTATGAGCCGCAGTGCCCGTGTATTGATGGAAGGCTGGGTGCGCGTACCAGAAGATGTTCTCGTTTAAAAGCGGTGCATACTTTTAGCCTGAATAAAACCACCGGTTCTGCGGTGGTTTTTTATGGTTTAAAATCTCTGACTTGCTTATTTGATGTTGAATAGCAAATTTCAGCAGAACAATTCGATTTATGGCTGAAAATTCAAGGCATTTCTAGGTACAATGCCTGATCAGCGTACAGGCATTTATTCGCTTGTCATTTTATTCTTCTGGACTACGTATTCGAGGCGAATGTGTCATCTATCACTGACGTATCAACCCATGCACTCACACAAGCACAACACCGCATTCAACAGGATTTATTGACCGCTCTGGAAGCCTTTGCCATTCCGGAACCGTTAAGGTCGGCAGTCCATCATGCTGTGATGCTGGGTGGCAAGCGGGTACGTCCAGCGCTATGCTATGCCACCGCTGCATTAAAACCCAACCAGAATAGTGCTGCAGTGCGTCGTGCAGCGGTTGCGATCGAGTTTATTCACTGCTATTCACTGGCCCATGATGATCTGCCGTGTATGGACAATGATTTGTTGCGCCGTGGCCAGCCAACCTGTCATGTGGCTTATGGAGAAGATACAGCACTTTTGGCAGGTGATATCCTGCAGTCTATGGCTTTCGAAATCTTGGGTAGCCGTCTGTTTGATCAGGGGCCAGCGGTAGAAGCTTCCATTGTACTGAAACAGATGCAGATTCTGGCAACCGCTTCTTCGAAAATGGTGAATGGTCAGGTTTTAGATTTACAGTCTGAAGGCAAAAAAATCGATCAGCAGGCACTGGAAACCATCCATCGCAATAAAACTGGTGCTTTGATTAGTGCCGCGATCATGATGGCGGCGGTGACAATCTTTGAAGGTACCGATCTGGCCATTCCTAAATTACGTGAGTTTGGACAGGCGATTGGTCTGGCCTTCCAGGTACAGGATGATATTCTGGATATTATTTCCGATACCGAAGTCTTGGGGAAAACTGCAGGTAAAGATGAACAGGTTGAAAAATCAACCTATCCGGCATTGATGGGTCTGGAGCAGGCCAAAGCCTATGCCCAGCAATTACACGATCAGGCAATCAATGCCTTGAACCATTTTGAAGATCAGGCGGAAGAGTTGATGCAAATTACCCGGTTCCTGCTCACGCGCAAAAGCTGATTGGAACATTCTTCTGAGGTATAAGAGCATTCCATAAAAAAGAGGACTTCAAGTCCTCTTTTTTAGTTGCTACAGAATTATTTGCTTTCGTTGTAAAGGCGTTCCGCTTCTTCAAAACGGTCAGTCACTTCTGCTGTTGGCGCTTTACCCATCAGGCTCACCACCACAATCGCCAGCATTGAACAGATAAAGCCAGGAACGATTTCATACAGTCCAGTGTCAGCAAACAGGTTCTTCCAGAAAATAACCACGACTGCACCTATGATCATCCCTGCCAAAGCACCATTCAAGGTCATGCGTTTCCAGAACAGTGACAGGATAATCAGCGGACCAAAGGCGGCACCAAAACCTGCCCAGGCATACGCCACCAGCCCCAGTACTTTGGATTCAGGATTACCCGCCATCCAGATCGCCAGCAAGGCAATCAGCAGTACCATCAAACGGCCAACCCAGACCAGTTCTTTTTGCGAGGCATTTTTACGCAGGAAAGACTTATAGAAATCTTCAGTCAGGGTGCTTGAGCAGACCAAGAGCTGACAGCTTAAAGTACTCATTACTGCGGCAAGAATGGCAGCAAGCACCACACCTGCAATCCATGGGTTAAACAGGATTTTGGTCAGTTCCATAAATACTGTTTCAGGATTGGCATTCACTGCAGTTGCCAGTTCTGGATGCTGCTGGAAATAGGCGATCCCGAAGAAGCCGGCTGCCACCGCACCACCCAGACATAGAATCATCCAGGTCATGCCGATACGGCGTGCATTTGGAATTGACTTGACCGAATCTGCTGCCATGAAGCGTACCAGAATATGCGGCTGGCCAAAGTAACCCAGACCCCAGGCGAGCAGGGAAATAACCGCAACAACGCTCAGATCACCCAGAATATTCATTGCTTGAGGACGGGCAGCTTCCAGTGCCAAAGTCACCTGGGACATGTCTGAAAATGCCATCAACGTCACGATTGGCGTCAGCAACAGGGCAAAAATCATCAGACCTGCCTGAATGGTATCGGTCCAGCTCACCGCCAGGAAGCCACCAATAAACACATAGCTGATGGTGGCAATGGCACTGATCCAGAGCGCGGTACTGTAAGACATGCCAAACATGCTTTCGAACAGACGTGCGCCTGCAACCATGCCGGAAGCACAGTAAATCGCAAAGAAAATCAGAATGACGAATGCAGAAACCACACGCAGGATTTTTTTCTGGTCATTGAAGCGATTCGAGAAATAATCCGGCAGGGTCAGGGCATTGTGCTGGACTTCGGTATGTACGCGTAAACGGCCAGCGACCAGCAGCCAGTTGAGCCAGGCACCAATAATCAGACCGATGGCAATCCACATTTCAGACAGGCCGGAAAGATAAATTGCACCGGGCAGACCCATCAGTAGCCAGCCACTCATGTCGGAAGCCCCTGCAGAAAGTGCAGTTACGAAACTCCCTAAACGTCGGCCCCCTAAGATGTAATCGGAAAAATTGCTTGTCGCACGATAAGCGATCAGGCCAATCACCACCATGGCGACAATATAAAAAAGAAAGGTAATTAAGGTTGGATTTAGGGAGCTCATACGGTATCCATTTTTAAGTTGGACAGTAGATCGAAATAAGGATTGTGACAGATGCGAGAAACTTTAATCCGAAAGTCAGGCAACATCGAATCCAGGAGATTTCAAAAATAAACGCGAAATTTAACCATAAATTCACAATCTTTGCTGAGATTTTCTTATTTTCAAGAGAAATAGGCAACCAATTGGCTGCCTATTATGAAGTATTTATTAAATCTAGTTAGGACGTCCCATCACACCACGAATGGTATTCAGCACATCAGCAGGCAGTACCACAGTCTTGGCATTTGGCGATTTGGCCATATCCTGCATGGCTTTAATATACTGTTCACCCAGTAAATAGGCGACCGGAATTTCATTATCACCAATGGCGGAAGTCACCATGTCGATTGCACGTTGTGAAGATTCAGCCAGTACCACTTGCGCTTCAGCATCACGACGAGAGGCTTCCAGACGGCCGTCCGCTTCCAGAATTGCGGCCTGTTTTTCACCGTCAGCTTTAGTCACTGTTGCACGACGCTGACGTTCAGCAGCGGCCTGTTCTTCCATCGCGGTCTGCATGGTGATAGAAGGTTTAATATCCTGAATTTCTACAGTCTTTAGGGTGATTCCCCAGTCCGAGATATCATCGGAAATACTGGATTTCAAGCGTGCCTTGATATGGTCACGTGAAGATAGCGCATCATCCAGATCCATTTCACCGACAATCGAACGCAGTGAGGTCTGTACCAGGTTCTGAATCGCCCAGGAGTAGTTTTCAATCCCGTACACGGCTTTTTCCGGTGTGGTCAGGTTGATATAGGCCACGGCATTCATCAGCAGGACAGCGTTATCACGGGTAATCACTTCCTGTGAAGGAATATCCAGAACGATGTCTTTGGTTGTGACTTTATAGGCAACTTCATCTACATAGGGAATGACAAAATTCAGGCCAGGATTTAGCGTGGTATGGTATTTCCCCAGACGCTGTACGATCCATTTGTAGCCTTGCGGCACAATCCGCACCCCTTTAAAAATGGTAATTGCCACAAAGGCCAGAAACGCGATAACAATGATAGAACCACCAGACATAGCTTATTCACCTTATTGATTTTGATAATGTGTGCTGTGAGGTTGTACGACCAGGTCGTTTCCAAGAATATCCACGACGCGAACACGGTCACCGACCTGAACTGGGTCCAGAGTTCGGCATTCCCATTCATCAGAGCCTAAAACTGGCATTGGAAAGCGTACCCGGATTTGCCCATGATCCAGATTGATCTGAATCACCATACCAATCTGGCCAATCGTTGCCTCACGCGACAGACCCGCTTTAGTCTTGTCAGTGGAAAGCGGTTTGATAAACTTGAACCAGAGCAGCGTACACAGTACAGAAAGTATGATCCAGGTCAAGATCTGGGTGGTCAGTCCCATCATCGGGAACATCCAGTACAGGACACCAACCATGACGGCACCAATCCCGAACCAAAGGGCAGCAAATGCGGGCAGCAGTAATTCTGACAGGATCAGAAGGATGCCTAATACAAACCAGTGCCAAGGTTCAAGAACTAATTCCATATCGTGACCTATATCGCTAAGTATTTAATTAATCATCATCTTTATATGATTGATCTTCAATGTAGCAGATGCGGCCGCAGATGAATATAAAAAAATCGTGCATCAAAATTTAGCCTGACGCGGCGGTTTAAGTGCTGCAGGAGACTGCTTGAAATCAGTAATTGCTTTTTCAATGGCACGAATTTTCAGCTGGGCTGCTTTTTCACCTTCCAGAATGGTCGCATTGCTGGCTTTCAGGTCTAAAGTACCGATATGGCCGACTTTGGGCTGGATCACCACATTGGCCTGACTCAGTTCCTCATGAATGCTTTGCTGTCCCATAATATTCAGGGTCTGATCCAGTACACCCCACATGTTCAGGGCTTTATTGCCATCTGGACGGGCAGAAATATCCACAGCAATCACAATATCAGCTCCCATATCTTTGGCGGTCTTGACCGGAATCGGACTGACCAGGCCGCCGTCGACATATTTGGTGCCGCCAATCACGGCAGGCACAAACACATTCGGAATACTGCAGGACGCGCGAACTGCCTGGCCGGCATTGCCTTTAATAAAATCTGCCTTGCGGCCATTGTCCAGACGAGTGGCAACAGCAGCAAAGCGAATCGGGAACTGCTCAATCGGTTTGTTCGCTACATTCTTGTTGACGAAATCCTGCAATTTTTGTCCGGCAATAATCCCTTGCCGATTCAAGGTTAAATCGCGGATATCCGACTCTTTAAAATTCAGGGCAATCTGCTGTAACTGATAAGGGGATTTGCCGCTGGCATACAGACTGCCGACAAAACTGCCGGCACTGGTACCGGTGACGATTTTCGGTTTAATGCCATGTGATTCGAGTACTTTAATCACACCAATATGGGCAAAACCTTTGGCACCGCCACCACCGAGAGCAAGTGCGACGACGGGTTCGCGGGCTTTGATAGGCGTGGTAGTGGTGGGTGTTTTAGTGGCTTTGTCACAGGCTGCAAGACTTAAACCAAGACAGCCAATCAAGGCATAATGGGCTAACTTCATTATAAAAACTGGTGATTAAATCAACAAAATTCAGGCTATCACATCAAAAAAAGCCGTATTTGCCTAGTCTTTTTTCAAAAGCTTTTGTAACGGCTTGGCTACCCACTCCGGATTTTTGGCCGAGAATTTTCCTTCATAATACTGATAAATCTTTTCCAGATCATATTCATAGTCACCGGTCAGATGGTATATACCCAAGATGTGAATGGTCTTGATGTCATAGTCAAAGGAAAACATCACAATCGGCAAATGCGCTGCTTTGGCAATATGATAAAAACCACTGCGGATTTTTTCAGGGCCCTTGCGTGAGCCTTCGGGCGCCATACCGACCCAGATTTGAGGTGATTTTTCAATAATCTCGACAATCTGTCGGGTATGACCTTGTGGACTATCCCGCACGACTGGAACGACCCCAATCCATTCCAGAACCGGCTTGAGGGGAGTGCGAAATAGGCTATCTTTACCAAAAATCGTAATCTGAATACCGAGACCGAGCAGGGCGTTAAAACCGAGCCAGGCATCAATATTTGAAGTATGCGGAGAAATAATGGCCACAGCTTTGGGCAAATCGGGAAATTCTCCTTCCAGACGCCAGCCCTGAGCCAAGAAAAGTTGCCTGAAAAAAGTCCGGCTCAGTTTGCTGCCACGAGCCGGGACATGCGGCGGTAACCGGGGGAAACGTGTCTGGGTCATTACTTCTGTCTCTTCCTGAAACTAATTTTTCTTTATTTTTGATTATATTAGACTGTTGTAAAATCCGGATCATTGGCAAAATGTATGGCATCTTAAATGCCGTTAATGCATTTTCACCCTAAGGACTTGGCCTGCATATGCGGAATATCTATATCTTACTGTTTTCGCTGTATTGGGCACAGGGGCTTCCGGTCGGATTTATGACGCATGCCTTGCCGGTCATTCTGCGGGCTGAAGGGGTATCACTGGCGCATATCGGGGGCTTTGGCCTGCTGATGATACCGTGGTCGATCAAAATATTCTGGGCGCCTTTAGTTGATCGGCATGGATCGAGTGCCAAAGGTCATTACCGTAGCTGGATTATTCCCTTGCAATGGCTGTCAGTTACTGTCTTGATTGGACTTTCTTTTCTACCCATTCAGGCTTTGAACCAGCCGCTATATTTACTGCTGTTTTTTATCATGCTTTTGCTGATGAATGGTATTGGCGCCACGCAGGATATTGCGACCGATGCACTGGCAGTCAATATTCTGAAAAATGAGCAGCAACACTGGGGCAATACCTTTCAGGTGATTGGTTCGCGTCTGGGATTCATTGTCGGAGGCGGGGCCATATTATGGCTGCTCGATTTGCTGCAATGGCAAAGTACTTTTCTGTTGCTGGCTGCGCTGGTTTTTGTTAATACTTTACCGATTTTACTTTTTAGAGAACCTCAGCATTCAAAAATTATCACGCCAGCTGATAAAGGACCTGCACTCAGCAATATAAAAACCTATTTTCAATACTTTTGGTCAGATTTAACCTTGGCGAGGTGGCTTCTGGTTTTACTGACCTTTAAAATCGCCGATGGTTTATCCGGGCCTTTATTAAAACCGTTAATGGTAGATCTCGGGCTGAGCTTTAGCCAGATTGGCCTTTATGTCACCATGTTAGGTGCATTTGCGGCACTGATTGGGGCCGGATTGGCTGGCTGGTGTCTGAAATACTGGTCACGTAGCCGGAGTTTACTGATTTTCTCTGTTCTGAAAGTCATGACTTTAATGGCTTATGCCTGGCTGGCTGCCCAGTATGAAATCCAAAATAAAGTAGAAAACTGGATCATTTATCTGATTAATGCCGCCGAAGATATGATCTCTGCCATGCTCTTGGTGGTCATGCTGACCTTGGTCATGCAATACAGTCGCAAGCATCTGGCCGGTACTGATTTTACCTTTCAGGTGGCGCTGATGGCCACAGTGAGTGGTGGGTTATATAGTCTGAGTGGGATATTCGGGGATTATTGGGGGTATGCACAGTATTTAACATATATTGTATGGATCAGTGTGTTTTTATTATGGCCTATCGTATTTTGGGGTAGAACACAGCAAGACTCCTGATCATTGCAACGCATCAATTAAAGCCGTATTAAAAACAATCAAATTATTTTAAAAGTGTCGTTAATACATATTTTAGCTAAAAGTATGAGATAAAAATGATTTCAAACTGAGTCTAAAATTGTTAAATTTCTGATGTTTTTATACGGCTTATTATGTAGGTATAGTAAAAAATCATAAATCCAGTAAAATCATGTAACATGATAAGGATGGTTTTTAACTATGCATATTGTTCGTGAGTGATCTCGCGAGATAATAAAATAAGTCAATTTATAATTATAGATATTCCCCACGCTTTAGATTTTAGTGGGAATCAGTGAGCTTTCAAAGCCAATGAACGTTTGTTCAATATGGAGAATTTAATGAATCAAGTTTTAACACGAAAGTTTTTAGTTAAGGGATTAGCAGTCGCAGTAACAACCTTGATGATGGGGACGGTTGCACATGCTGAAACACAAGAGCAAAAAGAAATTAAGCAGCTGCGTCAAGAAGTTGAAGCACTAAAAGCATTAGTAACACAGCAGCAACAAGTTCAGCAAAATCAAGCCGTGCAGATTGAACAAGTTAAAGCAGCACCACAACCATCAGCAGCTGCACCGAAAGCACTAAGTACAAAATCAGATACTGAAGTGAAGCTATATGGTTTCGTTCGTGGTGATGCAAACTATATCATTGAAGGTTCAGCAGGAGACTTCTCTGACGTTGCTAAAACCAATGGTCAAACCAGAGACAAGTTAGTCGCAACCGCAAAAACAACACGATTGGGTTTAGATTTTAAAACCAGTGTTAACGGTGCAGAGGTTGGCGGTAAACTTGAAAGTGATTTTGCAGGTACTAACGATTCATTCCGTATACGTCAAGCATATTTAACCTATGAAAATTGGTTGATTGGTCAAACCCAATCTAACTTCTTGTCAAATCATGCACCGTTTATGATTGATTTCAGCACCAACGTCGGTGGTGGTACTACCCGTCTACCAATGGTTCGTTATGGTTTTGATTTGACACCAGCAACGCAATTGTTCTTGGCGGCAGAAAAACCAAACTCAAGTGCTGCACAGACTGAATTCAATGCCCAAGGCCAAAGAGTAAGTGTTGAACACATCAAATCAAGCGTACCAACATTGACTGCTAAATTGGCACACAACTTTGATGACAAAAAAGGTAATGCGTCTGCGCGTGCTTTAGTTGAAGTTTATAAAGATGAAGACACTAATAAGCGTAAAGCAGGTTGGGGTCTAGCAGCAGGTACAACCTATCAAGTAATTGATCCTTTAAAAGCGACGCTGGATGTCAGCTATACCAAAGGTGTAAACGGTATTTTGTATGGTACCAATGCCAATGCTGCATTCGTAGATGATGAAGGTAACCGTAATATTGAGCAAAATGAAATTTGGGCGGTACAAACGGGCTTAACGTACAGTATTTTACCTAACTTAAAAACCTCACTTGGTTATGGTGCATTGTTTGCTGATAAAGACTCAGACTATGCAGACCTCAATGAGGCTGCAAACAAAGAGGTACAACAAGCATGGTTAAACTTGGTGTATTCACCAGTTAAACCGCTTGAGTTTGGTGTTGAGTATGTCAACGGTGAGCGTAAAACCTTTAATAATGAAAAATTCAAAGATAACCGTATTGGTTTAATGAGTAAATATAGCTTCTAATTGATGATGTGAAGCTAAATATAAAAAATCCCACCACTTGGTGGGATTTTTTATATCAATACCTTGGGAGAAGGTTATTTTGAATAAAGCATAGGGATTTTTGTACAGGCTTAGAATACAAATTCTAATCGAGAGTTTTATTTTCCTATCAAAAAGCGGTGCTTCAGCATCAATTTTTTATGCTTAAAACAACAAAACTTAGCAATTTTAGGTCTAATCTACCCAGTTTCGGGCTGTTACCATGACTGAAAGCTTCAACATTTTGATTTGAACATTATGACGATCCAAGCCGTTTTATTTGACCTTGACAATACCTTGACCCACCGTGATCTGACTACACAGGCCTATAGCCGTTATCTGGCAGAATATTATGCTCCAGCATTGGCACAGGTCGATTCAGATAAAATTATCGAGATTGTAAGACGTATTGATAATGGCGGTTATCCTAAAAAGGAACTGCTGACGCATGGCAGTATTGGCGCTTCGGCTGCTTATGCCTTATTGCAGGAATTGTCTTGGTTAAATCCTCCGAGCATAGAGGAACTGGCCCAGTTCTGGTTTCGCCAGTTTGGTCGTTTCGCTGTAGAAATGCCACAAGCAATACAAGTATTAAAACAGCTGAAAGATCAGGGTTATCAGCTAGCCATTGTTTCCAATGGCGGACATGATACCCGTTTGAATACGATTCGGGGTTTGGGTATTGAAACTTATTTTGATGAAATTATCAGTTCAGGACTGGTAGGCTTTAACAAACCACAGCCGGAAATATTCCAGATCACCGCAGAACGTCTAGACGTGCAACCAGAACGATGCCTATATATTGGAGATCATCCGGTCAATGATGTACAGGGAGCAAAAAATGCCGGCATGAATGCCTTATGGATGCAGGGCTTTCATGCCGATGCCGAACATATTCAGCATAAAATTCAGCATCTGCCGGAAATTTTTGCCCATTTGCAGTTATTAAATCGCGCTTAAGTTACTCTTAAACAGTCAAGTGTTTCGGACCATTGCGTAGAGTCGCAGCGCGGGCATTGCTGGTCGGCACTCGAAAGAGTTTGTACCTGTCCACAGTAAATACAGGCATATAACTCATTGGCCTTGGCCTGTTTGACAATAGAACAGCTTTTAGGAAAAAGAGGAAGACCGGGCCTTACTTCATCATCGCTAAATAATAACACACTGAATTTACCGTCAGTTTCCAGTAAACCTGTACGAACCTGACCGAGATGCTCAACACCTTGCTGGCGCATTTCGGCAAAGAATTCATCATGCGACATTTTACCTTTTTTAATCTCTTCAACGACCAACAGTCCATCTTCTACAATATAAATGGGTTTACCTTCCAGTAAGTCTTCAAACCACTGATATTTCATCATGAGCCAGGTGGTCAGACGATACATGATAATAATGACCGACATCACCAGAACTGCCTGAATCAGGGGAATATCTTCGGTAAACATCGGGTCACCGGCAATCGAACCCAAGCTCAAAATGATAGCGACTTCAAAGATGGAAAGTTGCCGTACCCCGCGTTTTCCGGTCAGGCGCAGAAACAGGATAATCATGGTGTACATCAGGGCACAACGCAGCAAAATTTCTGCGGTAAACGCCCAGGTGGTGTCATGTATAAATATCGTGGCCCAGTCCATTTAGATTCTTGATCCTCATTTTGCTCTTTGGCTCGAGTCTAGCAATATCAGTATTTTATTTGCTGCTGTGATTGTGTAAGTTTATGAATAAAAATAGATTCTATTTAAAAAAGAAGCTTGAGCTTAATAATCCAGCTATTGAATATAATAAAAATAAGATAGATATTTCATGTAAAAAATGCATAAAAAATCAGCAAATCAACTTTGAAGAAGATCACATTCTTTTTTGGCTATTTTTAAATCTATAAAAGTATTATCCATTTGAAATTTATCAATATAAATTCAGAATAACTTATTTTGAATATCTAAGAGTGTTTAGAAATTTGTAAGCAAATCACTTCATTTCTATAAAAATCTGTAGTTTGTAGCCTGAAAAAATAGAGTGATTACACTACTTTAATAAACTGTTTTTAAATTAGAAATTTGATTTTGATTTCCACCAAGGGACGTATTGTGAAAAAAATATTCACACTTTTAACGGTTATGGGTTTAAGTACAGCGGTCTGGGCAGATGCGGATTGGGATTATACTCAGCCTGAGCAATGGTCGACTTTGAGCCAGAAATATTCGGCCTGTAATGGTCTGAACCAGGCACCAATCAATATTGAGCGAACAGTGAAAGCAGAACTGGAACCGCTCAAGTTTAGCTATAACACCATGATCCATGCGATCGAAAATAAAGGTCATACTGTTCAGGTGGATTTTGCACAAGGTGGTGAATTGCAACTGGATGGCGATACCTTTGTGCTAAAACAGTTTCATTTGCATAGCCCGAGTGAAAACCTGATTAAAGGCAAAAGCTATCCACTAGAAATCCACTTTGTCCATGCCAATGCCAAAGATGAGCTGGCTGTCGTGGGGATGATGTTTGAACAGGGACAGGAAAGCCAGATGCTCAAACATATGTGGAACCGCTTACCGAAAAAGCAGGGCGAGAAAGTGATTTTGAAAACCCCACAAGCGGTGAATCAGATGTTGCCTAAGAATCTGGATTATTATCGCTTTAGCGGCTCGCTGACCACACCGCCGTGTTCGGAAGGCGTACGCTGGCTAATTCTGAAAGATATTCAGCAGGCTTCTGCCAAGCAGATTTCGGAATTTGCCAAATTGATGGGGCATCCGAACAACCGTCCGGTGCAGTCATTGAATGGCCGTGTAGTGCTGGAATAATCAATATGAGAGCGAAAAAGCAGATTTTGGTCTGCTTTTTTTAATTCTGATACAAATTTCGAAAGGGCATACTGAAAAGGACTTTGTGACGAAAGCTGAAAGATTTAATATGGATATTATTTCTTCTTTGACTTTCTCCTGCCATGCTCTTTGACTTGAAAACCATGATTCAGCCGTTCACAGCGCTTTCGCCACAGCAGAAGAAGCTGGATCATCTGATTGATAAAATCGAGCAACAGAAACAGGAATTACACCAATGGCAACAGGCTGAAGAAGATCTGCAGCAATATACCCATAAAACCTTCATGCCGGTCTATCATGAATTGCATGGTGTACTGTTCAAGCAGTTGGAACAGCTCTGGAAGCACCTGCAGGAAACCACATTTTCCAAGGCTGAACTGGTGGTGCTGGATGAAAAGATTCAATACCTTGCAAATTATCTAAAAGACTCTCAGGCAATGTCGGTGCAACAAGCTCATAAAGTGAATGAAATCTTCACTTACTATCAGCAACGTGCCGAACATGCCCAATTCAGAAAAAGCCAAAAGAAAATTAATGAACTGGAAACATTCTTTAAGAGTGAGAATCCCTCAGATTTTGCAGATGCAGAAGTATTTGAAGAATGGGAATCAGATCATTTTCAGCAGGCACGTGAGCAAGCCAGGTTAAAACGCCAGCAGGAAAAACAGGCACAGGTTACAGCGATGGCAGAGCAGTCATTGAAAACCGTATATTTAAAAATTGCTGCCATCATTCACCCTGACCGTGAAGTGAATGATGTCAAAAAAATCAAGAAAACTGAATTATTGCAACGTGCCAATGAGGCTTATGCAGAGCAGGATCTGTTTACGTTACTGAAAATGCAACTGCAGATTGAACAAGATCAGGAAGTTTCACAAAAAGGTTTAAGCGCAGAGCAACTCAAGTTTTATCAACTGGCTTTGGATGCACAGAGCCAGAAATTACAAGAGCAGATTGATGCCTTGATTCATAGATTGGTCTGGTCATCGAAAACCAGAATTGCGGTGAAAAAGGGGAAAGGGAAAGTTCAAATTGCTGATCTGTATAAGCAGATTGACGAAGATACTTCAGCCATCAAACAGCAGATTAAAGTAGAAAAAGAACGCCTGATGTATATCAAAAAGGTGAGTGGCTTGGAGATGTTTTTAAGGCATGGGATGCTTTAACTTAATTAGAATTGCCTCTCCCTTGCGCAGCAGTGCTGCTCATCACTTGCGCTTCGTTTTAAAGCAGTGCTTTAAAACTTGCTCAGGAGAGGGGAAATCCATTACAGAATAACTTTAAGCTAGAATTTCAATATTGGAATTAAATAACAATAATTAAAGTCACAATGAAAGTTTCTTCTCCCTTTGGGATGAGAAGCACTGCTTCGCAAGGGGGAGAGGGAAAATAACAATGAAAATAGATCCTCAATTATTAGAATTCGCCAAATCAATGCGCCACACCGCCACCGATGCAGAACACTTCATGTGGCAACTGCTACGTGCCAAGCGTTTTATGAATCTTAAATTCCGTCGTCAGCATGTGATCAAACCCTATATCGTAGATTTCTACTGTCATGAAATTGGTTTAGTGATTGAGCTGGATGGTAGTCAGCATGGAACAGATGAGACAAAAGAATATGATGCTGAACGCACCAAGTTTTTAGAGGCTTTGGGTTTAACCGTTGTGCGGTATTGGAATCATGATGTGTTGAGAAGGATGGATGTCGTGTTGGAGGATTTGTGGCAGAGATGTTTTGAATTAAAAAGCAAAATCACCTCTCCCTAACCCTCTCCTGAGAGGAGAGGGAACTCCATTCTGGATTTCACATAGGCATGAAATCAGGTGACGGCTCCCTCTCCCTATGGGAGAGGGCTGGGGTGAGGGTTTCAACTATGAAAAAATTATCTTTAAGTGATGGTCTAGCATTTTGAAAAATAATAGAAAAATGTATTATCACAAGGAGTTATGTTATTGGGATAATTAAATGGAAAATTTTTTCTTGGAATTACAAGAATTTAATCCTTTAGACATTTTAGAATTATTAGATAAAAGAAAATTAAATGATAGTTCAAAAAAAGGAGAAATTTGGGAAATCACAAATGAGATCAAACCAATTGATTTATTTTGCTATTTATCAGCAAAATATGGTGATCCCAATGGAATTTTAACAATATTAAAAAATGATCATTCAGATAATTTAATTCATTGGGATTGGATGTTAGATTCCCCTAAAGGACTAGTTCATATTCAAGGACATAATTTCAGAACAGAAATACATGTTAGTGGTGAAGTTATCGAGTCAGGACTAAATAAGTTCGATTTCATTAGCCAAATCAAAGCAGATTTTAAAAATTATGGACAAGGTATATCCATAACTAAAAAGTCATTGGAAAAATGGACTGAATTTATTAATCCGTATTATCGTATTAAGTCTACGATTGAACAAAGTTTTATAAAGTTAAATGAGCTGAATTTAAACTTAGAGCAAGATCGTATAGATTTAAAGATCACTCAAAATCAATTGGAGTTTGAGGAAGTTCAAGAAAGATGGACACAAACACTTCAAAAATAAGATTTTGCAGTTGGGCAAGTTTTCGGTTTAAGAGCTATGTTGCCTGTTATGGCAGAATCTTTTGTAAATTTCTTATTATTTATATTAGCTAAGCCTGAAATTAAATCAAATGACAGACTCTATCAAACTACTCTTAGACAGCCTATAGATATCAGAGTTCAATCATTGCATTTAAATTGTAATGGATTTTCATCTAATGTTGATTATACAACAGAGGAGTGTAAAAAGTTTCATACTTTGATGAATGAAAGAAATGATCTGCTTCATGGTAATGTAAATATCAATAAGCAGGCATTTGGAAATGTATATTTTGATAAACAAATGCCTATTTTTGATCAATATGAAGATTTTTGGGAAAAAAGTATAGGTGTATCTATTCGGACTATGAATATTCAATCAATTTATGGCGAATATGAAGTTGTGAAAAATTTTATAAATTATATTTTAAGTAAATTAAATGAGAAAATTAAAGAGCAAATAGAACATCTTTTAGAAACATCTAGATTAGGCTTTAATGAGGAAACCAAAAGGGTAGGTATTTTATTTCCACCTTATCTTGTTGATATGAGAGGATTTACCAAATAAAAAAAGGGCTGAATAATCAGCCCTTTATACACAAATTAGATCAAACTAACAACACATTAAAGCGCCGCAATCTGTTCCATATTCGCTTTAATCTTCGCTAACTGGTCAGCAAACTCAGCAAGCTTCACTTTCTCGCCTTCAACCACAGCAGCAGGAGCTTTTGCCACAAAACCTTCGTTAGAAAGTTTGGTCGCAATCTGGTCATGTTGCTTTTGAACCTTGTCCAAGTCTTTTTGTAGACGACCCAATTCCGCTTTAGGGTCAATTAAGCCCTTCATTGGAACGTATACCGATACGTGACCAACGACAGATGATGAAGACAATGGTGGTTGTTCGCCATCAGCCAAGAAGGTAATGCTTTCAACTTTCGCCAATGCTTTGAACAACGGTTCAATACGTGCAATCTGTGCTTTTTCAGCATCAGTGGTATTTTGTAGCAGAACAGGCAATAAGCGCGCATTCCCTAGCCCCATTTCACCACGGATGTTACGCACCGCACCAATCAAACCTTGCAGCCATTGCATATCTGCTTCAGCCTGATCATTAATCAATGCTTGCTCAGCAACAGGGTACGGCGCCAACATAATAGTTTCGCCAGTGATACCGAGTTTCGGCGCAAGTGTTTGCCAGATTTCTTCAGTCAAGTATGGCATTAACGGATGCGCAAGACGTAAAGATGCTTCCATCACCGAAAGAAGAACACGACGTACTTCAGCTTTACGCTCTTCAGATACATTTTCATCGTTTAGAACTGGTTTGGTTAACTCAACATACCAGTCACAGTATTCATTCCAGATGAACTCGTAAATCGCTTGAGCAGCCAGATCTAAACGGTAGGTTGCAAATGCGGTTTGCACCGCTTGTTCCGCTTTTTGCAGACGGCTTACGATCCATTGTTCAGGCAATTCCCAAAGGTCTTGACGTGCTTCTGAACCAATGGTTTGACCTTCGACATTCATCATCACGAAACGCGTTGCGTTCCAGATCTTGTTGGCAAAGTTACGGTAACCTTCAACACGCTTCATGTCGAACTTGATGTCACGACCGGTGTTGGCAAGTGCACAGAAGGTGAAACGAACTGCGTCAGTACCGTAAGACTGAATCCCTTCAGGGAATTCTTTACGGGTCGATTTTTCAATCTTCGCTGCCTGTTTCGGGTTCATGAGTCCTGTAGTACGTTTTTGTACTAATGTTTCAAGATCCACACCGTCAATCAGGTCTAATGGGTCAAGTACGTTACCCTTAGATTTAGACATCTTCTGACCTTCGCCATCACGTACCAGACCGTGAACATACACAGTCTTGAACGGAACTTGAGGCGTACCATCTTCATTTTTCATGAAGTGCATGGTCAGCATGATCATGCGGGCAACCCAGAAGAAGATGATGTCAAAACCTGTCACCAGTACATCTGTCGGGTGGAAGGTATTCAAGAAGTAGTTGGCTTTGTCTTTTGCTTCGTCGCCAGTCCAGCCTAAAGTCGAGAATGTCCAGAGACCTGAAGAGAACCATGTGTCCAGTACATCTTCATCCTGATTCAACTCAATATCGGCAGGAATATTGTTTTTCGCACGAACTTCTTCCTCGTTACGACCTACATAAACGTTGCCTTCCGCATCGTACCAGGCCGGAATGCGGTGACCCCACCACAATTGACGCGAGATACACCAGTCCTGGATATTATTCATCCACGCCATGTACATGTTGCTGTACTGCTCAGGCACGAACTTGATACGGCCATCTTGAACCGCTTCAATCGCAGGTTTCGCAAGCGGGGCAATTTTTACATACCATTGGTCAGTCAGTAATGGCTCAACAATCACGCCTGAACGGTCACCGCGAGGTGGCTTTAATGTATAAGGTTGGATCTGGTCTAACCAGCCTTCAGCTTCAGCCTGTTCAACGATCTTCTTACGTGCTTCAAAGCGTTCTAAACCAATGTAATCTGCAGGCGCAGGAATGGTTTTAGAAATCTGCTCACCCGCTTTCGCAATATATTCAAACTCAGCCAGTACTTCAGCATTTTTGTTGAAGATATTGATCAGTGGCAGGCTACAGCGTTTACCCACTTCATAGTCATTAAAGTCGTGTGCAGGCGTGATTTTTACACAACCGGTACCGAATTCTTTGTCGACGTATTCATCTTTAACGATTGGAACCGCACGACCAGTAATTGGCAGGATGATGTTTTTACCCACCAGATCCGTATAACGCTCATCATCAAGCGCAACAGCAACAGCGGTATCGCCTAACAATGTTTCAGGACGTGTTGTCGCCACAACGATATAATCTTTACCATCGTGTGTACGCACTGACTTGTCTTCAAAGAAATATTTGAAGTGCCATAACGAACTTTGTTCTTCTTTATCTGACTCTACTTCCAGATCAGAAAGCGCAGTTTGCAGTTTAGGATCCCAGTTCACCAGACGCTTGCCGCGGTAGATCAGGCCTTCTTCATGCAGTTTGACAAATACTTCTTTTACCGCATTTGACAAGCCGTCATCCATCGTGAAGCGTTCACGTGACCAGTCTACAGAAGAACCTAGGCGACGGATTTGACGGGTAATGTTACCGCCAGACTGTTCCTTCCATTCCCAGACTTTTTCGATGAATTTTTCACGACCCAAGTCATGACGGCTGATACCTTCAGCACCCAACTGACGCTCAACCACCATTTGCGTTGCGATACCGGCATGGTCCGTACCTGGCTGCCAAAGCGTATTTTTACCAGACATACGGTTATAACGGGTCAACGCATCCATGATGGCATTGTTGAAACCATGACCCATGTGCAGGCTGCCAGTGACGTTTGGCGGCGGAATCATGATACAGAATGATTCGCCTTTTTGAGACGGCTTGAAGTAACCGCGCTCTTCCCAGGTTTGGTACCATTTTTTCTCGATCTCGGTCGGATCGTAGGTTGTCGCGATATTTTGCGCTGAGTCAGTCATAGTCTAAACAGATCAAAAGTGAATGAAAAATTGCATCTATTGTAGCAAAAAAAATAGTACATGCGGCAGCTTAACCAAACGCAAACTTTAGCCAATTGGCATGTATAACAACTCAACGTATGATAGAACCATAAAAAACGCGACTCATCGCAGCATATCAAAAAAAGGATAATAAGATGAGCTATAACATTTCCCTCAAGCTTCGGCCCGAAACCCATCAGCGCTTTAAAGAGATCCATTCCAGATTAAATGCCGGCGAGCAAAACAGTCTCGCCAGACCCTTAGGTGAAAATCTGGCCGATATGGCCTGTGAAATTATTGACCAGATTTTTGGTGAGATTGTGCAACTTGCCAATTCGCCGAACAGTGAGTCTGAAAAAGTGATTCAGCAGATCATTCATACTACCCGTAAATATATGCCCTGGTCGGTCTCCTTATTTGACAATGAACGGCTCATGCCGATGGTGAATTACCTGCATCAAATGACGTATGAGCAGGCCGGTGATGCTTTTGTCCGTTTTCCGGTGGAAAAGATGCTGGTGATGGAGCTGCTCGGCTGTATGGACCAGATGAAAAATGGTAATCACCAGTATGTAACACCGGCCTTAAAAGCCTTTACCCAGGTCATTGATCAGGGCGTGACACATTTGATCCGTCAACCGAAAAAAATGTTGAAATTTAATGTGGTCGTCGATAAAACCTTGAATGGGGTGATTCATTTAACCACCCAGTTAGGCTATAAACGTTTTGATAAACTCAGTCACATCTATGATGCTGATACCATGAGTTATTATTTTGAACATTTACTGGCATTTCTGGAAGACGAAATGCCTCAGCGCATCCATTAAAACAAGGGAAACAGGATTTCATGGCGAAAGTTGAAGACTTAAAGGGAAAAGTGGTCTGGATTACCGGAGCATCTTCAGGAATTGGCAAGGCGATTGCACAACAATGTGCTGCACTGGGCGCACAGGTGGTATTGACTGCACGCCGGCATGAAGAGCTGGAAAAGGTACGTCAGCTTTTAAACAATCCTGAACAGCATATTTCTATCACGGCTGATATCACGGATGAAAGCCAGGTTCGTCATGCCTATGATCAGGTTTTGCAGCAAAAAGGCCGGATTGACTGGCTGATTAACAATGCCGGACTCAGCCAGCGTGCCCTGATTCAGGACACCACCATGCAGACTGAACGTGCCATTATGGAAGTGGATTATTTCTCACAGGTATTTTTGACTAAAACCGTACTGCCCACTTTTCTGGAACAAAAATCCGGACGTATTATCTTTATTTCCAGTGTGGCAGGTTTGCTTGGTACCCAGTATCGTGCATCCTATTCGGCGGCAAAAGCTGCAATTCACATGTGGGCCAACAGCTTGCGTGCGGAAGTCGCTGCGCAGGGCGTGCAGGTTTCGGTGGTTTTCCCGGGCTTTGTCAAAACCAATGTATCCCTGAACGCCTTAAACGGTGAAGGAAAACCGCAAGGACATCCAGATGAAGCGATTGAAAATGGTCTATCCGCAGAAGATTTTGCGGCTCAGACTGTACAGGCTTTGCAGAACGGCGAAGAATATATCGTGATTGGCGGCAAGAAAGAAAAACTGGGCGTACTGGTTTCACGTATTTCACCAAAAGTTCTGTACAAGATGATCCGTAAAACCAAAGTAAAATAAATCATCCAGAGTAAAAAAGGGCAGGAGCGCCCTTTTTTATGTCTCTTAAAACCTCAATAAAAATAACAATACTTAAAAATGCAATTCATTTCTGGAGGGATTGCACGTACAGGGAAAGCAGCCGATAACATGGATATGCAGAAAATTACCTTTTCACGCTGGTACTTAAGTCAAAAGCCGGTATGTTAATTAAAAATAACAGCCAACTGGAATAAGCTCAGTCGATGAAAACACCGGTGCCAGACTACCTCAAGCATGTTTTAACTTCCTGCCGTGACAATGATAAAGGTGCCCTGGCAGATTATATTCCTGAGCTGGCAGCAGTAGACCCGGATAAGTTTGCTTTGGCACTCTCGACCGTAGATGGCACGATCTATTCAACCGGTGATGACGAGGTTGAGTTTACCATGCAGTCCATGTCCAAGCCCTTTGCCTATGCTCTGGCTTTGCAGAAAGTCGGCTTGACCAAGGTCATGGAAAAAGTAGGCGTGGAGCCTTCAGGCGAGGCCTTTAACCAGATTTCACTGGAGAAGGATTCCAATATTCCGAAAAATCCGATGATCAATTCGGGTGCAATTACTACCCATTCCCTGATTCCCTATAAACGAACAGTATCCCGTGCGGAACAGTTACGCCGTTTTTTAAGTGGTCTGGCGGGGCGTGAGCTGAGTTTTGATACCGAAGTATATACCTCTGAACTGAAAACAGCATTTCGTAACAGATCTTTGGGTTATATGCTACGTACAGTGGGGGTACTGGAAGAAGATCCAGAAGCGATTGTAAATGGTTATATCAAACAGTGTTCAATCAAGGTGACGGTCAAAGACCTGGCGATGATCACTGCGGTACTAGCCAATGGCGGAATTCAGCCACAAACCGGTAAAAAATTGCTGGACCGTTCTGTGGTGCGGCAAGTCCTGAGTGTGATGCTCACTTGCGGGATGTATGATGCTGCCGGTGACTGGCTGACCACGGTGGGTATTCCGGCTAAAAGCGGGGTCGCAGGCGGTATTATCGGCGTGTTGCCGGGACAGGTGGGTATAGCGGTATTTTCTCCACGCATTGATGAGCATGGGCATAGTGCGCGTGGCGTCGAAATTTTTGAACGTATGTCCCGGGAAATGGGACTGCATTTGATGGAAGGAACGCCCTCGGCACAAACCATTTTGCAAAGCCGTTATCTCACCGGTAAGAGGGATCATGTGGTGGTGTACGAGCTGCGTGGCGTATTACAGTTTACCGAATCGGAAATGCTGCTACGTATATTGCAAGATGAACCGGAAGGCAAAAAACGGATTGTATTGGATCTGACCAATTTGACCTTAATTCATAATGTCGGTGCCCGGATGTTATTTGAAGGCGTGGCCCGTTTGAAGAAGGATGGCCATCCAGTGGTGGTGGTTGACTCTGAAGGGATTTTGAGTGAAGCACAGATGAAGGGCAATAAAAGGGTGGTGGTCAAAGAAAAACTGGATAAGTATCTAGAAAAGTTTCAATAAATATTTTTCTATCATCTTGATTGAAAGCAAGGTTTATCATCCTCGCCAGGAAATTAAAAAGCCCCGAGAATTCGAGGCTTTTTATTGGGTGTTATTTACTTAATATGCTCTGCGATATCGCTAAAGATGACACCTAAGCCATGTGCGCCGGCATCCGGATAACCCAAACTACGATCACCCACTGTACCGGCACGTCCCATACGTGCCACGATATCTTTGGTCGATTCCGCACCTTTTACTGCCGCCGCTGCACCCAACACAAAGTTTTCCTTAAATGTTTTATCGGTATTGGCAGCCCATGAATCTGCACAAGGAACCAAAGCATCAATCAGGGTTTTGTCACCCACCACAGCGCCACGACCAAATGAATGCTCACCAGTAGTTTGAATACCTTTTACCGCAGCTTGAAGCATCTCGGCAAAATCTGCCACAGTTAATGTGGATTTGCCTTGAATGGCTTTACTCGCTGCACGAAACGCTGAACCCCAGATTGGACCCGATGCACCGCCACAATGCTCCATAATAATCATCGAGCTATTCAGCAGGAATTCATCCATGTGCTGCGCTTGAATCAGGCCTTGCCATTCGCGTTTCAGCTGTTTAAAACCTTTAGCCACACTCATGCCAAAGTCACCATCACCTGCATGGGCATCCAGCTCGCAGAATGGCACTTCGTTTTTGATAATACAGGCAGCCATCACATCGACCACATAACGCATATTTTCTATCGTGAACTGTTCATTTTGAATTTCAGCATGTTCTGCTTGGGTTTCAACTTCGGTATTGGCGGTTTGTTTTGCTGCTGCATCTTGTGCTGCAAATTCAAATGGTAGTGCAGGTGAGCCATCAAGCTTTAAGGCAGGGGTATTGGCTTCCGCATCCAGATAGGTTTTCAGTTCATCATCCACAGCAAGTAATGAGACCGATGCACCATTCATGTCGATACTGGTCATGTAGTTGCCAACAAATGTACGGTAAATCTTGATGCCTTTACGTGCCAAATGTTCGCATACATCGTTATTAAAGACATACAGCTCTTGCATTGGCGTTGAACCAAAGCCGTTGACTAGAACAGCAACTTCAGTCAGATCAGGACGGTCCAGAAACAGGTCGTCAATAATACGTTGAGCCAGTTCTTTTGAAGGCAGGATTTTTTCACGACGAATGCCGGGTTCACCGTGGATGCCGACGCCGTATTCCATTTCATCATTCGCCAAGGTGAAGGTGGGTGTGCCTTTGGCAGGAACGGTACAAGAGGTAAAGGCAAAACCAAGGCTAATCACGTTATCTGCTGTTTTTTGAGCCAGCTCTTTCACGCGAGCAAGTTCATAACCTTTAGAGGCAGCAGCACCGGCAATTTTATGCACGAAGATGGTACCAGCAACACCACGACGACCAACCGTATAGAGGCTGTCTTTAACGGCAATATCATCCGCCACTTTGACGTAATCCACTTTAATGCCATCTTCCGCAGCCAATGCTGCACCATTCTGGAAATTCATCATATCGCCAGAATAGTTTTTAATAATCATCAGGACGCCTTTGTCAGTCGCCACTTGCTGCAAGGCTTTATAAACCTGAATTTGTGAAGGTGAGGCGAACACGTCACCACATACAGCAGCGTCTAGCATGCCTTGACCGACAAAGCCGGCATGGGCTGGTTCATGACCGCTACCACCACCACTGATCAGGGCGACATTTTGGTGTTTTTCTTTTCGGGAAATGATTTTATAAGATTCATTAAATGCCAGTTCTGGATGTGCTAGGACAAAGCCTTTGCACATTTCGACAACAATGTTTTCAGCACCGTTCATGAGTTTCTTCATTGGAACACCAATAGTCATTGATTTGGGAGATAAATTTATTGGTCTATTATTCATGAAAGTGATGAGTTTTGCAGACTTAAAAGTGTAATAACAAATAGTTAGGGATTGATGGGTTAAAAATTAGGATTAAATATAACTTCTTCCATTTATCAACCATGATAAATGGAAGAATTTGTGTAAAAATCAACCTGAAATATATTCTAAAATTTCAGCATTAGCAGCATTTTTTATAATTCTAGCTTTATGAGGCCCAACACCATAAATTTGATCTATCAATTGTTCTTCGGTATGGTTTAGAAGTTGTTCTAAAGTTAAGATATTAGCTTCGAGCAGCTTATCTTTTTGCCATTTGGTCAGAAGATCTAAAACAGTAATAGATTTTTGTAATAATGAATTTAGTCCAGATTTATAGCTTTCCTCATTTTCTAAGTCGATAACTATGTCTTCAAATCCATTAAAAGCTGGGCTTGTCTTTCCAAATTCAGGAAATTTTGAAATATTAAGTTTTCTAAAAAAATCTTTAGATATAGCTGTAGGGTTGTTGTCTAACGAAATGATACAGCCGTACTTAACTTCAAATCTATTTCCTAACTCAGCTTTTGTTGCCTTAATATAGTTCTCATCTTTTTTTATAATGCCAGTATAAGTTAATAGTCGTAATGCTTCATGAACTATTGTCGGAGCATCTTTATGTACCCAAAAGTATATTGTTGCTTCGTCTAAATCACGTTCTTGACGTGAAACATTATATTGCTGAATTGTCGGGATAATTTTGTTTTCTAAAAGATCTCGTCCCCAATCAATTATATTTTTATGACCTGAATACTTAGTACCTAGGTCAGTATGTTCAGTCCAAATTTGTGTTCGATAAAAGTTTTTAATAATATTTCTGACAGAGGTAGTATCAAATTTATTTATATCTTGAATAGTTTTTAACAGCATACGAGGATTTCCCCCAGATGCTAACGCTAAAGTATTAAATAACTCTGTATTCTCTTCTATTTTTATTTTTAAAGAGTCATCGGCTTGTTTATAAACAATTTCTCTAAAGTAACTCAAATAATCTTGGTCTTTGATATTGCGTTCTAATTTTTTGTAAATACAGTCATGAGTGAGTTCAAAAGAAGAGCCAAAATAAGTTACGCCTGGATATATAGCGGCATTACATACAATATATGGTGAACGTAAGTCTTTAAAAAGTGTAAAAAATTGTCTTTGCTGCTCGGGACGAAATACATGAGCAGCTTCATCAAAGAAAAAATAAATTTTGTTTAGATTATTACTTTCACAAATATCTTGTATAGCCTCTTTTACATCTTCAATATCAGGTAGTTGTGAAATATCTGGTTCAGTTGATGTGTCTTCATATGAATTTTCAAATAAAGTAACTAACTCTTTTAAATTAGTTTCTATTTGATTTGAGTCATCAGCAGAATCATTACTTAATAAATTTGCTGAAAAGAAAGAAACAGATAATCCTTTTCTTTTTAACTTGTTTAATAAAAATTTTAATAATTTTGCTAACATCCAGTGATAAAATTGAAGTCTATCAATTGTATCGATTAAGGAGCTCTTACTAAAGGGAATAAAGATACAAAGAGAAGATTGATCAGAATATTCAATTTCTTGTTCTGCAATCCTCATTAAGAATGATTTACCTGTACCTCTAGCACCTTCTAAAAGACATGGCTCAGATGATTTTAAGGCATCTATTATTAATTTATCAGCAACATTCGTTACGCTTAATTCACTAAATTTTTCTGGTCTAATACTTTCTGTTCGTAAAAAAAACTCACTCATTTGCTAACTGCGCCCCCTAAAAAACTTCTAATGCAATCATGATGACCTAAAATTTCATTAAGAAAATCATGTTTATCATTTTTATTACCAAATTCATGTGCATACCGTATAAATAAGCTGCATAATAAAATTTCAACAATAGTTTTGAAATGTGCTAGAAAAACTTTTAGAGAATCTTCATTATAGTCAAGCTTTAGCCCATCTTTAAGCCACGTTTCATGATTCCCATGAACATATTCTGAAAGTTTTCTATAGCTTGAAATAGCAGAATCTTTTAAATAATCTCTAATATCCAAAGACTCAGGAAAAAATATTTTCAAATATCTATCAGAAAAAATTCCATTATCAGAATCGATAATTTTTGACCATTTAATATCATTTTTTCCTTTAAGCCATTCGTAAAAACTAAGTTTGTCGAGAGAAAATAAAATCAAACCTAAACCTAATTCAAAAGCTAAACGTAATGATGAGAAAGCTTGTCTATACATTCCTGTAATTGCGCTAAAAAGAGCAGTTTCTAATTGGTTGGCTACATTCTGCCAATTCATTTTTTGATTAGCATCATATATTTCATGGCTATAATCAAAAATACATTTAATGAAATAATGTGATTGACTAATTCCATCTTTCATTATCATGGAATCTTCTAAAATCTGGGATGAGGTGTTTTTTATTTCTATAAAGTACGCTTTTATATCCAAAATTATTTATTCCTTATTTAATATAAAAAAGTGAGAGTATTACTACTCTCACTAGCATATTTTTATTAAATTACTGAATCATCCAAATTTGGCGCTAACCAACGTTTCGCCTCATCCAGTGTCCAACCTTTACGCTTCGCATAATCTTCCAGCTGATCACTAGAGATTTTACCCACGTTAAAGTATTCAGTTTGCGGGTTTGCATAATAGAAACCGCTGACTGATGAAGGTGGCCACATTGCAAAGCTCGAAGTCAGGTAAGTACCCATCTTCTCTGTCGTACCTAACCAGTCGAACAATGGCGCTTTTTCAGAATGTTCAGGACACGCAGGGTAGCCCGGTGCAGGACGAATACCCACATACTTCTCTTTAATCAACTCATCATTGGTTAATTGTTCGTCTGTCTGGTAGCCCCAGAACTCTTTACGGATACGTTGATGCAAGTGCTCAGCAAAAGCTTCAGCAAAACGGTCACCCAAGGCTTGAACCATAATCGCGTTATAGTCATCGCCTTTGGCTTTGTATTCTTGCGAAAGTTCTTCCGCACCAAAGATCGAAACTGTAAAGCCACCCAAGTAATCCTGAGCCACATCTTTTGGCGCAATAAAGTCAGCCAGAGAGTAATTTGCTTTACCGGTGACTTTGTCAGATTGCTGACGAAGGTGCTCGAAGCTATGCGTCACATTGCCATTTTCATCAGCAACCGCAACCGTATCTGCCGCAACACGATTCGCAGGATAAATGCTAAACGTCGCACGGGCATCGAAACGTTTATTCTCGATGATGTCTTTCAGCATTGCTTGTGCTTGTTCATACAAATCACGTGCTGCTTCGCCCACCACTTCATCTTCAAGGATTTTCGGGAATTTACCCGCCAGGCTCCAAGAAATAAAGAACGGTGTCCAGTCAAAGTATTCCACCAAGGTTTCTAAAGGATAGTTGGTGAATGTTTGTGAGCCAATGAAATTTGGTTTAACTGGTGCATGCTTCGCAAAGTCGATTTTGAAACCGTTTTCAACTGACTCAACATAAGAAAGCTTCGCAGCTTTCGGCTGCTTATTGGCAAGACGGATACGGATTTTTTCATAATCCGCGGCATAGTCTGCTGCCAGTTTTGGTTTCATCTCGGCAGAAAGCAATTGCGTTGCCACACCCACCGCACGAGAAGCATCAGCCGTATAGTACACGCCATCATTATGATACTGCGGTGAGATTTTTACAGCGGTGTGCGCTTTAGAGGTCGTCGCACCACCAATCATCAGTGGAATGTTAAAGCCTTTACGCTGCATTTCTTTAGCAACAAAGACCATTTCATCCAATGACGGCGTGATCAGACCAGACAAACCGATGATATCGACTTTTTCATCAATCGCAGTTTGTAGAATCTTCTCGCAAGGTACCATTACGCCAAGGTCAACGATGTCATAGCCATTACAGCCCAATACCACGCCCACGATGTTTTTACCGATATCGTGTACATCGCCTTTCACCGTAGC
>NZ_LSZI01000002.1:0-19877 GCF_001647535.1 Acinetobacter sp. SFA | reverse complement strand
TCAAGACGTTTTTCAACGGACTCGGCTCGCCATTCAAGGTTTTCTTCCGCTTTTTGCTGACCGCCTTGACCCCGGTATTTTTCTGCAATGGTCAATAATTTTTCAGTTGCTTCCTGACCGCTTTCGCCCTGGTGGCGGTTCAAGACTACATCTTCAACGGCATCTTTAAGCTCTTTGTCGATGTCATCATAAATCGCCAGCTGGCCGGCGTTCACGATCCCCATGGTCAAGCCTTTCTGGATCGCGTGATACAGGAACACTGCATGGATCGCTTCACGTACAGGCTCGTTACCACGGAATGAGAATGATACGTTTGAAATACCGCCTGAAATCATCGCATTTGGCAGATTTTCCTTAATCCAGCCGGTTGCTTCAATGAAGTCCACGCCATAGTTGTTGTGTTCTTCAATACCCGTTGCCACTGCAAATACGTTCGGGTCAAAGATAATATCTTCAGAAGGGAAGCCCACTTCGTTCACAAGTACATCGTATGAACGTTTACAGATTGCTTTTTTACGTTCTGCTGTATCGGCCTGACCATTTTCATCAAATGCCATCACGATCACGGCTGCACCGTACTGACGGCACAGGCGGGCACGTTCTACAAACTCGTCATAACCTTCTTTTAAGGAAATCGAGTTCACAACGGCTTTACCTTGAACGCATTTCAAACCTGCTTCAATGATCTCCCATTTAGAAGAATCCAGCATGATAGGCACACGTGAAATATCCGGCTCAGACGCAATCAGATTCAGGAAGTGCACCATCGCACCTTGTGAATCAAGCATGCCTTCATCCATGTTGATGTCGATGATCTGCGCACCAGCTTCAACCTGTTGACGGGCAACGTCCAACGCTTCTGTGAAGTTTTCTTCTTTAATTAAACGAAGGAATTTTTTAGAACCAGTGACGTTGGTACGTTCACCGACGTTCACAAATAACGAATCTTTAGTGATGTTAAATGGTTCTAAACCACTTAAACGGCATGCAGGCTCAATTTCAGGAATCTGGCGAGGGGCAATACCTTCAACCGCCTGCGCAATCGCGCGGATATGATCTGGCGTAGTACCACAGCAACCACCGGTAATATTGATTAAACCACTTTCAGCAAATTCTTTAATGAATGCCGCAGTTTCTTCGGGGGTTTCATCATAACCACCAAACGCATTTGGCAAACCTGCGTTAGGATGCGCAGAAACGAAGGTGTCGGCAACGTCAGACACGGTTTTTACGTGTGGACGCATGGCATCTGCACCAAGTGCACAGTTAAAGCCGATTGAAATCGGTTCTGCATGACGCATTGAGTTCCAGAACGCTTCAGCGGTTTGACCTGTTAATGTACGGCCTGATGCATCGGTAATCGTGCCTGAGATCATGATTGGCAGTTCATAGCCCAGTTCCTTGAACACTTCTTTTACTGCAAAGATGGCAGCTTTAGCATTGAGTGTATCGAATACAGTTTCGATCAGGATGATATCAACACCACCTTCAATTAAGGCTTTGGTCGATTCGATATAATCAACTTTCAGGGCATCAAAGGTGATGTTACGAAATGCTGGGTCATTTACGTTGGGCGAAATAGAAGTAGTACGTGATGTTGGCCCGATGACTCCGGCTACAAAACGCGGTTTTTCCGGCGTTGAATATTTAGCACAGGCTTCTTTTGCTAAACGTGCAGCTTCACGGTTAATTTCTGGAACCAGATCTTGCATATGATAGTCAGACATTGAAACGCGTGTGCCGTTAAAGGTATTGGTTTCAATAATGTCTGCGCCGGCTTCAAGATATGCTTCGTGAATGCCTTGGATAATCTGCGGTTGGGTCAGGACTAAAAGGTCATTGTTGCCTTTGAGGTCAAAGGCCCAATCGGCAAAACGTTCACCACGATAATCGGCTTCTTCCAGTTTATGGCGTTGGATCATGGTACCCATCGCACCATCGATAATTAAAATTCTTTTGGCAAGAAGTTCTTTTAAGGTGGTTAATGTCGACATTCAAACGTTCTCAGCAGTCTTTTAAAACGGCTGTAATCTTAGCAGATTAGTGAACTGATTTCTGCTGACATTGCTCAGAATGACGGATAAGTATGATATGAAAATTTGATAAGTCAGTAGATAAACAGGAAATTATGAAATCTGGACCACAAAACATAGTGAACCTGGCTCTGATTTGACCGGTTTGGGGCAGGGGCAGAAACACAGAATTGAACTGAGGCATCTATTCATAAAAATGTCATATTCATTCCTTATGCTATGCAACTGAAACTTTATTTAGCCTGCTGATAGAAAGGGCTTTGATGGTTTTGGCAGCAAAATGTGTGTGCTTTTTGAGCAGAAACAAGCTGGAATGCTATCTCAAGTAAATGATTTATAAAATCAAAATTTAGTTTTTTAGTCGGAATTAAACAGGACGAATGACAGCAAGAAAATCCAAATAATTGCATCATATGACAACAGTTTGTCATATAATTGTCACAATTTAACTGAACAATATGAGGATCATTGAATCCTCTATTCCTGCTTGCATGAATCCTAATCCAACTCCCGTAGATTCAGCACACAAGTCGGCTTCGAAAAAGTCGACCAATGTTCATGTGCCAACACCGAAATTTTTTATGCCGGTGTTCTTGACTCTTATTATCACTACGCTGATTTATATCGGCTTCCAATTGTCTTCAGATTTAGCACATGTACCGGCCTTAAGCCTGTATTCAGTTATTTTGTTAGCAACTGCACTTTTTATCGCATTGAGCTTTGAATTCGTCAATGGCTTCCACGATACAGCCAATGCGGTTGCTACCGTCATTTATACCAATGCACTCTCAGCTCCCGTCGCAGTGATGTGGGCCGGCTTCTGTAATTTCCTTGGGGTTATGGTGGCCAGTGGCGCGGTTGCTTACGGTATTATTGCGTTATTGCCGGTTGAGCTGATTATGAATGTCGGCTCTGGTGCAGGCTTTGCCATGGTCTTTGCCATGCTGATAGCGGCCATTCTCTGGAACCTTGGAACTTGGTTCCTTGGTATTCCTGCATCCAGTTCGCATACCTTGATTGGTTCGATTCTGGGTGTTGGCATCATGAATTACATTCTGAATGCCGGCAGTGGCGCTTCAGGTATAGACATGGAGCAGGTGATTAAAGTTGGTAAGGCGCTATTATTTTCGCCTCTCATCGGCTTTGCATTTGCAGCGGTGCTGTTCCTGCTGGTGAAAAAAATCTTCAAGCGTCAAATGGAACTGTTCCAGCCACCTGAAGGCAACAAGCCACCACCTCCATTGATTCGTGCTATGCTGATTTTTACCTGTACAGGTGTGAGTTTTGCACACGGTTCAAATGACGGTCAAAAAGGCATGGGTCTGATCATGCTGATTCTGATTGGATGTGTACCTCTGGCGTACTCGTTGAACAAGAATCTGGATGCCCAGCATATTCAGTCTTTTGGCCAGTTGTCGGCACAAACAGCCAATGTGATCTATCCAAATCATCAGGATATTCCGGATGAGCAAGCCCGTGCTGTCATCACCAAGTATATCCAGACCAAGGAAATTACCCCTGAAGTCATTCCGGCACTGGCAAGTTTGACCGATCATCTGGGTGAAAAAGTAGCTAGCTACAGCAACATTAAAGATGTGCCTGAAGCTCAAGTTTCTGAATTCCGTAACGACATGTACCTGAGCACAACCGCTTTTAAACGTCTGGATAAAGCAGAAGCTTTACCTGCGATGTCTGCTGCGCAAGAAAAAACGGTGGATAAATACCGTGATAATCTTGACTCATTCCTACAATATATTCCAACCTGGGTGAAAGTTGCAGTTGCGCTTGCACTGGGTCTAGGTACCATGGTGGGCTGGAAGCGTATTGTTGTGACCGTGGGTGAGCGTATTGGTAAAGAACATATGACCTATGGACAGGGCATGTCTGCCGAGCTTGTTGCGATGTCAACCATTGCTGCGGCAGATGGCTTCGGTATGCCAGTATCCACTACCCATGTACTGAACTCTGCAGTAGCCGGTACCATGGTGGCAAACAAGTCAGGACTGAATTTCCAGATGGTGAAAACCATTCTGTCTGCCTGGGTATTTACCTTGCCAGCAACGATCTGTCTGTCAGGTGGTTTGTATTGGATATTGTTAAAAGTGTTTTAAGTTATTTAGACATAAAAAAAGCTGCTCTAGAGCAGCTTTTTTTATGGAGTTTTTTAAAATCCTCTCCCTTTGGAAGAGGGTTGGGGAGAGGGGCAGAATTTTAAATAAAAAGACTATCGACCCTAGGAGAAGGGTAAGGTGAAGGAAATAAATTACTTCTTCAACTTACTCAATAATCCTTTTGGCAACTTCTCCGTCGCAAAACCATACAGCGCAGCAAAAGGCAGTGCGGTACGCGCCAGATAAGCGACTCGCCACAAACCACCATGATTCGCACCATGCATCATTAACTCAAGCGGATGGTTCAGCTCCACTTCAGGATTGGCCACCGATTCCGGATTGCGAAGGTCATGAATCCATAATGCTGCCATCAATGCATTGGTAGTTTCAGGTGCGAAAGCTTCCACATCAAACAGGCTGGCGCCATTGAATGCGGCTTTTAATAGCGGATTTTTGGTAACAGAATGAGTGGTCGTAGAGGGTGCAATATTAATGCTGACCCGTTGACCTTGAGCACGCGCCAAGGTTGCACGCCATTGCTGAATACGTTTTGCCAGCGCATAGTTTGGGCCTTGTTCAACCACCAGACAGTCACAAATGCCATATGCCTGATCGCCAGACTGAATCAGCTCATGACTATTTTTCTGGAAAAAGTGTTTACGGCTTAAAGTCGCAACACTTTTAGAAATCAGGGTCTGTGCCTTGGAGCGTTCTGCATATTTTTCTTTTGAGGCTTCGATCACTTCAGCTGGAACGGCATATACATCAGTCGGTGTACACATATACATCAGGCTGGTATTGGCTTTTTGCTGGCTAACATAGTGCATGATGGCATCCATCGCCATGGAAACGCGGACATGCTTTTCACCATCCAGATAGGCAATTGCAGCCAGATCCAGATCCTGCTCGAACTGTAATAACCATTTGGCAATTTCAGGAATCTGGGTGAGCAAATTCGCGCCCAGTTTTTCTTTCAAAATGTTCGGTGAAGTATCGGCAGGCAGGTCTTCAGTACAAGGTGCATACAGGGTGGCATTGCCTTGGCTGACGGTATCGATAATCTTGCCCCAAACCCGGCTATTCGGTAAATCAATCGCCACAATATTGGCTTTCCATTTTGCCAGCCAGGTCAGAGGTCCTGCTTCAGATGCAGCACCAAACAGCACAGTGGTTCGATCTGACAGGTCAAACCATTCCGGATGCACGGCACATTCACGCAGGGCATTGGCATGACTGGTTTCCATGATGCCTTGAGTTTCCCAGCGTTCAATCTGCTCCAGTAAGGCATCACCTTGCAGCTTTTGCCCCTGGTAGGGCACATACCATTCTGGTGCTGATTTGCTATGACCTGTCAGTTTGAAGGTATGCAACTGGCCTGCGGGCAGGGAGAAGACCTCCTGCAGTAAATGCTTTTGACCGTCACGATAAAACTCAAACGTCTGATGGGCCTGTGCCAATCCATCCTCTGCAATTTTCAGGCTGGCCTCAGGAGAGCTCAGACCCTGCTCGACCAGCTTTTTAAAATGTACGGTGTAGAGTTTGCGCCAGTTTTTTTCTGATTGTGCCTGTGCAGAACTGTGAGGGGCGACATTGGCTAGCGCTGCCGCGATAATTGCGCGCCCTGCTTTTGAGCTACTGGGTTTTTGTTGTGGAGACTGAAGAGGAAATTGGAGACCGTCTGGTGTAATGGACATGCAAAATATCTCGATAATGACAGTGATTAATATACAGATGTATACATTATCGCTGCAAAATTCACTTCAAGATTGGCATTAAGTGACATCATGGCTTTCTAATATATTACGAGATGTTTCAACTGACCAAGAGAGCCGCAGCTCTCTTGTCGATTTTTAGTGAAAAACTCCGGCCCAACTTACAGCTGATTAAGTTATCTCAGGATTTAAAAATCCGCGTTAAAACGGAATCTGCATCAGTTTATTCAGGAAGTGCGGAATCAGGCGTGGCTCCAGAATAATCGTCATAATCACACCATAGGCTGCTCCCCATAAGTGCGCACTGTGATTAATATTGCTATTGCCTTTTTTGCCTGACCAGATGCTATAGGCCACATACAGCACAGCAAAAATAATTGCAGGAACTGGAATGAAGAATACAAAAATCAGTTTCCATGGTTCAAACAGAATATAGGCAAATAGCACAGCCGACACTGCACCGGAAGCGCCTAGACTGGCCCAGCGCGCATCATTTTTATGCTTCAGGTAACTTGGCAGAATCGCAGCAACCAGAGCACCCAGATAGAACAGGATGAAACCCAGGTCGTACAGATATTGACGATAAAAGCTTTCAATTACACTGCCAAAAAAGAACAGGGTAATCATATTGAACAGCAGGTGGGTTCCATCCGCATGAATAAACCCATGCGTAATAAAACGGTCATATTGTCCACGTTGCAGTGCCGGAGGCCAAAAAATCAGCCGGTTCATTACCGTCTCTTTGGAGAAAGCAATAAATGACACAATACAGGTGATCAGAATAATGGTAACAGTATGATTAAAAGGTAAATCAAGCATATAAATGATTCTAATGGTGCCTATTTGCTAATTATCATGCCATTAAAATTGAGCTAAAGTTGTACTTTTATAATAAATCCGACAATTTTAGTTGATTTTTAAAAATTACCCCGCATCTTCAGTTAAAATGGTCACTTGAGCTTGAGGAAATTATTGTTATGTCGACTGAGAACAGCAGCACTCCAGTTGTTGGTGAAATTCCCAACTTATTGATTACACCAACAGCACAAGAGTATTTAAAGGATTTACTGGATAAACAGAACACCCCGGGTATTGGTGTGCGTGTTTTTGTAGAGCATCCGGGTACTCCTCGCGCTGAATGTTGCATGGCCTATAGTGCACCTGATGAAGTTGTACCGACAGATTATAAGCAGGAATATCCTGATTTCCCTGCTTTTATCGACTCGCCATCTATTCCGTATTTACTTGATGCCGTAATTGACTACAACAAAGACCGTTTTGGTGGTCAGTTGACCTTCCGTGCGCCGAATTCTAAAGTGCCGCGCGTGGGGCCAGATGCATCAGTAGAAGAGCGCATTACCTATGTCTTGCAGTCTGAAATTAACCCGGGTCTGGCAGGCCATGGCGGTAACTGTGCACTGGTTGAAGTCAAAGAAGACCCTGAAAAAGGTTTAACCGCTGTACTTAAATTTGGTGGTGGTTGCCAGGGTTGTTCAGCGATTGATATCACCTTGAAACAAGGCGTAGAAACAACGCTAAAACAGCATATTCCTGAATTGATGAATGTCGTTGATGAAACGGATCATAGTCAATCTGAAGGTGCGTATATGAAATAAGCTGTTCTATATAAACAGTTCATTTATAGCATTTAAAAAAACCTCGAAAGTTCGAGGTTTTTTTATATCTGGCTTAAAATTTAGTGAATATTAATGATAATAATTATCAATAGCAATTGCATTTGAGTGAAAAGCTGTTACACTTCGCAACCGAATAAACATGATCTCTTCATAAATATTGGGGCGCGCAAGGTATGAATAAGCCATTCTTAAAAACCACTTTGGCATTTGCTGTAACTTCAGTCATGACGGGTAATGCATTTGCAGTCGAAGCTGTTGTTCCACAGGCGGAAGCGACTAAACTGCAAACGATTGTGGTGACCGCAACAGGTTATGAGCAAGATTTGGCTAAAGCACCTGCTTCCATTACCGTGATTGATCGTGAAGAATTGGATAAACGTGAATATAACGACATTACTGATGTGCTGCGTAATACGCCTGGCGTAGTGGTTTCGGGTTCAGGTTCTGCACAGACCATCAGTATTCGAGGCATGAGTTCAAACTACACCTTGTTTCTGGTCGATGGTAAGCGTCAATATGGTAAGGATGTGAACCCGAATGGGGATGATGGCGGTTTTGAGAAAAATATTCTGCCACCGCTTGCCGCCATCGAACGGATTGAAATTATTCGTGGTCCAGCTTCTACACTGTATGGTACGGATGCCATGGGCGGGGTAGTCAATATCATTACCAAAAAAGTCTCGGATGAATGGTCTGGTCATGTCGAATTAGGAACCACGCTTCAGGACAGTAGTCGTTCAGGTGATATTAAAAATGCTTCTGCATATCTTACCGGTCCTTTAATTGCAGACAAGCTGGGCTTGCAGCTAGCAGTCAATAAGCAGGAACGTAATGAAGACCGTTATGTTGGCGGTTTTCGTGGCACAGAACGTGAAAGCTTAAATTCACGTCTGAGCTATGCCATTAATGATGATCATGATGTGCAGGTTGAAGCCAATTTTGTGCAGCAGGAATCCACGACTTCAGTCGGTAAGACGGTAGCAGCCGTTCAAGGCGCTGCAGATTCATTCTCGCGTAATTACCGTAACGTTTATTCAGTAACCCATAATGGCCGTTATAGCGATAACTTGGACAGTTCATCTTATATCCAGTATGAAAATTCAAAAAATCCGGATCGTGGAAATACGGAACTCGGCACCAAAGGGATTACCCTGGATACCTGGACAGCAAACAGTCAATGGAACTGGGCCTTAGGTGATCACATGCTGTCATTCGGTGGGTATCTTAAAGATGAAAAACTGGTCGATAAAGCCACTAACCGGAATCCCACTGCACCTGAATTTAGTGAGTTAACACGATGGTCTGCTGCTGCATTCCTTGAAGATACTTGGGGCATGACAGATCGTTTCGATTTAACCGCCGGCCTGCGTTATGACCATGATGAAAACTATGGTGGCCATTTATCGCCACGACTGTATGGGGTGTACGCGGTAAATGATAACTTTGTAGTAAAAGGTGGTGTGGCCACAGGTTATAAACAGCCTGATATTCGTGCAGCCACAGAAGGGTTCTATAGCGTCACGGGTGGTGGCGGTTCACCCTTGCCAACAGGCCGTGGCATTATTCGTGCCAATCCGGACTTGAAACCTGAATCAAGTGTATCGACTGAATTAGGTTTCAACTGGAAAAATGATTATATCAATACATCGTTAACTGGCTTTATCACTAAATATAAAGACCGGATTACGGAAGTTCGTGCCTGCGAAACCGATACTGATGGCACAACAACAAACCGTAATAACTGGCAGAATTGGAAATGTTTCGAAGGAGATATTCCATTCTACTTTATTAGTGAACGGATTAATGTAGATGAAGCGGAAATTCGTGGTGTAGAAGCAACGATAGAAGCCAGTCTGAATGATTACACGACCATGACTGCAAACTATACCTATACCGATTCAGAGTTTAAATCGGGTGCTTTTAAAGGCCAGCCACTGAACCAGATGCCAGAACACATGTTTAATATTGGTGTCGATTATGAGCTAAACGATGCATTAAATGTATGGAGCCGCTTGCACCACCGTTCTGAAACCTCTGCATACTTGAGCCGTACTTCGATGGCTCAGCCAAATCCAGGCTACCAATTTGTAGATGTCGGCTTTAACTATAAATTCAGTCCGAATTTGACTGGTAAATTCGGCGTCTATAACCTGCTGGATGAAAAAGCTGAAGATATTGATGGGGATCAATTATTGGATGGCCGCCGTTACGGTATCAGTCTGAATGCAAAATTCTAAGCACACAAGAAAATAAAAAAGCCGCTATAAAGCGGCCTTTTTATTTAAATTTTAAGGATTTTCAAAGTATCTTCATGATAATAAAATTGTTCCAGATATTTTCGTGCGCGTTCACGTAAATGGCCTTGAGAAACCATCTGCTGGATTATCGGGCTGAGCAGTTGCTGCAATTCATTCTGAATGAGAGCTTCATCAATATTCAGATCACGTAAAAACTGATCAAAAGTATGTTCCTGATTGCGGACATACCAGGTATGAATTCCGTCATGTAACTGCTGCTGCAGATAGTCGGTCTGGCGTATGTGATCCCAGATGTCATGACCTAAGCCGACCGTCTGATTCAGATCCTGTAGCTCAATATACTTCTTCAAGACAGATACAGGCATGACCTTGATTTTATGCCAGAGATTAGCCTGAAAATGATAGAGTTTTTCATCGTCAAAATGTTGGTTTAGCACATGCTCACTCATCTGGCTGAGCTTCAAAATGTTCTTTTGCAGATAACGCGCAATGGTGCTATCGAGGTTGGTGTCGGTGACATTTTCCAGAACGGATTTGCCCATTTTCATAAAGCGGGAGACCCCGGGCACACTTTTGGCAATCATGGAGTTATCCAGATAATCCTGAATGGAGTGCTGGATCAATTGGGTAATCATGGCTGAAAATGCCGGATTATTGACTACGGTTTTAATCAGACGCTGCCGATGGTCACTTTTGCTGGCCACATACTGGGCAATCTTGTCTATGGTCAGTACTGGAATCAGATCGGCAATCGTGGTGGTGTCATTGGCTGGATGCACCAGTGCAAAACGGATATGCTCGGCAATCTGTTCAATCAGAAAGCTACTGGTAGCTGTATCCAGAATCTGTTTCTGTAAAAGCTGATTGATTGCTTCACAGCTCCACAGCTCTTTTAGTGTCTGTTTACGCAACCACAAATAAAATGCATGAAACTCGCTTTGAATCGTTTCAGATTGAGAAAATGCCTGATCGAGAAAATCAAGTTGAGCATCGATCAACTGCTCAATCATCGGGTGTTTCTGCATAGCATCTCTGAAACTTAATATAAAGGAATGAGTTTATCAGCAAGCGGGTTTTTTAGGGTCTGCGTCTTGGCCAGAAAAGGTAAATAATGCTGTGCGACCTGTTTTTCTGCTTCCAGAATCGGCATATGCCCGACATTATTCAAAATCACCGGTTTTTCGGCACGTTTCAGCAGGGCATGCAGTTCTTTGACCACCTCAACATTAATGATCCGATCCTGTCTGCCCCATAAAATCAAGGTGGGTGCTTCAACTGTACGGGTCAGACGGGCAAAGGTTTCCGGTGTATAAATCCGGTTTAGCATCACCACCTGATCAATCGATTTGCTGGTTTGTTCAGCGCGTGAAATCAGCAGTTTTTCCTGTGCATGCCGCAACTGATAAGGAATTACTGGCGGGTTCTGCATCAGCTCTTTGGATACATCCTGTAGATCGCCGGGTTTGCTGACGATCAGATCTTTTAAGGCTTGTGGGTCTTTGGTGTAGGGAGTATTCCCCATTTTGTAAAGACCAGCACTATTAATGAGAAATAGACTCTGAGTATCGAAAGGATATTGTGAAGCATACACCGTAGCAATCGAGCCACCCAGAGAGTGGCCGGCAATGTGTAAATTTTCATCCACATTTAAGGTTTCAAGGAGCAAACGCAGTTGAGAGGTAACATTGGGCACTGAAACATCAAAATCGTCTGGTACTTTGGTATCGCCATTGCTCGGCAAGTCAGGAATGATGACATGATAATAAGGTGTCAGAAACTGGGCCACCCGATTCCAGTTGTCACGGGTGCCGGCCAGACCATGAATCAGTAGAATTGACGGTTTGTTCTTGGACCCGCCTTCGCTATAGCTCCAGGTCACCTCTCCAATTTTGAGGGTCTTGGACTTGAGTCCGGCAAGGCTACGTTCCTGCAACAGATGTTGCTGCAATACTTGGGCAGACTTTTCACTTTTCTGGCCAAACAGATTTTGACCATGGGTCAGGCCTGGTAATGCCATGCTTAAGGCAACCAGGGTTGAACAGATCATTTTCGAGCGCAATCTTATTATTTTCTTCATTGGCTATTCCCCAAAATAAACCCACTAAGCAAAATGCTCAAAATACTTCCATGTTATCGATTTGCAATTTATAGATGAATCAAATCGTAATCTTTCAACTTATTTTAAAACATTCCTTAATATTGTACATCTGTTAATGAATAGTCTGGGCAGAAAAATCCTGAATGAAATGTGATGAATTTCACAGAAAAATACACAGAACAAGAAATCATCAAAAAGCTAAAAAATTTAAACGGGTAATTTTTTTGCAAGTGACATTCAAAAAATCTAGCAGTAAGATATTCCCACTAAAAACATCGATGGTAAAAAAGAATGCTCACAGCTCAGGAAGCTATAGATCGTCTTAAAAAGGGTAACCAGCGCTTTGTCAATGGTGAAACGCAGCATTTAAAATTATTATCGCATCAGCAACGCGCTGAAATGGCAGAAAGTCAGGAACCATTTGCTATTGTTTTAGGATGTTCGGATTCGCGTGTCCCGGCAGAAATGGTATTTGATCAGGGGCTGGGTGATCTGTTTGTGATTCGGGTAGCAGGCAATATTGTGGCACCCTCTCAAGTCGGCAGTGTTGAGTTCGCTGCAGACAGCTTTGGCTGTCCAGTGGTTATTGTATTAGGCCATACGCATTGTGGCGCAATTCATTCTACAATTGAAGCCTTGACCAATCCGGCAACACCGCCATCTGCAAATTTGATGTCGATTGTGAACCGGGTACGTCCATCAGTCGAAATTCTGATGCAAACTGAATTAAAAGATGATTTGGACAAACTGTCCATACATGCTATTCGATCGAATGTATTTGCTTCAGTGAACCAGCTTCGTCATGGTTCAGCCGTACTGGAAAATTTGATTGCCAAAGGTAAATTACTGGTCGTGGGAGCAGAATATTCACTTGAAACAGGTGAAGTTACATTCTTTGATTTCTAAGTCAGATTTTAAGATTTGAATCCATTAAAGGCGCTTTATAAAGCGCCTTTAATGGATGGATAAGCATTGTTTAACAGGATGGTTTGCGCTTTGGCATTCGGATGAACCAAATCTTTTTGCATCAGGGTTTTGTTGCCGGCCACACCCTCCAGGAAGAAAGGCAATAATTTCACCTTATATTGCTGACTGACCACTTTATAATTATTTTCAAAGGTCTTGCTATATGCCTGACCGTAGTTAGGCGGCATTTTCATACCAAATACAATAACTTTGGCTTTGGCTTTCTGGCTCTGCTGAATCAGGCTGGCTAAATTTTTTTGAATCATTTGTGGCGGTTGTCCACGCAAGCCATCATTGCCACCTAACTCAATCACCACAAGGTCTGGACGATGCGTTTGTAGCAATTTTGGTAGTCTGGCCAGCGCTCCGCTGGTGGTTTCGCCACTGACACTTGCATTGACCACTTTATGCTGTTTCGGATACTGTTGCTCTAAACGCTTTTGTAACAAATTTACCCAGCCTTGCTGAGGCTGGATACCATATCCTGCACTTAAACTATCACCTAAAATCATAATTGTCTTTGCTGAAACCCCAAGAGGAAACAGGCACAGACTGAGCAAAAACAAGTAAGGCAATAGCCGGGTTTTCTGATTAAGATCTTTCATATAGGACACGTATGATTCAAAGCAGCAACGATTCGACCATCATGCCACAGGCTATTATTTCTGCCCAGAAATTGACACAAAAGATACAACTTTCACAAAAACAGCTCACCATTTTTGAGAATCTTGACCTGGAAATTCGGGCTGGGGAACAGGTAGCGATTACGGGTCGTTCCGGTTCCGGAAAATCCACATTACTGGGTATTCTGGCAACACTGGATCAGGCCAGTTCAGGTCAGCTTATGGTCTGTGGTGAATTGGTGTCAAGTCTGGATGAAGAACAGCGTGCACTGGTGCGTTTGAAAAATATCGGCTTTGTATTTCAGTCTTTTCAGCTGTTGCCACATCTGACTGCACTTGAAAATGTGATGCTGCCCCTGCGCCTGAAACCCGATTTTAAATATGCAGAAGCCGAGCAAAAAGCCTTGGCACTACTGCATAAAGTAGGGCTGGATCGACAGGCGCAGCAAACCCCGAAAGTGCTGTCGGGGGGAGAGCAGCAGCGTGTGGCGATCGCCCGGGCACTGGTCAGTGAACCAAAAATCATTTTTGCCGATGAACCCACGGGTAACCTCGATGGCGAAACTGCCAAAGAAATTGAACAACTGCTATTTCAACTAAATCGGGAACTGGGAACGACCTTGGTGCTGGTGACGCATGACCGAAAACTGGCACAGCAGTGCCAGCGGCATTTTGAGCTGTTGAATGGCGAGCTGATTGAACATCCGAGTGGGGGATGAAATGAATCCATTATTTCGTCCTTTACTGACACAAAGCTTTAAAACGACCGGGATTTATCTGCTGATTATTGCCTTAACACTGGCGATCAGTGCGACCACTGCGCTTAAATTTAGCAATGAGCAGATTCAAAATGCAGTCGCCTTGCAGGCAGCAGAAATGCTGGCTGCTGATCTGGTGCTTTCAGACAATGAACCTTTGCCTGAGCAGTGGCGTGATCAGGCCAGACAGCTGGACCTAAAGCAGTCAGAAGTTATTGTGTTTAGCAGCATGGCCTATACTGATGCAGAGTTTGTCATGGTCAATGTCAAAGCGATTGATCAGGCTTTTCCTTTGCGTGGTGAGCTGCGGGTGCAACCGGCCAAACGCTCGATTCAATCTGGTGAAATCTGGCTCAGTCAACGGGCCATGGATCTACTCAAGGTCAAACTGGGCGATCAGCTCCATATTGCCGATGCTGCGTTTAAAGTTACTGCAAAGATTGAACAGGACTCCAATCAGGAGCTTGGATTTTCCGGCTTTTCGCCAACGGTGATTATTTCCCAGGCAGATGTAGCAAGAACCAATGCCATTCAGGTGGGGAGCCGAATCGAATATCGCCTTCTCATGGCGGGCCGTCCGAATGATACCCAACAATTTGAAGCCTTATTCAAGCAGCACAAGTCAGCAAACGACACCTCAGAAACGCCAGCAGAAGTACAGGGGCAGGAGTTTGAGGAGCAAAGCAGTCTCAAGTTGCGCAATGCCAGTGAGGGTAATACCCGTTTGATGAAGCCAATCGCCAATCTGGATACTTTTCTGCAACTGGCGAATATTCTGACCATTTTATTATGCGGGATTGCCATAGCCTTAACCGCACAGCGTTATGTGCAGCAGAATCAGGATCATATTGCCTTGATGCGTTGTATCGGTGCCACCAAGCAGCAGATTCTGTCAGCTTATCTGGCTTTACTCGGGATGGTGCTGCTGATTGCCATGCTGATCGGTACTGTGCTCGGGATCGGTCTGGGTTATGGATTGTTACAGTTAATGTTGCAGCTGATTCCAAATTTGCAGATTGAATTTTCTGCCATTGCAATGTTGCTTGGACCATTGCCGGTCGCGATGCTGACCAGTGCGGTGGTGCTGCTCGGTTTTGTGATGCCTAGCTTATTGCAACTGCTAAATACGCCGCCGATTCGGGTGATTCGCCAGCAGGAAAAATCAGTACAGTCCATGCTGTGGATGCTGCTGACCGGAACGCTCAGCCTGATTATTTTCAGTGTGATTTTGACTGAAAACTTGCTGCTGACCGCCTGGGTGATTGGCGCGATTATTGTGTTATGTGTGGTGCTGTATGTGACGGTCTGGATGGTGTTAAAGCTGCTGCGGAATATGAAGCTAAATCTATCATCGTATGTCAGAACACCTTCACATACCGCCTTGCAGATTACGGCGTTAGCTTTGGGTCTGAGCCTGATTACGGTACTGGCAGTATTACGTACTGATCTGCTAGATCGTTGGCAGCAACAGTTACCAGAAGGTACGCCGAACCAGTTTGTTTATGGTTTACCACCTTTTGAGATGCCAGCCCTGAAAGCCCAACTGGAGCAGAATGGCTGGAAAAGCACACCACTCTATCCGAATATTCGCGGGCGTCTGGTCGCCAAAAATGATCAGCCTTTTGCTGATGAACTGGTCAAAAGCAGCAATACCTTAAAGCGTGAGCTGAATCTGACCCAGTCAAACCGCTATCCTCAGGATAATGTCATTGTTCAGGGTAAGGCAGAATTAAAACAGCCGGGTGAGGTTTCAGTCGAGGCCAATACGGCCGAAGAATTAGGCATTAAGATAGGAGATAAACTCAGTTTCAGTCTGCCTGAAGGCATACTGGAAGCTAAAGTCGTTAATCTAAGAACCGTCGAGTGGGAAAGTTTTAGTCCGAACTTTTTCTTTATTTTTGCCCCGAATAGCATGGATGCCAATGCAGGCAGTTATCTGGGCAGTTTTTATGTGCCGGAGACAGATAAAGGCAAACTGGTGTCGGTAATCCAGCAATTTTCCAACACGGTTTTTATTGATGTCAGCCTGATTCTGGAAGAGATCAAACGCCTTGTGAATGTGCTGGTGCAAATCGTGACGATTCTGGCGGTACTGGTCAGTATTTCCGGTTTTCTGGTGCTGATGGCCTGTTTGAACCTGTTAATGGATGAACGCAAACGTGAAGTGGCTTTGCTACGTTCATTTGGTAGTTCCAAGCAGAAACTGAAGACCATGATGAGTCTGGAAATTGGTTTTATCGGGCTGTTTGCCGGAATTGTTTCCTGCCTGTTTGCCGAAGTCATCAGTGCAATTGCCAGCTATAAAATGGATTTGATGATTCAGCCGCATTGGGAAATCTGGATTATCCTGCCGATCTTTATGACCGTTTTATGTATGTTAATTGGCCGTTATCGTCTGAGTTATCTGTCGGATATTCCGCCTTTACAAAGCTTGCGCGAGATGAATCAGTAAGATTCATCTCTTGGGCTTTTAAACCGGTTCTGATTTAAAGTTGTAACTGCTGCTGCATGAGTTCCAGCATTTCTTGCCAGAGTGGACGAATGGGTTCAAGCAAGACTAGGTTATATTGATAAAGCAGGACACACAGCCCAAAACCGATACACAAGGCTATCAGATTGAACAGGCGGCTACGCTGCATTTTTTGACCCATATACCATAACAGGGTGAGCAAAGCACCCATCAGCATGCCGCCTATATGGGCGGCATTGTTGATTCCGCTGATCATAAAGCCCAATGCCAGGTTTAGACCCAGAACCATTACCAGGGTTTTTTTATCCAGAATAAAGCGTTGCTGGGGTAGCATCGGCAATAAGGCCAGCACTGTCAGTGAAGCCCCGAGTCCCATCACAGCACCAGATGCCCCGGCACTGACTGCAGGTAATAGATCTGGATTGGCGACACCACCTTCAATCAGGTTATAGCTGTTTTGAATATTTATATAACCACTGAGCAGACTACCCATCAGACCGGCGCAGAGATATAAGCCGATAAAATACATCCGGCCAAAAAGTTGTTCGGCCACACTACCAAAAATATACAAGGCCCACATATTCAACATCAGATGAATCAGGCCAAAATGAAAAAACATGCTGCTAAACAAGCGCATGGGTTCCGCTATATAAGTTAAAGGTGCATAATCTGCACCCCAGAGAATAGCATCTCGGGTACTCGGTTGGGTCACGTCCATGCCATGCATGACTTGCCAGACAAATAATCCCACATTGATGCCGATTAAAATGGCGGTAATCCACCAGAGATGCATATCAAGTTTGCGATGTGCGACAGGGGGAGAGTATTCAGACATGCTATTTTTTTGCTGTGATTGTATATTTCGAATAAGCTTAACACGAAAAATTAAATTTTCAGGAGTAACGCACTGACATGAAAGCCTTTCTGATCCGCACGATGCTCGTCATCGTCAGTGTGATCCTGCTGGTTCAATTGTGGATCTTTGCCAGTCTGGCCTGGTGGCGCACCCATCCGGTAAACACCACCATGATGATGCGGATCGATTACTGGTCAGAACCTTCCAAACCGATTCAGCATCAGTGGCGGCCCTACGACGAGATCAGCCTGAATCTGAAACGTGCAATTGTCACTGCGGAAGATGGAAAATTTATTCATCACCATGGTTTTGACTGGGAGGGCATTCAACAGGCGCTGAATAAAAACCGGGATCAAGGCCGAGTCGTCGCAGGAGGTTCCACCATTTCCCAGCAACTGGCGAAAAACCTGTTCCTCGTCAATAAGCGTTCATTTGTACGTAAAGGACAAGAAGCTGTCGCCACCTGGATGATGGAACGCATGTGGTCCAAACAGAGAATTCTGGAAGTGTATATGAACTCGATCGAGTTCGGGGACAACATCTATGGAGTGGAAGCCGCGGCCAAACATTATTTTGGTAAAACCGCGCAAAGCCTGACCCAGGATCAGGCCATCTTTCTGGCCGCCATTCTTACCAATCCGAAATATTTTCAGGATCATCGTAACTCGTCTGCTTTAAATGCACGTAAGCGGATGATTAAGCGTTATATGCGTTATGCAGAATTACCTTAAGATATTATTTAGAAAGAAAGCCCAATTATTTGGGCTTTTTTTATGAAATTGTCATAAAATTGAAGCATACTTGGAACGATAAGCACAATTTTAAATCCACGTAGGTTTGATATGAATACGGCAGCCAGCAGCACTTCAGTACAGCCCGAATATACGTATAATGATCGTTATATCAATCGTGAACTGTCTATCCTGGACTTTCATTTACGCGTTCTGGAACAGGCTGTCGATCCTTTACATCCATTGCTCGAACGCATGAATTTCCTGTTGATTTTCTCGCGTAATCTGGACGAGTTTTTTGAAATTCGCGTTGCAGGTGTTTTAGAGCAGCTTGATCTGGGAAATGAAAGCCGCAGCCCGGATGGTCTCACACCCAAGCAGGTCATGGAGCAGATTTCTAAAACTGCGCATGCCGCGATTGAACGTCAGTACCGTATTTTAAATGAAGAAATTTTGCCAAAACTGCGTGAGGAAGATATTTGTTTCTTGCGCCGTGGTGAGCTGACTCCAGCACAATCTGCCTGGGTTAAAAAATATTTTCAGGAGCAGGTGGCTCCTGTCCTCACGCCGATCAGTCTGGACCCTGCGCATCCATTCCCGCGTCTGGTGAATAAATCACTGAACTTTATTGTGACGCTGGAAGGTAAAGACGCCTTTGGTCGTCAGATTGATCTGGCCGTAGTGCCTGCACCGCGGTCATTGCCACGCGTGGTACGTTTGCCCGATGAACTGACCGATGGCAAAGAACATCATGTGATGCTGTCTGCCATTATTCACGAGCATGTTTCTGATCTGTTTCCGGGTATGACGGCGACCGGCTGTTATCAGTTCCGTGTTACCCGTAATGCCGATCTGGCCTTGAATGAAGATGTGGAAGATCTGGCCAAGGCGCTCAAAGGTGAACTCAGCTCACGCCGGTTTGGTCGTGCGGTACGTCTGGAAGTAACGGAAAACTGTCCACAGCATATTTATGAATATCTGCTGAATGAATTTGATCTGGATGAAGATCAGCTTTATAAAGTTGCTGGCCCGGTCAATCTGGCACGTTTGCTGTCTAACTTTAAGCGTCCACATTTACGCTATGACTCGCATACGCCGGTTATTCCCAAAGTACTGAAAAAATCTGAAAATATTTTTAGTGCAATGCAGAAACAGGATATCTTGCTGCATCATCCGTTTGAATCTTTTGCACCGGTCATTTCATTATTACGTGAAGCGGCACGTGATCCACAAGTGTTGGCGATCAAACAGACCTTATATCGTAGCGGACCGGATTCTGAAATTGTGCAGGTGTTGGCTGAAGCTGCCCGTAATGGCAAGGAAGTCACGGCAGTGATTGAATTGCGCGCGCGTTTCGATGAGGAATCCAATATTGAAGTCGCCAATGTACTGCAGGAAGCTGGTGCGGTGGTGGTGTATGGTATTGTGGGCTACAAGACCCATGCCAAGATGATTCTGGTGGTACGCCGGGAAAATAATAAACTGGTGCGCTATGTGCATCTGGGTACCGGTAACTATCATGCCGGCAATGCGCGAATCTATACCGACTATGGGCTGTTAACTACGGACAAAGACCTGTGTGAAGATGTGCATCGGATTTTCCAGGAACTGACCGGTATGGGGA